>CALXZC010000116.1 GCA_944393135.1 uncultured Clostridia bacterium | reverse complement strand
TCTTGCTTATATAAAACTAAATCAGATACTTCTTCCAAATAATCATCTAATTCATTTTTATCTGTAACACCTTTTTCACGATATGATACTGCACCCAATTTTCCTCTCACTTTACCTTTTGCATCTTTTATAGGAAAATTTTTGTTATTATCAACAAATACTGTTCTAATTAATTTTTCATTTCCTTTTTCTCTTGGCATTGTAATCATACTATCATCTTGAACATAGGAATGAGTCCAATCATAAATATCTTCATAATATTTTACATCATAATATTCTTTTAAATGTTCAACATATTCATTTAATTCTTTCTTTGTAATTCTTGGTGTACTTTTTATTACAGATATACCTTTCATATCATCTGTTGGTTTTGCTAAATCAATACAATCAGCTTTATTTAATTTTTTAAGTTCATCTAGGTATCTACTTCTAAAATTTATTTTTATAATTTTGAAGCCATCATTTTCTTCATCTTTTTCAAGTACCATTGACTCAATAAATTTAGAAATAAATTCTTGCTTTTCAATTTTAGTTTTTGCATTCCATTCTGCTTTTAAATCTTCTACAAAACTATCACTATTTAATCTGGATTCAATTTCAAAATCTCTATCAGCCATAATCTTCATTAAAGAAAAGTGTTCTGTGTCTATTTCCATATTCTTCATTTTGTCTTGCTCTAACTTATTAAGCTTGTCCTCAATACTTTTATAGTCTTCTGCAAAATCTTCCATTTCTACTATTCCAGACATAAAAGCTTTCTTAATTCTATTTCTCTGCTTCTCTAATTCTGCAATTTCTTTATCAATATTTTCTGTGTTAATTTCTTCTTTTTCTGCTAATATAGGATAGAAATATTTTTTAACAACTTCATCATATTCTACTAAGCTAAGAATAAAGTTTAATAATACTTCCTCTATTTTATCTTCTCTAAAATACAAATGACAATCCGCACAATTATAATACATATATTTTTTCTTTTTACCACCAGCACCTTTACAAAGCATTAACTTACCACATTTAGGACAAATAAGTTTTTGAAAGAATATATAGACTCTATCTCTTGAAAATGATTGCATATTCTTTTCTTTTTGAATTTGTATTTCTTCCCATTCTGCTCTTGTTATAATAGGAGCTACAACATCTGGATATACTTCTTCTTTACTTGAATCTTTAGAAGTTTTATTTCTAACATAATCTCCTACATATATTCTATTATTTATAATTGTTCTAACTGCTGCCTCAGTCCATTTGTTATGCTCTGGATATAAAACCTTTTCTTCGTCTAATATACAAGATATTTGATAATAACTTTTACCCTCTAAATACATATTAAATATTCTTCTTACTATACCTTTAGTATTAGGATCAAGTTTAACAACTTTATCTGAATCCCTATAATATCCAAGTGGACAAGTTCCAGGTAGATGTCCTGCTTTAATTGCACCACTCATTCCAAATTTTGTTCTTTCAGATACAACTTCTATTTCTAATTGAGAAAGAACCGTTAACATTCTAACAAAAAATCTTCCATTTGCTGTTGAAGTATTTACATCATCTCTTTCACATATTAAATAGCAATCATATTTTTCAAGTTCTGCAATTAATAACTCTAAATCTCTTACTGAACGAGTTACTCTATCTAGCTTATATGCAACAATATAATTAATCTTTCCTTTTCTCATATCGTCCATCATTTCTTGAAATCCAGGTCTATGTTCCATATCTTTTGCACTTATTCCAGCATCTTGGTAAACTTTAAATATTTTATATTCTTTAAAGTCACATAGTTGTCTTAATTTTTCTTCTTGTTCTACTAAAGAAAATCCTTCTCTTGCTTGGTCTTCTGTACTAACACGAATATATATACCTGCAATCTTTGGTTTACTCTCTTGATTTTTTGAATCCATTTATTATATTACCTCCTGAATAACAATATAAATATAAAAAAGAGCATTAGAAGCATCTTGTATTTGCTAAACTAATACTCTAAATATATTTTATGTTGTTTTAATGTTAGTAGAAAAAATAAATACACTTAAAATATTAGTTTACCATGTCTTGTAGTTTAGATATTGGATACTTATTTTGTAGATTACCTATGTAGAAATATTCATGATTATTAAAGAACAGAAATAATTTTTCTTTAATAATTACTCTGTGTGGTTCTACATAAGCTAAATTAGTATGCTCAATAATTTTTAAACTACCGTTCTTTATCATTGGTACACAATTATTAAAAGTGCAAGCCCATTTTATCTTTGAACGTAATTCATCAGTCATATTAATTTTTCTTTTAACGATATCTATCATATCACAAAAACCTCCTTTTTTCAAGCATTTCACGAGTTCTTACTATTTGAGGAAATAAATTTATATAAAAATATAAATTAAAATAGTAAAATTTCATGATTTAGAAAACAACTCTATGAAATATTTTTATAAATTTAGGAAATTTTTGTTTATTTAATAGCAAAAAAGAAGATAGTTCTTTAAATCAAACTATCTTCTCTCTCTTTATGATTTTTATCGAATCTTAAAACTCTTTTATAT
>CALXZC010000115.1 GCA_944393135.1 uncultured Clostridia bacterium | reverse complement strand
AAAATTAAAAATTTTTCAACTTGTTTTTTATCTTTTATTTTCCTATTTTTTTACTCTTTTTATTTTTTACTTTCTTGATATTTTAAGTAAGTTATAGTAAAATAGTAAAAAATATTTATAAAATATAGAAAGAAGGAAATATGTATACAGTAGAAGAATTTGATAACAAAAAAACAAAAGTATTAAGATATATCTTATATAAGAAAAGAACAGAACAAGAAATAAGAACGAAATTTCAAAAAGAAATAGAAGAAAACATGCTAGAAGATATCATTGAATATTTAAAAGAAGCAGGATATATAGATGATAAAGAATATATAAGAAAAACTGTAAATAATTATATGATATTAAAAAACTTATCATTAAAAGAAATGAAATATAAATTATTAGCAAAAGGACTAAATAAAAATGATGTAGAAGATTATATATATGAAAATAGAGAAGAACTAGAAGAATATGAGATAAAATCCGCAAGAAATCTTATATATAAAAAAGCTAATACTATGGAAGATGAAGAAATAAAACAATTCTTGTTAAAAAAAGGCTATAAAATAGAAAACATAAATAATGCAATGGAGGAATAAAAATGGCAATATTAACATTAGAAACAAAAAAATATGCAGTGAAAATAAATAACTTTGAGGGACCACTAGACTTATTATGCCACCTAATAGATAAAAATAAAATGAATATATATGATATAGCCTTAAGTCAAATAACAGATCAATACATAGAATATCTAAAAGAACAAGAAAAATTAAACCTAGAGATAGCAAGCGAATTTTTAGTTATGGCATCTACATTATTATACTTAAAATCAAAAAGCTTATTACCAAAACAAGAAGAAGAGGAAGAGGAAATAACAGAAGAAGAATTAATAAGAAGAATTATAGAATATAAAAAATTTAAAGAAATAAGCAAAGTATTAAAGCAAAACTATATGGAAAACTCAAATAGATATTATAAAATACCAGAAGAAATCGAACTGCCAAAGCAAAAAATAGAAAAAGAATATAGCAAAGAAATAATACCAGAAATATATAAAAACATAGTAGAAAAAAATGAACAGAAAATAAATCAGAATGCAAAAAATATAGAAAAAATAGCAATAACAGATAATTATACAGTAGCAAGTAAAGTAAGACAAATGTTCAAAGTATTAGTAAAACAAAAAAGTTTTGTATTTAATAAATTATTCTCAATAAAAAAACATAACAAACAAGAAGTAGTAACAGCATTTTCTGGGCTATTAGAATTATCAAGAAGAAGTAAAATAGAAACAGAACAAGAAAAATTATTTGGAGATATTTTAGTAAAAAAATCAAAAAGAAAAATAGTAAATGATAAATAAAATCATAAAAAATGATTAAAAAAGAAATTTCTGGAAAAACTAATATAAAATCCTTAAAAAAGGAGGGAAAATATTGGTTTTTCTTTTTTGTATTTCAATTTTAATAATAGTATTTTTAACATCAAAAATAAAAATAGAAATAAAAAAATTCAAATACACATCTACTTTGCCAAAAAACAAAAGAAGAGACTATGAAGTTACAATAAAATTATATGTACTAGGGAAAATACCAATAATAAAATCAAGAATAACTAAAAATAAGATAGAGAAATATAGAAAAAAAGGAATATTAAAAAAAGTAAAACTAAAGGAAATAGAAAAAGAAATAAGTATAGACAAACTACCTAAATTATTAAAAGAAAATAAAATGGATATAAAAAAAATAAAACTAGAAATAGAATTAGGAACAGAAAATGCGAGTGCTACAGCTATCTTAGTTCCAATAATTAGTACAATAATATCTTTTATTATAAAACAAAAAGTAAAAGACTGTAAAAAACAAATATTCAATATAAAACCATTATTTCTAAATCAAAACATGGTTAATATCGAAATTTCAGGTATATTTGAGATAAAAATGATACATATTATAAATATAATATATATCTTAAATAATAAAAAAGGAGAGGATAAAAATGAGCGAACATCCAATAGAAGGTCTTATGCTTACAGCTATGAATAGTATACAGGATATGGTAGATGTAAATACAATAATAGGAGATCCAATAGAAACATCTAATAATATTGTAATAATACCAATATCAAAAGTATCATTTGGATTTGCGGCAGGTGGAAGCGAATTTAGTGGGGAAACTATAAATGAATATAGCAAGAAGGAAAAAGAAGAAGAAATACAATATAGGCTACCATTTGGAGGAGGAAGTGGTGCAGGGGTTACAATAAACCCAATAGCATTTTTAGTAATACAACCAAACAATGTAAAACTAATGCCTGTAACACATAGTTCTTCATTAGATAAGTTATTAGACTATGTACCAGATTTAATAGAAAAAACAAATAATATTATGAATAGGTGCATCCAAAACAAAAAAGAACAAACAAACCAAATATTAAAAGACATGCAAAAAAAACACAATAAAAATATGAAAAAAATGCAAGATGATAAAAAAGAAATAGAAAGAAAAATCGATGAAAGTACAAAAGAAATAAAAGAAAACAAGCAAGAAGCAAACAACAACGAGTTAGACTACGAATTTGAATATGACGAAACATTAGAAGATGAATGA
>CALXZC010000114.1 GCA_944393135.1 uncultured Clostridia bacterium | reverse complement strand
AAAAAAAGCTCAAGATGAAAATGTTATTATTGAAGATTTTATACTTTCTGATATTGCAAATAAGATTGATTCTAATATTAGGGAATTAGAGGGTGTATTTAATAAAATAGTCGCGAGAGCTTCTCTTACACATAGTCCGATAACAATAGAACTAGCAGAAAACATTATTAATGAGTTCAAGTATGAAAGCGAAAAAGTAATATCTTCTGATTTTATTAAAGAAACTGTTGCTAAATACTTTAGTATTAACAAAGATGATTTAGCAGGGAATAAAAGATCAAACGATATAGCTTTTCCAAGGCAAATTGCCATGTTTCTATGTAGAGAAGTAGCTAGTATGTCTTATCCTCAAATAGGAACAGATTTTGGAGGAAGAGACCACTCTACAGTAATGCATGCTTGTAAAAAGATAGAAAAAGAAGTAAAAGAAAAAAGCAATACAAAGTTGATTGTGGATAGTGTGAAAAACATCATCATAAATGGTAAAGAATAGACAACAAAATAGAAAGAAAATTTTTTTAAAATTTATGTTTGTAAAAATATTGTTTTATATAGTTACATTCTTTCTATTCCTACGGAAAAGGTACATTGGTTATCCACATGCCACTGTTGAAAACCTGTTAATAAACTGTTGATATCTTAGTTTTACACAATATAAAATTTAAACTGTGGATTATTCGACAAGTTTTCCACTAAGTTATCAACATCGATTTTGTTAGGGATATCAGTTATCAACAGAGTTTTCCACAGTTTCCACAAGACCTAATACTATTACTACTAATAATTATTATATTATTTATAAACTATATAAAGGAGGAAGTAAAAATGAGAATAGTTTGTTACAAAGACAAAATTATTAAAGCTTTAAATTCCGTAGTTAAAGGTGTAGCATCTAAGACTACAATGCCTATACTAGAAGGAATACTTATTCAAACTAATGATAAAGAAATAAAATTAACAACATATGATTTAGAAATAGGGATAGAATATATTATGGATTGTGAAGTACAAGAACAAGGAAGTACAGTAGTAAATGCAATAATGTTTAGTGAAATTATTAGAAAATTACCTGATACAGAAATTTATATTTCTGTTAATGAGAAAAATTTATTGGAAATAGAGTGTGAAGGTTCTTTATATAAATTAGCAACTATGAATCCAGATGAATTTCCAGAACTTCCTAAAATAGAAGTTGAAAATTCTATAGAATTAGAACAAAATACTTTAAAAAATATGATTAGAAAAACAATTTTTGCAGTAAGTTCTGAAGAAAGTAGACCAATTTTTACAGGATGTTTATTTGAAATAGAAAATAATAAATTAAATGTTGTAGCAGTTGATGGATTTAGATTAGCTTTAAGAAGTATTTATTTAAATAAACAAACTAATGATTTTAGTGCAGTTATTCCTGGAAGGACATTAAACGAAGTAAATAAAATAATTTCAGATTCTTTTGAACCACTTAGAATAGGGGTTGCAAAAAATCAAGCTTTGTTTGAAATGGATAATTGTAAAGTTGTTACTAGAATTTTAGATGGAGAGTTTTTAAATTATAAAAATGTTATACCAGGTAATTGGGAAACAAGAATGAGAGTAAATAAAAATAGTTTACAAAATAGTTTTGAAAGAATTAGTTTAATTTCTGCATCAAGTGTTGAAAAAGAAAAAAAATATCCGGTTAAAGTTCAAGTTGATATTGGAAAAGTAGTTATTTCTTGTACAAATCAAACGGGAGATGCTAAAGAAGAGTTATATGTATCAACTGAAGGAAAAAACTTAGAAGCTGGATTTAATCCAAAATATTTTTTAGATAGTTTAAAAGCGATTGATGATGAGGAAGTATATGTTGAGTTTGGATCAAATATATCACCTTGTTTAATAAAATCAATTGATAATAATGATTATACTTATATGATTTTACCAATAAGATTAAAAGAATAGAGAGATGGTTTATAATCATCTCTTTTTAGTTATCCACAAATATATAACAAACTGTGGATAATTTTTTCGAAATAGAATATATAGAAAAAAAGAGATAAAAATTGAAAAAAATAGATAAAAAAAGATAATAATATATTTTTAGGAAATTATAAAGAAATATATATAATGTGGATAACTTTAATTATAAAAAATTCATAAAAAATAGAATAAATTAGAATAAAATCAAAAAAATCAGAAAAAGTGAGAAAAAAAGAGATAGAAGAATATGTGGATAAGTTAAAAAATGAAAAAAATCGAAAAAAATAGATTAAATTAGAATAAATTAGAAAAAAAGAGATAATCATATAAAAACGGCATTGTGTATAACATGTTGATAACTAAAAGTGAAGAAAAAAATAGAATAAATTAGAATAAAATCGAAAAAAATAGAAAAAGTGAGATAAACGAAAAAAAATGATATGTGGATAACTTTTTTTAAATGATTTTTAAGAATATTTTTGAAAAAATTCATAAAAAATAGAAAAAAAAAGAATAAATTAGAAAAAAAGAGATAAATAAACATTTTTTAGAAAACAACGAGGCATGAAAATCAAAAATAAGCCGATTTATTTTTTTTGTAATATAAATACTCATAAAAAATAAATAAAAAATCTAGAAAACAAAGTAAATAAAAAAGTAAAATAAATAAAAAA
>CALXZC010000113.1 GCA_944393135.1 uncultured Clostridia bacterium | reverse complement strand
AAATTAATATTGCCTAATAAAAAAAATGATGATATAATGAAAGGGTAAATAAAAATAACGAGGTTTTATGATGAAAGTTACATTACCAGAAAAAGAGGGAATAAAAAAAGGACAGATAATTTTATATATTTCTATAGTTTTGGTTTGTCTGATTTGTGTTATAGTTGCTTTTTATGTTCAATTTTATGCAAGAATTGATTTAGGAAGTTTTATTGGTTTAGAAAGTGAAATAACATACGGCAATAAAACTGATGAGGAGATAATTAACTTAGAAACGGATTTTACTAATTTATTTATAAATGGAATAAATAATGATAATGGAGAAAATGATAACAAAAGAATAGAACAAGATAAAAAATTGGTATATACAGGATATCAGAAAAAAGAAACTAAATTAAACAGTTATAATATAGATGTAAATATACCACACATTAATGTTGATAATGAAATAACAAATGCATATAATAAAGAAATAGAAAATATATTTTTAAATATTACAAATAATGTATTGAATAGTGAAAATTCTAATATAATTTATACTGTAGATTATGTTGCAAGTGTACAAGATGGAATTTTATCACTTATGATAAGAGCGAACTTAAAAGAAGGAGCAAACGCACAAAAAGTTATTATACAAACATATAATTATGATTTAAGAAATAATAAAGAAATAACATTGCAGGAAGTGCTAAAAATAGAGAAATTAAATGAAAGTGATATTCAAAATAGAATAAAAACAAAAATAAGAGAAGAAGAAGAAAGAGCTAAAGATTTACAAAGTTTAGGTTATAACATTTATTCAAGAAATGTAGATAGTGATATTTACAGTTTAGAAAAGTCAACAGAATTTTATTTGATACCAGAAGCCTTATATATAATATATGCTTATGGAAATGAAACAAATACAAGTGAAATGGATTTGGTTATTTTATAAAAAATAAGAGAAGCATTTTTTAGCTTCTCTTTTTTGAAAATAAAAGGGGATGTTTTTTATTTTAAATCAGTTTTCTTACTGATTATGACTATATTTTAATAATGAATTTTGTCCATTTTGTGAACTAAAGGTGAATAAACAATAAAATAATTCTTAAGATAAGATTAAGGCTGTTCAGCAAGAGTAATACTTAAATCCCTTTCTTGTCCATCACGATTTACTTTTAATGTCATAGTATCTCCTATTTTATGTTTATTTTTAATTTCATTTAATTCATCCATAGTAGTTATTTTTTGACCATCTGCTTCTATTATTACATCACCAGGTTTTAAACCACCTTTTTCAGCAGCAGAAAAATCATCAATAGCTTTTACATATATGCCAACAACTAAATTATTTGCTTTTGCGGTTTCTTCATCTAAATCCATTCCTGTAATTCCTATATATGGTCTTTTAACTTTACTATATTCGATTAATTGAGAAGTTATATCCTCTGTTGAATTAATAGGAATAGCAAATCCCATACCTTCAACACCTTCACCTTGTAATTTTAAAGTATTAATACCAATAACTTGCCCTTGGCTATTTACTAAAGCACCACCGCTATTTCCTGCATTTATTGCGGCATCTGTTTGTATTAAAGTATAAGTATTTCCATCACTATCAGTTATTTTTCTATTTACGGCACTAACAACACCGCAAGTGATACTACTTTCCATTCCTAATGGGTTACCTACAGCCATCGCGAATTCTCCAACTTTAATATTATCAGAGTCTGCGAATTCAGCTTTGGGAAGATTATTTTTATCTATTTTAATAACGGCTAAATCTGTTTGTTCATCAGTTCCTATAATTTTTGCTTCATATTCAGAGTCATCATTAAATAATTTTACTGTTACTTTTGTGGCTGATGAAACTTCATAGAAATCGTTATTAGATGAACTTGAAACTATATGGTTATTAGTTAATATATAACCATCTTCACTAATTATAATACCAGAACCTGTTGCAGTAGCTGTATTTGTTTGAGCTCTGTTTCCAAACATTGAAATTAAAGAATTTACATTGTATTCTACTGTAATACCAACAATAGAAGGTAAAATTTTATTTGCAGCATAAACTGAGGTATCTGAATAATTAGATAGTGAAGTTTGACTTACATATCCATTTGTATTAGAAGAGCTAGATGTATTTGAATGTGAAGTTTCAGTTCCTAATATACTAGAACGTATTGAAGGAATTCCAAAGCATGTTCCAACTACTACAGCACAACCAACTACTCCACTAAAAAATGGTAGTAAAACACTTTTAGCAAATCCACCTCCTGATTTTTGTTTTTTAGTATTTTCATAATTTTTATAAGAACTAGGATTTTGTACAGTTTTAAAGTTTGTACTATTTGAATTTTCTTCTTTTTTTACTTCATAGACAACATTTTTTTTGTTATCATTATTATTTTCTTCCATTTTCAAGACCTCCTAAATAATCTTTATATATAATATCCTAATACAATGATATAATACAATAGGTTTGTGAATGTTTTGTGAAAGAAAATAGAAATTTTAGTGCATAAAAAAATTATTTAATAAAATTTTTAATTTTTACTTAATTTTTTATATTTTTTATTGACAAAAATTGTAAACGGTAGTAGAATAAATACACTTTTTATTCTAAATTTTAAATCTTTAAGAGAATATCTC
>CALXZC010000112.1 GCA_944393135.1 uncultured Clostridia bacterium | reverse complement strand
GCACTATTTAATTTTGACTTAGTAGCAATGTTATTTGGTGATATGACATTAATATCTAGAATTGTATATGGATTAGTTGGAATATCAGGTTTATGGGGAATAAAATTATTATTTGATGATTAAAATTGAGAAAAAAGGGGATGGGCAATTTTTGTCTCAATTTTACATTTTTTATAAAACGAGACAAATTGCTCGTCCTTTTTTTTTTACTTGAAAATTATAGTAAAATATTGTATAATACCAACGATAAAAATTTAGGAGGAATTGATATGTTAGTAGCAAATAACGTTACTGTGAGGTTTGGTAAAAGGGTATTATTTGAAGATGTAAATATTAGTTTTGGAAAAGGAAATTGTTATGGAATAATAGGTGCTAATGGTGCGGGAAAGTCAACTTTTTTAAAAGTTTTATCAGGAGAAATTGAACCAAGTAAAGGTGATGTAAGTCTTGATAAAGGAGAAAGAATATCTGTTTTAAAACAAGACCATTATGCTTTTGAAGATTATACAGTTATTGACACTGTGATTATGGGAAATAAAGAGCTATATGATATTATGAAAGAGAAAGAAGCTATTTATATGAAGCCTGATTTTTCAGAAGAAGATGGTATGAAAGCAGCAAAATTAGAGGAACGTTTTGCAGAGCTTGATGGTTGGAATGCAGAATCTGATGCGGCAAAACTCCTAAATGATTTAGGAATAATTCCAGAAAATCATTATAAATTTATGAGGGAAATAGAAGCAAAAGATAAGGTAAAAGTACTACTTGCGCAAAGTTTATTTGGTAACCCAGATGTATTATTATTAGATGAACCTACAAACGATTTAGATGTTAAAAGTATTAACTGGCTTCAAGAGTTTTTAATTGATTTTGAAAACACTGTTATTGTAGTATCACACGATAGATATTTTTTAAATAAAGTATGTACACATATTGCTGATGTTGATTTTGGTAAAATAAAAGTATACCCTGGAAATTATGATTTCTGGTATGAATCAAGTCAGCTTGCTTTAAAACAAGCAAGAGAACAAAACAAGAAAAAAGAAGATAAAATTAAAGAATTACAAGATTTTATTGCTAGATTTAGTGCAAATGCTTCTAAGTCAAAACAAGCTACATCAAGAAAGAAAACTTTAGAGAAAATACAGTTAGAAGAAATCAAACCTTCTAATAGAAAATATCCATACATAGATTTTAAACCAGATAGAGAACCTGGTAAAGAAATTTTACAAGTAAAAAATGTTTCTAAAACAGTAGATGGTGTAAAATTATTAGATAATATATCTTTTGATGTAAAAGAAGGAAATAAAATAGCAATTTTAGCTGATAATGAACTTGTAAAAACTCTTCTTTTCCAAATAATTGCAGGAGAGGTTGAACCAGATGAAGGTGAAGTAATATGGGGAACTACTATTACTAATACATATTTTCCTAAAGATAACAACTATTTATTTGAAACAGATGAGAATTTAACAGATTGGCTAAGAAAATATTCAAAAGATCCAGATGAAACATATGTTAGAAGCTTTTTAGGAAGGATGTTATTTTCAGGAGATGAAGCTTTAAAGAAAGTAAAAGTATTATCTGGTGGGGAAAAGGTTAGATGTGTACTTTCTAAAATGATGCTTTCAGGTGCTAATTTCCTAATTTTTGATGAGCCAACAAACCATTTAGATATGGAAAGTATTACAGCCTTAAATGAAGGTATGAAGAAATTTACAGGAAATATTATTTTTACATCACATGACCACGAATTGACACAAACAGTAGCTAATAGAATTATTGATATCAAAGAAAATGGACAAGTTATAGATAGAGAAGTTACTTATAATGAATATTTAGGAGTTGAATAATGTTAAAAAAAGCTGATTTAAAGAAGTTTAAAGAAATATATAGAAAACATATTGTAAAAGATTTCCCAAGAGGGGAAAGGTCAAGTTTAAATAATTTCAAGAAAAGAGTTACAAATAAAAATGAAGATGTTTTTATATTTTCAGAAGATGGCAAAGAAAAAGCATATACCATTATTGCAAATACTGATAATAACTATATTTTAATTTCCTTTCTTGCTGTTTTTGAAAAATATAGAGGGGAAGGAATTGGAACTAAGTTATTAGAAGAGATTAAAGAAAAGTTTAAATACAAAAAAGGTATAATACTTGAGGTGGAAAGCCCAGAAGATACAACTTCTGAAAAAGATAGAATTATTAGAGAGAAAAGAATTAAGTTTTATGAAAAGTCTAATTATCAAATGCTTAAAAATACAAAGATATTTTTTGGAAAGAGTTTATTTAATATAATGTTTTTAAATAATAAACATGATATAGATGAAGAAGAAATTAGTAAAAGTTTAAATGATTTTTATGTAAAAATCTCTAAAAGATATGATAAAACATTGATTTTTAGAGTAATAGAAGGATAGGAAGATATTTGATTATCTTCTTATTTTTATGGTATAGGAAAAATCAACAATTTGTTTTAAAATATCTTAAAAGTAAAAATTTATTTAAAAGTGCTTGCGAAAATATGTTTCATATGATATAAATAATAAAGTGAATGGAGGTGAGAATTTCAAACTAACATTTGTCTATAATTTAAAATTAAATAAAACACAAGAAGAAATAGTAAAAGAGATAATGTGGCACAGTAG
>CALXZC010000111.1 GCA_944393135.1 uncultured Clostridia bacterium | reverse complement strand
CAATACTCGAAAAGTATTGGCTTTGCTATTGACATTTGAAGAAAAAAATACTATAATAAAAAAAGTTTAGAAAACAAGGCTCTTTAGCTCAGTTGGTAGAGCAACAGACTCTTAATCTGGAGGTCCTCGGTTCGAAGCCGAGAAGAGTCACCAAAAATAAATCTTCTACATTTAAGTGGAAGATTTATTTTTGATATTGACAAAATCCCTGAAACGTACTAAAATAAAAGTGTTGGAGAAAATTTAAAAGGGGTGATGGACTTGCTAAAAATATATAATACAGATGTAGAAACAAATGAGTTTCAAGAAATAAAAGAATTTAAGAAAGGCTCATGGATTAACTTAGTAAATCCATCGGAAAATGAAATAAAAAAAGTTTGTGAAAATATAAATATACAAGAAGAGTTTATACGAGATGCCTTAGACTATGAAGAAAAAGCAAGAATTGATAGAGAAGATGATGATAATACAATTCTTTTTGTAGTAGATGTACCAATCATAGAAAAAGGTGAAGAAAACGAGATATATACAACAATGCCATTAGGAATGATAGTTGTAAGAGACGATTTTTTTATAACAGTATCATTAAGAAAAAATAAAATAATGGAAAGTTTTGAAAAAAGAAAAATAAAAAACTTTCAAACATATAAGAAAACTAGATTTATTTTTCAAATATTATATTTAAACTCATCTTTTTATTTGAATTATCTAAAACAAATAAATAAAGAGACAGAAATAGCAGAATATATATTGAAAAACTCAATGAGAAATAAAGAACTTTTAAAATTATTAAACTTAGAAAAAGGATTAGTATATTTTACAACATCATTAAAATCAAATGAATTAGTAATGGAGAAAACATTAAGAGGAAAAATAATAAAACTATATGAAGAAGATAGTGAAATACTAGAAGATGCCATAACTGAAAATAAGCAGGCTATAGAAATGGCACAAATATATAGTAATATTCTAAACGGTACAATGGATGCATATGCATCAATAATATCAAATAATCTAAACGGAGTTATGAAAACATTAACATCTATAACAATTATATTAGCAGTACCAACAATGATTTCCAGCTTTTGGGGAATGAATGTAGGTTTACCATTACAAAACAGTCCATTCGGGTTTATTATAATGGTTTGTATATCAGTAGTACTTACATTATTAGTTTCATGGTGGTTAAAAAGAAGAAATATGTTAGACTAAAAAAGAAAATGGATTTACCATTTTCTTTTTCTACCTTATCCTAAAATAGATTGAATTTTAGACAATTCCTCTTTTAATTTATTATAAAAATCTTCACTAATAGAACTGTCAATATAATTCTCATAATTATAAATAGTCTTATTAATATCAATTAGTTTCATTTTTTGTTTTGATTTATTAGTATCTTTGTACATATAAATTGGTACATATTCATAATTATCTATTGATATAGCACCATCTACATGTTTGGTTATATCTAAATTTAAAATAATAGAATTCCTTGTATATTCAGCATTTTGGTCAGCTATAAAATTTCCCAAAGAATAAATAACAAATCCATCTTTAGTTGAGCCATCTTCTAAAGTAACAGTTCTTTTTTCCATAGGTTCTAAAACATGAGGATGCGTACCTAAAATAATATCAACACCATTTTGAAATAAGAAATCCGCCAACTCTTCTTGACTAGAATTCTGAGAAGTTTTATATTCATTGCCCCAATGCATACATGCAACTATAATATCTGGACTTTCATTCTTAGCTATTTCTATTTGAGTTTTAATAAAATCTTCATCTATTAAATTAACGCAAAATTGTTTATCAGAAGGAATAGAAATTCCATTAGTTCCGTAAGTAAAATTAACAAAAGCAAGTTTAATACCCTTAACATATTTTATTAAAGGTTTATTTTGCTCTTCAGCAGTTTGGTAAGTTCCAAGATGAGCAATATCAGCATCATTTAAAACGTCAATAGTTCTAGAAAGACCATCAAAGCCTTTATCTAAAGCATGATTGCCAGCAGTGGAAAGAACATCCACACCAATATCTTTTAATTCATATGCAAGGCTATCAGGAGTATTAAAAGTTGGATAGCTACTATATCCTACATCTTCACCAGCAAAAGTTGTCTCTAAATTACCAACACAAATATCAGCAGTTTTAGTGTAAAGACTAATATCTTCAAAAACATAAGAAAAATCATAAGAATTTGTATCTTCATTATAAGCGTCATTATATTGTGTATTGTGACACATAATATCTCCGATAGCGGATAAAGTAAAAGTTACATCAGTAGGTGTTTCGTCATTATCTTCTTCAAACTCTTCCTGCTGTTTCTGTTTTTGAGCTTCTTCAATTTCTTGTTTAGAAGTTTCTATAAAATTTTCATAACTACTTTTATTTTTAAAATAATAAAAAATAGCTATAGAAATAAATAAAATAAGCAAAATAGCAACTGTTGGAATTAAAATTTTATTGGCTTTTGAGTAATCAAAATCAGGAATTTTTCGCCTTCTTCTATTACGATTTCGAGTACGTGCATTATCTTTCAAAATATCACCTCTATTTTTTATAACAAAATATCACAAAAAATAAAAAAATTCAACAATGTGTATAATTAAAAAAATTTTTCACATACTAGAAATAGTAAAATTTATAATAGGAGGAAAAAGATGAAGGTAATTGATAAAATTGCGTTAGTTCTAATTATAATAGGAGCACTTAATTGGGGATTAATCGCACTATTTAATTTTGACTTAGTAGCAATGTTATTTGGTGATATGACATTAATATCTAGAATTGTATATGGATTAGT
>CALXZC010000110.1 GCA_944393135.1 uncultured Clostridia bacterium | reverse complement strand
GCAAAAGGAAATATTGATACATCTAAATTAGATGGAAATATAGTTTTCAATCATGTGAAGTTTGGTTATGATGAAAATAAAACAATTATAAATGACTTTAATTGTGACGTAAAAAATGGAGAAAAAATAGCTATAGTAGGTCCTACAGGGGCAGGAAAGACTACAATGGTTAAACTTCTTATGAGATTTTATGATGTAAATAGTGGAGAAATTCTAATTGATGGTCATAATATAAAAGACTTTGAAAGAGGAGATTTACGTAAGATGTTTGGTATGGTTCTTCAAGATACATGGCTATTTGGAGGAACTGTAAAAGAAAATATTAAGTATGGTAAAGAAGATGCAACAGATGATGAAGTAATAAGAGCAGCAAAAGCAGCGCATGTGCATCATTTTATAAAAACTTTACCAAATGGATATAATTCTCTTTTAAACGAAGAATCTAACAATGTATCAGCAGGACAAAAACAATTACTTACGATTGCAAGAGTAATTTTAACAGATCCGAAGATATTAATATTAGATGAAGCAACATCATCTATTGATACAAGAACAGAAATACAAATACAAGATGCTATGGATAATTTAATGAAAGGTAGAACAAGTTTTATTATTGCACATAGATTATCAACAATAAAAAATGCGGACTTAATTTTAGTTATGAACCATGGAGATATAGTAGAACAAGGAACACATGAAGAGCTTCTTGAAAGAGGTGGATTTTATAGTGATTTATATAATTCACAGTTTGAAGTCGAAGAAGAAGCTTAAAGCAGATGGAATACTTTATAACATGTGAAAAAGAACATTTTGAATATTTTGGTTTAGAAATAGTGAAAAATGATAAAGAAAATAAAGTATATGATATATGAACATATACTTTATTTTTATGGAGAATTTAAAGAATTAAAATTTTGTGTAAAATCTAAAAAATAATTTTTATTCTCTTGACATCAAAACAAATGTTTGATAAAATTAGCAAAAAGGATGTGATAGTGTGAAAAATTTCGAAGTCTTAGATACAAGAATAAACTATTATAACGAAGGTAATGAAGATTATATATCTTTAACAGATATGCTAAAATCAAAGGACGGTGAATTCTTTATTTCAGATTGGTTAAGAAATAGAAATACAATCGAATTTTTAGGAATATGGGAAGAATTGCATAATCCTAATTTTAATTATGGCGAATTCGCCATAATTAAAAGTCAAGCAGGTTTAAATAGTTACAAAATAAGTGTTAAAGAATGGTCAAATAAAACAAATGCAATCGGAATAGTTGCAAAAACAGGAAGATATGGTGGAACTTACGCACATAAAGATATAGCATTTGAGTTTGGAATGTGGATTAGTCCAAAATTCAAAATATATTTAATTAAAGAATTTGAAAGATTAAAACGAGAAGAACAAAAAGAAATAGGTTGGAGAGCCAAAAGGGAATTAAGTAAGATTGATTATAGAATACATACAGACGCAATAAAAAACAACTTAATACCTAAAGAATTAACAAATAAACAAGTAAATTTAGTATATGCTGAAGAAGCTGATGTATTAAATATGGCTCTATTTGGAATGACAGCAAAAGAATGGAGAGAAAAGAATTCAAATAAAAAAGGAAATATAAGAGATTATGCAAGTATTAATGAATTAATATGTTTAGCAAACTTAGAAAATACAAATTCAATATTTATAAACGAAGGAATGAAGCAATCTGAAAGGTTGTATAAATTAAATCAAATAGCAATATCACAAATGAAAATATTAACAAAAGATAGTGAAATAAAATTATTAAAATAAATAGAAAGTATTATAAAAAAACTCCCTATACTTAATATATAAAAGTAAGGGGAGATAGTTTATTGAGGTTCAACATGTACAACTGTTTTATAAATATTATCTAATTTAGTAACAGATTTTTCTAAATTATCAGCTAAAGAATGACTTTCAAAAGTAGACATGTTTCCATCTAATCCAATAGTAATAAAAACTAAATATTTATCGCCAACAGGTGTTGAAACTATATCTTTTACATCTTGAATTTTCTTATAACTGTGAGCAATTTCTAAAATTAAATTTTTAGTTTTATCATCAATACTAATATCCATTAAAACATTATAACTTTCAGTGAAAATAGTAATACCTGTATAACAAATCCAAATAGAAATACCAATACCAACAACACCATCAAACCAATAAATATTTAATAAACTTAAAATAACAGAAATTAAAGTAAATGTAGTTATAATACAATCATTTCTATGGTCTTTCATATTTGCTTGTAATAAGATACTAGGGTGTTTTTTATTAACAGAAGAAGTGTACAAGTATAACCATAATTTTGTTATTATAGTGACAAAACAAACAAGTACTAAAAACCAAGAAAAAGAAAGTTGTTCATTTGATATTAGACTAGTGATAGAGTTAAAAAGAAGTTTTGTTGCAACTAATATCATAGCAATACTAATAAACATAGAGAAAATGTATTCAGCCTTTCCATGACCAAGGTTATGGTCATCATCATTTGGAACACTAGCAATTCGGTTACCAATAAAAGTCATAAGAGAGGCAAAAATATCACCAGCACTATTAAAACTATCTGCAATCATAGCTTGACTATTACATATAAAACCAATGCTGGCTTTTATAACTAATAAAAATACATTCCCTGCCATACCTAGAATACCAGCTTTTTTGGTTGCGACAAACTTTTCTTCATAATTTTCCATAATGTTACTCCCATTAATAGTATATAATCATTTTATTAATAATTAATATATTTAGAATACTATAAGTATAACATATAATATTAATAAAATCTAGAATGGTAA
>CALXZC010000109.1 GCA_944393135.1 uncultured Clostridia bacterium | reverse complement strand
ATATACATGTAGAAGGTGAAAAAATGAATTTAGAAGAATTAGAAAAAAATATAGGATATGTGTTTAAAAATAAAGAATTATTAAAACAAGCATTAAGACACACATCATATGCAAATGAAAGAAAATTAGAAAGTAATGAAAAATTAGAATTTTTAGGAGATAGCATTTTAGAATTCATATCAAGCAAATATATATATAAATCATATCCAAATTTAAAAGAAGGAGAAATGACTAAAGTTAGAGCAACAGTAGTATGTGAAAAAAGTTTATATAAAATAGCAAAATTGCATAATTTTAGTGATTTCTTGTATTTAGGAAGGTCAGAAAAAAAGACAAAAGGTTCACAAAGACCTGCAATATTAGCAGATAGTGTAGAGGCAGTAATAGCAGCAATATTTATAGATGGAGGTTTAGAAGAGGCTGAAAAGTTTATAGTAGAAAATTTAAAAAATGAAATACTAGATGCAACAAAACATGTAGGAGATAAAGATTACAAAACCGTATTACAAGAAAAACTCCAAGAACATGGAGATGTAAAAATAGAATATAGAACAATAGGGGAAAGTGGACCAGACCATAATAAAACTTTTGAAGCAGATGTTGAAGTTAATGGTAAATTCTTAGCAAAAGGAAAGGGGAAAAGTAAAAAGGAAGCACAAATGCAGGCGGCCAAAAAAGCGTTGGAAAATTTTAATTAGAAAAGAGGTAATTTATGAAAAGACAATACATAATACCAATATTTGTACCACATTTAGGATGTCCTAATGATTGTATATTCTGCAATCAAAAATCAATAAGTGGTCAAAAAAATGAAATGACGAAAGAAAAAGCAGATATAATAATAAAGAATTACCTAAAAAGTATAAATGAACAAAAAGAAGATGCACAAATAGAAATAGCATTTTTTGGAGGAAGTTTTACAGCAATACCAGAAGAAAAGCAAGAAGAACTGTTAAAAGTAGCATATGAATATGTAAAAAATGGTAGTGTAGAAAGTATAAGAATATCAACTAGACCAGATAGCATAAACAAGCCAATTCTTAAAAGATTAAAAAAATATGGAGTAAAAACAATAGAACTTGGAGTTCAATCAGCAAATAACTATATTTTAAATAGGATAAATAGAGGACATACATTTGAAGATGTGAAAAGAGCTTCAAAAATGATTAGATGGAATGGATTTAAATTAGGTCATCAAATGATGGTAGGCTTACCAGAAAGCACAAGATTAGATGAAATAAATACTGCAAAGCAACTAATAAAATTAAAGCCAAAGATGGTAAGAATTTATCCAACATTAGTAATAAAAAATACTAAATTAGAAAAAGAATATGAAGAAGGAATATATAAGCCATTATCAGTAGTGCAAACAGTTGAAATATGTAAGGACCTAGTAAGAATGTTTGTAGACAAAAAAATAGATGTAATAAGAATAGGTTTACAAACAACTGATGAAATATCAGACCCAAACAATAAAAATAGCGAAGTAGTTGCAGGAGCATATCATCCAGCACTTAGGCAGCTTGTAGAAACAGCAATGTGGTATGATGCAATAGTAGGAAAAATAAAAAAATTAAATGTAAAAGTAAAAGAAGTAGAAGTAACAGTAAATCCAATAGATGTAAATAATGTAATAGGTCATAAAAAAGAAAATGTATTAAAATTAAAAGATACATATGATGTAGATTTAATATTAAAACAAGATAAAAAAGTAAAACAAGGAAAATCAAAAATACAAGTAACAAAAACATATACTGATTAGGAAATAATAATGTAATAATAAGAAAAAAGAATAAATCGCCTATATTTTACCAATAATAAAATAAAGGTGATTTTTAATGAAAAAAAGAAAAAAATTAATAATAAAAGAAATAACTTTAGAAATATTAGGAAGTGTACTAGGAGCATTGGTAATGGCAATAGGGGTATCATTGTTTTTGCTTCCTAATCAGTTGTCATCAGGTGGAGTGTCTGGTATTGCAACAATAACTTATTATTTATTGAATATACCAATGGGTACAATGATATTAATGATAAATATACCATTATTCTTAATTGCAATTTTTAAAATCGGAAGATATTTTTTTATAAAAACTTTAATAGGAACGGCTAGTTTATCATTTTTTATAGATATTTTGGATAGAATAGAACCACTAACAAATGATAGATTTTTAGCGTGTGTGTATGGTGGGATTATTTTGGGAATAGGAACTGCTATTCTTTTAAAATCGAATTCATCTACAGGAGGAAGCGATTTAGTAAGTTATGTAGCTAAAAAGTATAAGCCAAGCTTACAGGCTGGAAATATAATTGTTATTATAGATATTGTAATAGTAACTTTAAATGTTATATTTTTTAGAGAAATAGAAATAGGCTTGTATTCTGCTATTGCTATTTATTTGATGGGAAAGGTTATTGATATTCTGTTTGAAGGAATTGATTTTACAAAGTTAATTATTATAATTTCAGATAAAAATGAAGAAATCGCAAAGTCTATTTTGGAAAGAGTGGAAAGAGGCTCTACTGGGCTTTATGGAAAGGGAATGTATACTGATAAAGAAAAACTTGTTTTATTGTGTGCGGCTCCAAGAGGGGATGTTGCAAGAATTAAGGTGATTTCAAGAAGAATAGACCCACATAGTTTTATTATAATTACAAACTCTAGAGAAGTTGTAGGGCAGGGGTTTAAGAGGTGAGAAAAAAAGGGACGGGCAATTTTTGTCTCATCTTGCAAAGAAATTCCAAAATACAGGGATTTTTAGCAAGTTTTTAGATTTAAGCTTACGCTTACCAGCAATTTTGCTACCCTTAATTTCCCTACGCAAAATTGCTTAATCTAAAAACTTACTT
>CALXZC010000108.1 GCA_944393135.1 uncultured Clostridia bacterium | reverse complement strand
TTTTAATAGGAGTATTAATAATATTACCAAACTGTAGCAATGCTGCAACAATGGTAAATGATGAAACTTCATTAAATGAAGCAATTTCAAGTGCAGATGGAGGTACAACAATAACTCTTCAAAATGATATAACTGTAACAAAGCCAATAGTAATACAAAAAGAACTTATTATAGATGGAAATGGTCATAATGTAGTAGGAGATCCATCTTGGACATCAACATCTGGAAATCAAACAATGTTTACAGCACAATTTGCAGAAGGAAAACTTACATTAAAAAATATTAATTTAAAAAATGGACCTAAATATGGAGTACAATCTTATGATGGAGCAACAGTAATACTTGATAATGTTTATATAACAGGTTTTAAGTATGGTGGAGTTTTAGCAAATGGTGGGAAAGTAGAAGTACGAAGTTTGCATTTAGGATATAATGGAACAGGAAAAAATAATGGAATAGAAATAGATAAAGGAGCATCAGCTACTAATAGTCCTACATTAGTAATGAATGGAGTATTGACAACAGACACAAATGAAAACACAATTTATGTTGCAGAAAATGGATATTTAACAGACTTTACAATAACAAATACAGAAAATACTACAAATAAAGTAGTACTATCAGGAAATAAAATAGCATTAACAGATAAAAACAACAATGTTATAGCAGAAACAACAATACCAGAGAAAGTAACACCAAGTGCTGATATTCAAAAATTAATAGTTAGTTTAGTTGTAAATGATAAAACTTATAAAATAACAGTAGATAATGGAGAAAAATTAACAAAAGAAATGTTAAAATCACACATAAAAGTAGAAAATGGATATACTGTTCAAGGTTTTTATGCAGATGCTGATTTCAAAACAACATTTGATTTTAATAATGGTATAACAAAAGACACAACTATTTTTGCTAAAATAGAAAAAGTTCAACAAAATACAGATAATAATGATAATAAAGTAGAAAATGTGCAAAATGTACAAAAAGACGAAACACCTAAAACAGGAAGTGAGAACTATTTAGGAATTGCACTATTAACATTAATATTCTCAGTAACAGCTATTGGAATAATAAGAAATAAAAATAAAGAAGGATAGGCGATTTAAAGTCTATCCTTAAAAAATAGAATGAATAAAAGAAGAATTTTAATTTATATTATTTTAGTTTTTTTGATTGTAATATCGATAGTATATATAGGAAGAGAATTTTACTGGCAAAATGAAGCAGTAGAAGAAACTAAAGTAATAAATACAATAGAAGTTGATGAGAATAAAATCACAAAAGAAAGTACTAAAAAAATGATACAAGTAAAAAGCTTAAAACAAGAAAATTCAGATATAGTAGGATGTCTAGAAATTGAAAATACGAATATTAGTTATCCTGTACTACAAGGAAATGACAATGAATATTATATGACACATAATTATAAAAAAGAAAAATCAAAAAATGGAGCAATATTCTTAGATAAAAGTTATGATTGGAATATTGAAAGTAATAATTTTTTAATATATGGACATAATTTAAATAATGGAACAATGTTTCAAGAATTATTAAAATATTCTAATGAAAGTTATTACAAAGAACATCCAGTAATAAATTTCACAACAAGTGAAGAAGAATATAAATTTGAAATAATATCTGTATTTAAGTCGAAAGTCTATAATAATGTAGATGAAGTATTTAAATATTATTTTTTTATAAATCCAAAAACAGAAGAAGAATATAATAACTATATAAAAAATATAAAAGAAAATTCAATATATGATATAGAGAAAACAGCCCAATATGGTACGCAACTAATTACTTTATCAACATGTTCTTATCATGTAAAAGATGGTAGATTTGTGGTAGTTGGAGTTGAAATTATTTGATTTTTAGAAAGCTTTTCTATAATAATTTATTATAGGAAAGCTTTTAAATAGAAAAATTATGCTAGACAAAACTAAAAAAAGCTGATATTATTACTTAAGTAAAGAGGTAATTGATATGGATAGAAGAAAAAAAGAAAATTTTAGAAAATTTGAAGGATATTTGAAAATACTAAGTATTAGAGCTAGATTTACAAATGATGAAAGGGAGGAAGAATATAAAACAATATTGGATAAATTAGAGAAAATAAAAAATAATAGGCATTTAGCAATGGTGGGAGAAGAAAACGAAGAAAGTATAATGTATCTTAAGTTATTAGATTTAGTTCAAGAATATGATGAAGAAAATTATGAAATAATATATGACAGTGTAAGAGAATTACTAGATGATTTTGAATTTAAAGAATGTAGAAAAGTTGACGAAAAAGATATTGGAGAAGAAAGATAATGGAAAAAATCATTGTTGCAACTAATAATGAGGGAAAATTAAAAGAAATAAAAGAAATTTTGGATAACTATAAATTACTGAGCTTAAAAGAAGTAGGAATGAGTATAGAGGTTATAGAAGATGGAAAAACATTTAAAGAAAATGCATTAAAAAAAGCAAAAGAAGTATTTAAAATTACAAACATTTCATGTATAGCAGATGATAGCGGATTATGTATAGATATTTTTGATGGGTGGCCAGGAATAAAAACAGCAAGATTTTTAGGTGAAAATGTGGCACAGAAAGATAGAAATAAATACATATTGGAAAAGATGAAAGAGAAAAAGGAAAGAACTGCGAAAGTAGTTTGCGATATAGCATATTTTGACGGTAAAAATGAAATTGTAGTCGAAGGAATAATAAATGGGAAAATTCCGTTAGAAGAACGAGGAAATAATGGCTTTGGGTTTGATAGTATATTTGAATTAGAAGATGGGAGAACATTGGCAGAGTTAACAGATATAGAAAAAAATAAAATAAGCAGTAGAAAAATTGCTTTAGAAAAGTTAAAAAAAGAATTACAGAATTTTCTAAAA
>CALXZC010000107.1 GCA_944393135.1 uncultured Clostridia bacterium | reverse complement strand
TCTTTTTTTAAAAAGAGTTATTTAACTCTCTAAATCGCTTTTCTTAGAAATCCTCTAGATTTTTACTAAATTCTTGTGTAAGCATTTCCACGTATGCATTATATATCTCTTCTCCATGTACACAATATGGATAGATAAATCTAATTGCATCTAAATCATTTTCAACAATCTCCTCTATAGAATCTAGCATATTATATGCTTCTCCCACAGCTTCATAAGCACTCTTTCCATTTTTCATGAAATGTTGAGATAGTGCAATAAAGTTTTGTGAATATTTGACATCATCATCATCTTTTTCTTCTCTCTTATATGCATATTCCTCTTCTGCTCTATCACTCTTAAAATCAATGTCTAGACTAAATAGAAGTTCATTTATTTTATCTACTTTACTACAATACTCCTTTTCATCTTCCAATTCGCTTTCAATTATTTTAGCTGTGATTTCCTTAACAAAGTTTTTTATAGTTTCTTCAACATCAAAAACTGATGATTTTTCCTTTGTTATAACACATGAAACCTCGCCATTTACTAGTTTAAATCCAAGAAATTCTGTATCATGTGTACAGCCAAATGCTCTAAAGATTGTTTCTTTGAAATTAGAATTTTTTGCAAAACTACCTGATATAAAGATTACATACCTATTATCAAATGAAGTAACAGCTTTATCATCTTCATCAAAAAGAATATAATATGGCATATTTATTTCTACAAATCCATCTTTAAAATCTTTTATTGTAACGCAAAACTCTCTTTCATCTTCAAATACGAATACTTTGCTTACATTCTTAATCGTAGTTTTCATGATAATCCTTTCTTCTCTAAAAAAAGCTACTTACATTACATATTGTTATTATATATTCTATTTACATAAAAGTCAATTAAAAAAATACTTGGTATTATTTTATTACATACCAAGTATTAAGTTTTGGTGGAGATGAGGAGAGTCGAACTCCTGTCCATAATACCTTCCATATAGATATCTACAAGTTTAGTTTGTTTATTTTCTTCATTTTAGTAACACCAACAAACAGGTTTTACTAAAATATAGCTTTTTATAATACCCACTACTTCAAAAGCAAAAGTAGCTTTGTTTCCCACAAATATTAACACTTTATCTAGAAACGTGGGCTTTCTAGTAAAGTGGAGCTACCTTTAATTAGGCAGCTGCTAATGCTAATTCTTCTCTATCAGCGTTTATATTTAATTTTGCTTTTTTTAAGTGGCCAAAGCAACCATCCACTACTTGCAACCTATATTTCTAGCATTATGTCGAATACCAAATGCATCCCCATATAATATTTATTTTACTATATTTTTTAGTAAAAATCAATAAATATATTGATTTTTTGTAATATCATTTTTTATTTATAATAAAATTTAATGGTGATGTCTTTGAAAATTTTTTTATTTAATAAGAAAACTTTAATTTTTTGTTTTTTTATTTTAATAACATCCTTTTTAACTACTATCTATTCTTTAACTAATTCTTTTGCTGAAAATTCTCCTATTGAAATTATAGATAAAATTAATAATATCTATAATTCCAACGAAAAAATTGCTTATTTAACTTTTGATGATGGTCCAAGTCCTAATATTACTCCCAAAATACTTGACATTTTGCAAGAAGAAAATATAAAAGCAAGCTTCTTTGTTATTGGAAAAAAAGTTAAAGAACAACCAAATATTGTTAAAAGAATTTATGAAGAAGGTCATTTTATTGGCAATCATTCTTATTCTCATGATAATTCTCTACTTTATAAAAGTAAGGAAAGTTTTTTATCTGAAATCCAAAAAACAGATATAGAAATTGGCAAAGCTATTGGAATAGAAAATTATCACTCTTTTCTATTTAGGTTTCCTAATGGATTTATGTCTAATATTTATAAGTCTAAAAAAGAAGAATATGTAAAATATCTTTCTAACATAAATTATACTTATATCGACTGGAATGCCTTAAATAAAGATTCTGAAAAGAAATACAGTAATTATGAATTATTAGAAAATCTTAAAACTTCCACTAGAAATAAAAATGTTTTAGTTATTCTTATGCATGATAGCAAAGATGTTAATGATAGCTCACTAGTACTAAAGAATTCTATAGATTATCTTAAAAGTATAGGTTATATTTTTAAGGATTTTAATTAAACTATGTACATTTTCAGTTAATTATGCTATACTTATTACTGTAATTATTCTGCGAGTATAATTTAGTGGTAGAATGCCATGCTTCCGACCTGGTCGCGAGGGTTCGATTCCCTCTACTCGCTCCATTTAACTTATAATTGCATATATAGTTTTTAAAAAGATGCTAGTTTACGTTAATTCTAGCATCTTTTAATTTTTTAATATTCAATATTATCTCTAATAAATCTATCATACATCCATTCTGGACCATCATATAATAGTTCTAGCACAGTTTGTCGTAATTCGTCTTTTGACATACTATTAATATATTTAATCAATTTTTTCTCTATCTCTTTTTCATATTCTTCATATTCTTTTTCAGCTTCTTCCACTTCTTTTAAAAGTTTTTGGACTTCATCAGGGAATACTGTAAAATAAAGAGCAACTATATGTTTACAAATAACTCTTCTATCCTTTGCATGAGGACAATTACACTTAGATCTTCTTGGATGTTCTATATCCATAAACACATCATATTCTTTACCATTACTATTACTTACAACTCCTTCATATTGATTATCGTTTACCTTACTATAATTTATAACTCTATTTTCTTTATAATAATCTAGCCCTCTCCATGTAGAATTATTACTTGCAATATCTATTAATCCCATAATTATCTCCTATATAATTGTATAATAATATTTTATAATTTATCCTTTATTGAGTATTTTTATTAAAAATGAGACAAAAATTGCCCGTCCCCCAATGTCAACAACTTAAGAAAGAAA
>CALXZC010000106.1 GCA_944393135.1 uncultured Clostridia bacterium | reverse complement strand
TTCACTCTTATGAAATGTGAGAGATATTCTCTTAAAGATTTAAAATTTAGAATAAAAAGTGTATTTATTCTACTACCTTTTACAATTTTTGTCAATAGAAAATCAAAATTTTTAATTTTAAAAATAATTTTAAAAAACAGCCTATAAATAGACTGTCTTTTAATAAATCATTATTCAATTATTGCACTACTGAAACAGTTAAATATCTAACTCCCCAAGCAAGTGCTTCTGCGTGTGTGTTAACAAATATATCTATTTTGTTACCCTTTATTGCTCCGCCTCTATCTTCTACTGTATAAATATGTCCACCAATGTTTAATTTTGTACCAAAAGCAAATTTTGAAGATGCTGCCACTGTTCTTCCAGCTGTTGCTTTTGTACCTGATGCAGTTCTTCCATTTGTTTTACCACAACATTTGCTACATGGACAATAAGCTGTTATTTTATAAGTTGTTCCTCCGCTAGTGCTTCCTGTTGTTCTTGGTAATGTAGAACTTCTTGATGTTGTTTTCTTTTGAACTTGAACTATTTTATTAACTGGTTCTGTTATTACCTTTTCAGAAATAACTGTCTTTTCAATTTCAACATCATTTTGATATTTTACTCTATATGTTACCTCTTTTAATCCGTCTTTTCCCTGTTGTAAAACTTTATTTGTGGTATCACCACTTGTTCCGCTATTTTTTGTAACCGTCTCATATGGTATTGTAACTTGTTCGACAACTATTTTTTCAGTAATAGGTGCATAATTTTCTAATAATTGGTCTAAAGATGTTTTTGCACCATCTTCTGATATTTTAGCTATTTGAACTTCGTTGTATGATTTATCAGTTATTTGAATACTTTGACCTGAAGATATTTCTTCACTTAGGTCTGGTATTGTCTTTTGATTTTCTTCTAATACAATGTTGTTTTCTGTTAAAATCTCTGAAACTTTAGCTTTACTTGTTAAAGCTGTCATTTCATATCCATTTTGAAGAATAATTGTTACATCCTTTAAATCTGTATTTACTGCCATTACTCCTATTCCTGATATTAAAATAAGAATAATTGTTACACAGATGATTTTCATGATAGAAATCGAAGCGTTTTCTTCTTTTTTCATCAATTTAATTCCTCCTTTTGGCAACAACTTAATTATACTATATTTTCTGATATTTGTCAAATTCTGCATTTTCTCTTACTGACAGAACGCTTTTATCTATTAAGCTATTTTTTACTATTTGTCCTTTTCTTTAAAAAATCAATATTTGTTATATGCATAATATATTATATTTATTTTCTTTTAAAATATTCCTAATTTTTCCATAATATTTTCACAAAATTACCATATTATTATTGTATAAGTATGTATAATATGTTATTATATTTGTATATATTATAAAGAATAGGAGGATTTCATAAATGGTAGGTTTAATTATTTTAGCAATCTTAGTTATTATTGTTATTGCTATCATTGCTATATATAATGGACTAGTAAAAGCAAGAATTAAAGTTGATAACGCTTGGAGCCAAATAGATGTACAACTTCAAAGAAGGTTTGATTTAATTCCTAATTTTGTTGAAACTGTAAAAGGTTATATGACACATGAAAGTGAGACTTTTGAAAAAATCGCTGAACTTAGAAGTTCTTGGGCAAATGCGGGAAGCGTTCCTGAAAAAGCTAAACTTGATAATGAATTATCTGATACTTTAAAAACTATTATGGCTATTTCAGAAGGTTATCCTGATTTAAAAGCAAATCAAAACTTTTCTGAATTATCAGAAGAATTGAGAAATACTGAAAATAAAATTTCTTTTGCTAGACAATTCTATAATGATGCTGTAACTATTTACAATACAAAACTAGAAGTTTTTCCATCTAATGTAATTGCTAATATGTTTCACTTCAAAGCTCGAGATTTATTTAATACAGAAAGCGACGAAGCAAGGAAAAATGTTAAAGTTGATTTTGGAAGTAACCAATAGTTTTTTAAGGGTTGGGCGACATTCTCCAATCCTTTTATAATATTAACAAGGAAGGATTATTATGTTTCAAAGTATAAGAAAAAATAAAATAGAGACAGGAGTAATAATAAGTATATTTATAATAGTAATTACTTTAATTGTTTATTTTATCTGTAATGCTCTAAACTTAGGTACAATTTCAATAGTAATTGCATTAGTTTTTTCAATAGCATCTGCTTGGGGTTCTTACTATTATAGTGATAAGATAGTTCTATCAGTAAACAAAGCAAGACCTGCAACTAAAGAAGAAGATCAAAAACTTGTAAATATATTAGATGCACTAATGGTGGCTTCTGGGCTTCCCAATAAACCAAGATTATATGTTGTAGAAGATGCTCAGCCTAATGCCTTTGCAACAGGTAGAAACCCAGAAAATGCTGTTATCTGCGTTACAACTGGTCTTTTAGAAAAATTAGACTATTATGAATTAGAAGGTGTTATTGCTCATGAGATGAGCCATATTAAAAATTATGATATTCGTTTATCTTGTGTGGTTTCAGTAATGGTAGGGTTTATTGTAATGCTTGCTGATTTATTTTCTAGAACTTTATTCTGGGGAGGATTAAGAGGTAATGATAATGACGGCGATAGCAAAGGAAATGGTATTTTGATGATTATAGGTTTAATCTTTTTAATATTATCTCCTATATTTGGTTCTTTAATGCAACTCGCTCTATCTAGAAAAAGAGAATTTTTAGCTGATAGTACTGCAGTAGAATTCACACGTAATCCTGACGGATTAATTTCTGCTTTAGAGAAATTAGAAAATGACCCTAATCAATTAGAAACTGCTAATAGTGCTACTGCTAATATGTATATAGTAAATCCATTTAAAAAAGATACCAAAGAAGGTAAAAAGAAAACTACAAGTATTTGGTCAACACACCCTAGTACTCATGATAGAATAGAAGCATTAAGAAATTTAAAATAAA
>CALXZC010000105.1 GCA_944393135.1 uncultured Clostridia bacterium | reverse complement strand
GAAAAGTTCTTGCAAAATGACTGTTTTAATAGTATGATAAAAAAGTGCGAAATACAAAAGAGGAGGGATAATGTTGAGAATTTTTTTCGGAGGTACTTTTATAAGGAAAGAAGAATTACAAGAAGCGGGAATTGAATATCCAATAAAATTAGAATATTATAAAATAATTAATGAAGACGAGTTCGTAAAGAAAAATAATGCAAAATATGGAATTAGAGTAGTTAAAACAGAATATCTAGAAAATGATATAAATATAGAAGATGAAACAATAAAATATTTATCTAATAATGAGCAGGAAGTTGATGAAATATTAAATATTTTGAAACAAAATGAAGTAACACCAATTACAACAAAAGATGTAATTTCAGATATATCAAAAAATACGTTTTATTTGTAATGAAACAAAAATTCTAGTAAAAGGCTTGCAAAATGCTAAAAATTAAGCTAGAATAACAGATAGTAAATAAGCAAAATTATAAGGAGGCATATATGGCTGATAAATTAATAATAGTGGAATCACCAGCTAAGGCCAATACAATTAAAAAATTCTTAGGCGGTAGCACAAAAGTTGTTGCATCTATGGGACATGTGAGAGATTTACCAAAGTCAAAGTTAGGAATTGATATTGAGCATGATTTTGAACCAGAATATATAAATATAAGGGGTAAGGGAGATTTAATAAAATCTTTAAAGAAAGAAGCGAAAAAGTCTAAAAAAATATATCTTGCAACTGACCCTGACCGTGAAGGAGAGGCAATAGCTTGGCATTTAGCAACTATTTTAAAAGATGATGAAAGTAAAATAGTAAGAGTAACATTTAATGAGATAACAAAAGGGGCAGTTAAGAAAGCAATTAAAGAACCAAGAAGTATCGATATAAATTTAGTAGATGCACAACAAGCAAGGCGTGTTTTAGATAGAATTGTTGGTTATAAGATAAGTCCTCTTTTATGGAAGAAAGTAAGAAGAGGATTATCAGCAGGGCGTGTGCAATCTGTTGCGGTCAAACTTATAGTAGATAGAGAGGAAGAGATAGAAAAATTCATACCAGAAGAATATTGGAATATTTTTGTGGATTTAGAAGATGAGAAATCTAAGAAACAGTTTGAAGCTAAATTTTATGGAAAAGATGGGAAAAAACAAGAGATACATAATAAAGAGGAAGCTGATGAAATTCTAAAGAATATCGAAAAATCAAAATATATAATTAAAGAAGTAAAAGAGGGAGAGAAGAAAAGAAATGCAGCGCCACCTTTTACTACAAGTACCATGCAACAAGAAGCTTCTAGAAAGTTGGGATTTACTTTAAAGAAAACTATGTCTGTTGCACAAATGCTGTATGAAGGTATAAAGATAGAGGATAGAGGAACAGTTGGTCTAATTACTTATATGAGAACGGATTCTACTAGAATTTCAGAAGAGGCAAGAAAATCCGCTAAAGAACATATAATTGCTACATATGGAGAAAAATATTATGAGAATAGGTATTATAAGACAAGTAAAGATTCTCAAGATGCACATGAAGCAATAAGACCTACATATGCAGAATTGGAACCAGATAGTATTAAATCATCTTTAACAAAAGACCAATATAAATTATATAAATTAATTTATAATAGATTTATGGCAAGTCAAATGGCATCTGCTATATATAATACGATGGCAATTACGATAGATGCAAATAATTATACTTTTAAGGCAAGTGGACAAAGTTTGAAGTTTAAAGGGTTTATGACATTATATGTGGAAGGTGATGAGCAAAAAGAGGAAGAAAAAGCCATGTTACCTTATTTAGAGGAAAATCAAGAGGTAAAGAAGGTTAAGGTAAATCCAAAACAAAGTTTTACTGAACCACCACCAAGATATACTGAAGCTAGTTTAGTTAAGGCTTTAGAGGAGAAGGGCATAGGTAGACCAAGTACATATTCTCCTACTATAACTACTATTTTAGAAAGGCATTATATTGAAAAAGAACAAAAACAGTTAGTTCCTACAGAATTAGGAAAGGTAGTAAATAAATTACTGATAGAAAATTTTACAGATATAATTAATGTTGAATTTACAGCAAAAATAGAAAATGAGTTTGATGAGATTGCAGAAGGAAAAGAACAGTGGAAAAAGATGATAAGGGAATTTTATGGACCTTTTGAGAAAGAGCTAGAAAAAGTAGAGAAAGATTTAGAACATGTTGAAGTAGAAGAAGAGGTATCAGATATCCCTTGTGAAAAATGTGGTAGGATGATGGTTTATAAATATGGTAGATATGGTAAGTTTTTAGCTTGTCCTGGATATCCAGAATGTAAGAACACGAAACCAATTATTGAGTATATTGATGTTCCATGTCCTAAATGTGGAGCAAAGGTTCAAGTTAGAAAGACGAAGAGAAAAAGAAATTATTATATTTGTGAAAATAATCCTAAATCTTGTGATTATATTTCTTGGAATAAACCTAAAGTAGGAGAAAAAGGAAAGTCTAAAGAAAAAAATAAAAGCGATAATAGAAATTAATTTTAGCTAATAAAATATTAACATATAGTACAAAAATAATATGTAGAAAATTATTTGACTTTTTTTATAAATCTGCCTATAATAAATATAGGAAATGGAGAAACCACAAACGTGGCTTACCTCAAATTAAATGGTTTAAAACACATCTAACTCGGGAAAGTTTACAGATGTGTTTTTATTGGTTATTTGCTCTTACAAAGTAGTATTACAAGTGCTATTATTGAAGTAAAACTATGATAGTTATTCCTATTAAAGAATAATAATTGTTGCAATTAATGTTTATATTTCTACTATAGACTTACTTCCTTGATGGAGGCAAACCACATCTGCTTATTCTCATTTCCCATATTTTTTAATATACAACATTTTCTTGTAAAAACAAGCAAACATGTAAAATTTTATTTATGGATATTATTTAATAATGTTAATCTTTAAAAATAAAAATCTTGTGACTTAGTATTTTAAATAGTTACAAGATTTTCTATGGAGACATAGTCCGTATATATTAATTCTCCTAACTTACTTGTATATTAACTTCTAATGTTTAACTTTTTTATTTTAGCACATTTAATCTTTCTTTAAATTATAACCTCTATTACTTTTATATATTAAAAACAATATGTATAAAATTTAATTGTTTGCATATATTGTTAATGTCAATATAAT
>CALXZC010000104.1 GCA_944393135.1 uncultured Clostridia bacterium | reverse complement strand
TTTCACCTCCTATATATAAAAATAAACTAAATTTATTTGCCATGACCAAATATTAACATCATTAGTTTTTATTTACAAACCTGTAAATTTAAAATTTTGTACATAAAAGCTTATTTATTCTTTTTAAAAATCTTTTTTCCTCTTTTTTGCTCCCTTTTGTAAAATTCCTTTGTTCTAATTTACCAATTAGTTTAATTAAGAATAGAAAAATAAAGTACAAATCCTAAAATAAATTAATTTATATAGAATTCGTACTTTTTATTTTAAAGATAATTTATATACATTTTAACTACATTCTATCTGGCATTTCCATACCAAGTAATGTAGCACCTTCTTTTAGTACTTTAGCAGTTGCATAACTCAAAATAACCCTTGCATCTTTTACTTGTTTATCCTCTACCATTATTTTATTCTCATTATAAAAACTACTATATGCTTTTGCTAAATCAATTAAATATCTTGATAGAATTGAAGGTTCTTCTTTTTCTGTTACTGCAATTAATATATTTTCAAAATTATATATAAGCTTTAAAACTTCTTGTGAATAATTATCATTTAAATTTCCAACATCTATATCTTTAAAATGTGGAACTCCATTTGCTTTTTCTAGCACGCTTTTTATCCTTACATATGTATATTGAATATATGGACCTGTTTCTCCTTGGAAATTTAATATCGTATCCCAATCAAATATTTCATCTTTAACTCTATTATTAGATAAATCGTTAAATATAACTGCACCTACTCCAACTTTTCTAGCAGTCTCTTCCTTATTTTCTAAATCAGGATTTTTCTGTTCTATTACTTTTTTTGCTCTTTCAATAGCTTCATTTAATAAATCTTCAAGCTTAATTGAAGTTCCTTCTCTAGTTGACATCTTTCCTGTTGGCAATAACACCATTCCAAATGATACATGTTTTAACCCTTTTACATATTTATCATCAAGCCCTAAATATTTTGCAACTGTAAAAATCTGTTTAAAATGTAATATTTGTTCATATGAGGTAACATATAAAGCCTTGTCAAAATCATAAGTTCTTGCTCTATAAAGTATTGCTGCTAAATCTCTTGTTGCATATGTTGATGAACCATTTGATTTTATAATAATACAAGGTGTATCTATTCCATCATCACTTAAATCCACTATTTTAGCTCCTTGTGATGTTGTTAATTTCCCTGACTTTTCCAATATATCTATTACTTCCTGCATTTTATCTTTATAGAAAGCTTCACCATTCCAAGATTCAAACTTACTTCCAAGCAAATCATATACTTTTTGGAACTCTTTTAAACTAACACTTTTAAATCTTTCCCATAGTTCTACGCAATAAGGATCCCCTTCTTCGAGTTTTTTGAAATTATTTCTACATTCTTCTAGTACTTTTTCATCTTCTTTACAAAGATTATTTATTCTAATATAAATCTTTGTTAATTCATTTATAGGGTCTTTATCAATATCATATTCATCTCCCCACAATTTATATCCTTCAATTAATTTACCAAATTGTGTTCCATAATCTCCTAAATGATTTATTCCTGTTACATTATATCCCAAAAATTTATATATATTAGACAAAGCTCCTCCTATAACTGTAGAACGCAAGTGTCCAATATGAAATGGTTTTGCTATATTAGGAGCAGAATAGTCTATAACTATATTTTTTCCTTCTCCTACTTTTGACCTCCCATATTCTTCTTCTAAAGTTATCTTTTTTAAAACTTCCTCTGAAAGAATTTTTTTATCAACAAAAAAGTTTACAAATCCACCTATTACTTCTAACTTTTCTAAACCTGTTTTTTCTAAATTGAATTTTTCTTTAATTTCATTTGCAATTATAGGTGGTGCTTTTTTTAATTCTTTTGCTAATTTAAAACATGGAAAAGAATAGTCTCCATTCTTACTATCTTTTGGTATTTCTATATATGTTTCTAATTCTTTTTTATCTATATTTACTATTCCCTCTAATTTCTCTGCAATTTTTAATTTAAAGTTAATCATTTCCATACCTCTTCTATCTCTTTTATCTAATCCTTCGAGTATATTATCCATAATCCAAAATTCTCTACAATTATATTATGGTAAACAACAAAAGTCAATATTAGTTGTTTTGATTATGTTAATTTACAGATAAATACTAGTATTAATCACTACTTTTCTCTATATAATTCCAAGAATCTCTGCACATATCATCTAAAGTTTTAGTTGCTACCCATCCCAATTCTTCTCTAGCTTTTTTAGGATCTGCATAACATGTAGCAATATCCCCTTCTCTTCTTTCTACTATCTTATAAGGAACTTTTCTTCCAGTTGATTTTTCAAAAGCTTTTACCATATCTAGCACACTATACCCTTTTCCTGTTCCTAGATTATAAATAAATAATCCTTTTTGTTCTTTATCTAATTTTTCTAATGCACACACATGACCTTTTGCTAAATCTACTACATGTATATAATCTCTAACACCTGTTCCATCAGGTGTATCATAATCGTTACCAAATACTGATAATTCTTTTAAAGTTCCAGCTGCTACTCTTGCAACATATGGCATTAAATTATTAGGAACACCTTTAGGTTCTTCTCCAATTAGTCCGCTTTCATGTGCACCTACTGGATTAAAATATCTAAGTATACATATATCCCATGTATTATCAGATTTATATAAATCTTTTAATATTTGCTCTATAAATAATTTAGATGTACCATATGGGTTTGTTGTTCCACCAGTTCTACATTCTTCTGTTAATGGTATCTTTTCTGGTTCTCCATATACGGTTGCTGATGAACTAAATATAAATTTTTTAACATTATATTTTCTCATTGTTTCTAAAAGAATTAAACAACCTGTTATATTATTATGGTAATACTCTAAAGGTTTTTCAACAGATTCTCCTACTGCCTTAAATCCTGCAAAGTTTAACACAGCATCTATTTTATTTTCTTTAAATACTTTTTCTAATTTTTCTCTATTTAAATAATCTAATTCATAAAATTTAAAATCTTTTCCTGTTATTTTTTTTATCTTATCTATTACATCTGGTTTGCTATTTGAAAAATTATCTACTATAATAATTTCCTTTCCTGAGTTTAATAATTCTACAGCAGTATGACTTCCAATATATCCTGCTCCTCCTGGTAATAATATTGCCATCTTTTTTCCTCCTTTTTATCTTCCCCTTTTTACTTTTTAATTATATTACATTATTTTAAAAAATACAATAAAAAGATAGAAGTAAAAAACTCC
>CALXZC010000103.1 GCA_944393135.1 uncultured Clostridia bacterium | reverse complement strand
AAGTGAGATAAAGATGAAATTAAGTGAAGAAGAAAAAGAAGATATAACAGACATGGTAATAGAGAGTAGAGATGTAGGAGAAGAGTTAACAGCAGATGAAATGTTTAAAAGATTGAATTGGAATAAAAGTGAAAATTTTTCAAATTGTTTTTCGTACACAAACAAGCAATTAGTTAGAGTAACTTTTTGGGAATCTACTAAAAAACTTACAATAATGGGAGACATTACAATGAAAGAACTACAAGCAATAAATAAAAAAGTGGAGGAGCTACGGTTGGAAATGAAACAAGCAATAATTAATTATATAAAAAAAGAAAAGAACGACGAACTATATACACCAAAAGAAGCTATAATTCCAATTTTAAAGTACTTAGACAAAACAAAAATTTATTGGGAATGCACTGATTTTGGAAATAGCAACATAAGAAAAACACTTGTAGAGTATGGATTTAAAGTTATTGCTACAAGAAAAGAAGAATTTGATTTTTTAAAAGATGATCCATTATTCCGCTTTGATGTAATTATAACTAATCCACCTTATAGCATAAAAGATAAATTTATTAAAAGGTGTTATGAATTAAATAAACCATTTATGTTACTACTTCCAATAACAGCACTGGAAGGCAAAGGAAGAAATAAACTATATAAAGAAAAAGGAATAGAGCTTATAGTTTTAAATAAAAGAATAAATTTCATGAAAGACAAGAAAAATGTTTGGTTTAATACAAGTTGGTTTTGCCATAACGTTTGTAAAAAACAATTAAATTTTGAAGAGGTGTAAGATGAGTAATATAGAAGAAGATATAAATTTAATAAATCTAAAAGAAATAAGCGAAAGATTTAGCAATGGAACAGAGACAATAGAAGACATAATTAATTATTGCAGAAATTATGAAATAAAATTTGAAAATGGATTAAAACTGCGAGTAGTAGAGAAAAGATATTTTGACAAATTAGTTAAGAGAATAAAAGAATTAGAAGAAGAAAATAGAATATTTGCATTAGAAGGAAGTAGAGTAGCTCTAAAGTTACACATAGAAGAAAATTACATACCAGTTCAAAAAGTAAAAGATTTAAAAAAAAGCATTATATTAGAACCAACAATAGTAGGAGGAAGAAGAAATGCTAAAACATTAGAATATGGAATAAAATTAGGCAAGATAAAGGCTTGTGAAGAGTTATTGGAGGATAAATAATAAATGAACATTGAAAACTATAAAGAAATTAAATTTGTTGAATATGTAGAACATAAAGGGGAACCTGACTGGGAAATTGCTTGGAACAAAAAAATGTTAGATTTAATAGACAAAGACCCAACAGGAGGATTAAAAGAAAAGAGATTGCAAAATATAGAATATTGGGAAAAGAGGAAAAAAGAAAATGCTGAAAGAAGTAATTGAGAGAAATATCAATAATAATTACAATGTTGCTTCTTTAGAAACAGGAATAAGTGAATTAATTTTAAAAGAATTTTTGAAAGGAAATGCAAAATTAACAATATATGATACAGAGAACATATTAAAAGTATTAAATATAAAAATAGATAACACAGAAGGTAAAAAAATAGAAACGGCATTAATTGTAAGAGAAGAAGAAACAAAAGATAAATTTAAGTTTTATGCAGTGTACTGGTTAGAAAAGAAAAAATTTGAAGTAAAAAAATCAACTTATTGCAATTATGCCAATTTATTAAAGAACAATATAATTCCTGTTTTGGGAGAAGTAAAGTTCAATGAGTTAAATGGGGATATATTACAATTTTTTATATATAGAGCACAAGGAGAAAATAACTTATCAGAAAAAACCACAAAAGATTGTCTAGGCATAATAAAACAGATAATAGCAGATGGACAAGAAGAAGGGGTAATACCTAAATTTGTATATTCAAAAAGAAAATTAAAATATAAAAAACAGGAATTAATAGGGAATACGAAAAAGGTCTATACAGAAGATGAATATAAAAAAATAATAAGCGAAATTCTTAAAAATATAGATTATAAAAAATTAGGTATATTATTAGGGCTATTTACTGGTATGAGAATAGGTGAACTATGTGCATTACAATTTAAAGATATTGATTTTAATAATAAATTAATTAATGTAACAAAAACACTTCAAAGGACTTACGACCCTACTCAAGATATAAATCCAAGTAAAATACAAATAACATCGACTAAAACTGCTAGTAGTACAAGAACTATTCCAATAACTGAAGAAATAAAAAAAATATTAGAAAAAATGAATACAGGTGAAAATAACTATGTCCTAACAGGTAAAAACAAATATACTGAACCAAGAAGTTTTAGAAGAAGTTATCAAAATTTTATGAAAAGCATAGGAATAGAGCCATTGAAATTTCATTCCTTAAGGCATACTTTTGCAAGTATGAATATTGAAAATGGGAATGACATAAAAACAATAAGTGAAATTTTAGGACATAGTGATATTGATACAACACTAAAAATTTATACACATACAACAGAAAAGCAGAAAGCGAAAGCAATAGAAAAATTTGAAAAGTTATTAAAAGAAAAAGGAATTAAATATGATTCAAAATACAAAGGAAGTGTTTGTTGTATAAACAAAAGAACAAGTAAATTAGATTTTATAGGTACCATAAAAGAAGTAGCAGAATATATTGGAAATTGTACAAGATATGTTTGCAATTGTATAAATTTATTAGAAAAAGATGAAGTGTATGAAATTGTTCCTAAAATTGAAGGAATTACACACAAAAACGGGAAATATATGGGAGGATAAATAATATGAAATTTATTATATTGAAATCTTATTACACATCAAAAGATAGAATTATATTAAAAAACTTTATAGAAAGAGGCAGCGGTGCTTGTGCGACATTAGGCTATTTATTAGAATTTGGAACATTTAAACCTTCAGATGATATTTTAATACTTACAGAAGATACAGACAGTGTCCAAATAAGACCAAAAGCGATTTATAAAAATAATAAAGGTTATTATATAAAGAAAGATAATAAAAGAAAATATTTAGATAATATTGATGAAATAGAGAAAGTGATAAAAGAATTTAAAGAAATCTTAAATTAGAAAAAGGAGATTAAATGAACCAATATAAAAAAGTAACGGAAAAAGAAGTTTTAAAGAAATATTATGAAATACAATGCAATTTTAATAAAATAGGTTGGTGGTGTGATTATTTATCAATAAAATTTTTAGCAGCAGAATTAGACACATCACAATATCAAGTAAGAAAAGCTTATAAAAGCTTATTAGAAAAAGGATATATGAAATTAGAAAAATATCCAACTTATTGTGAAGAATATGATAACGGCTTATATACGCAAGATGTACCTATTCTCTATACAAAAGTATATATACTGACAGATAAAGCAAAAGAATACCAAGCAAACTGTTATACAGTAGAAAGGAAGGGATAATGTTAAGATTAGAGCAAACAAAACATAGTTATTATTGTGAGTGTTGGGAAAATAGAAGACACAAAGAGTTTGACAGTTGGGAAGAATTTAAGGAAGAA
>CALXZC010000102.1 GCA_944393135.1 uncultured Clostridia bacterium | reverse complement strand
CCTCTACAAAAGAAACAGAAAATGAAATAGTACAAGCAGTTGTAGCAATAAAAAGTATGTATAATATAAAAATAATAATAGTTGCTTTAGGTTTTCAAGAAGGTAACAGTTTACTTGCTAAATTGTTTAATGAAGGAATCTATAATTTTGTAAATGCTAGTACATATTTTGAACAAAAGGAGCAATTTAGAAATTGTTTAAGTAATGAAGGCTGTCAATACAAGGATGCTGTTAGATTTAGGCAAAAACTTGATGAAGGAAAAAAGAATAAAGTCATTATCAAAAAGGAATATAAAAAACTAAAACAATTTGTTAATATAGCAGTTGCAGGAACTGAAAAACACATAGGAGTTACTACACAAGCAATACTGATTACAATGTTTTTAAAAAGCCTTAATATGAATGCTTGTTATATTTGTGCTACTGATAAAGATGAAATTAAAAATATTGAAACATTAGAAGGAGTGGCAAAAAAAGACGGATTTTATACATATAAAGGAATAGACTTGTATAGCAATGACAACAAAATTGATGCTATGCAATATGGATATGATTTCTATATTTATGACTATGGAATACTAAACGAAAATACTTTAGACAATTTCTTATCTAAGGAAGTAAAAATTATTGTTGGAGGTACTAAGGCTTGGGAAACCGATGAAACTTTTAGAGTATTAAGTTTATTAGAAAAAATACCTGAAGTAAATTATATTTTTAACTTTTCTAGTAATGAGGAAAAAGCTAAATTCAAAAGAATTTTAAAACAATATATAAAACATATATATTTTTCTGAATATACAACAGATACCTTTAATAGCAATATAAATACAGATATGTACCACGAAATATTTAAAGAATATATTACTGAAAAATCTAATAAGCTTGAAGTTGTTGAAAAGAAAGGTTTATTTAGTTTTCTGAAAAGAGGTAGATAATGAAGAAAAATTTGTATAAAGATTATTTAAAAAAGAAAAAAATAAAGGAAAAATACGATGAACAAGTAGTTGTTAATGAACAGAATCCAGTTCTAAAAGCACTACTTTTTTTATTTGATATTTTATCAAGAATATTTAATATATTATTCTATTTAGGCATTATAATACTTTGCTCTATTGGAGCTACCTATCTTGCTAATAAATTTGGAATAATAAATATATTTTAGGAGGTTTACAATGAATTGGTTTAAAAAAGTATTGGCAGTATGCAGTTTTTGTACTTTGCTTACAACTACAAACTGTTTAGCTGTTACACAAGAAAATACAGATATTACTGATGACAAACTAAATTGTTATAAAACATATTTAGTACAAGAAGATGAAAAAGACACTTTTATTGAAACTTTAGATAAAGATATTGAAGTTTTTGGAGAAAAGTACACATTTGATAGTTATACTTCTGAAGGTGGAACTACAACAGATACCATTGATATTTCAACAACAAAGAAAATTACAAGTGATACTAATAACTTGAATAGTATTATAAATCAATTAGGAAGAACTATACATTATGAAAAGGATGGTTATATAGGAGAATATCAATTAAATACAGAGAACATACAAATTAAAACAAACTACAATGGCTTTAGAGAAGATTTAATAGAAGAAACTATAAATTATACTGGTTTAGAAAGAAATGACCTAGATTTTATACCTAAACAAACAGAAAAAGATGGATTAACCTTAGACTTATTAAATGTTGAGTGGGAAGTTGAAACAACTAAAATGATAGGCGAATATGAAGTCGCAGATCTATATACAGCAAAATGTTACTATGCAGGAAAACAAAGAGTAAATTATCCTAATACTTATAGTGTTACAGCAGAATACACAGGAACAGCAACAAAGGAGATATTAACACCATATACATATACAGTAAAATATAACAAAGTTGAAGAAGAAATACCTACTGTTAGTCCTGAAGTTGTTGAAAAGAAAGAAAATAATATAATTCCAATAGCAAGTGGATCAACAGTAATTATTTTAGTTATTTTATTCTTTCTTTCTAAAAATGTAACGGTTTATAATTACAGAGATGGTAAATATATAAAAGTTGGCAAAACTATATTAAATAATAATACAATAAACTTAACAAAATATTCTATGTCAGAAGTAACAAATAAATATAAATTAGAATTCTCAAAAAGACTTACAAATAAATTACAAGGCAAAATGATAACTATTAGCAAAGGTAAAAATAAGATAAAAACTTTAGTAAATACAGATAGTGAAAAATATAGTATAGAAGTTAGATTATAGGAGGCATTATGAAAAAGGAAAATAGATTTTTAATAGCAATAATATTAATTGCAATTATAACTCTTATAGGGGTTATTTTTTTTGCAGTAAAATATCCTGTATATAAAGCAAACAAAGATGCTGAAAGCATACAAATTGGAGATAATTCAGATTTAGATGATACACCTCTTGAAAATATAGAACAAGATATTATTCATTATGATGATGAAATAGGTACTCTTACTATACCTGACATTTTACTTGATAATGCACCTATTAGAGAAAGTGTTGAATTATCTACCTTATCAGAAACAATAGGACACTTCCCTTCTACTTCTATTTATGAAGGAAATGTAGGTTTAGCCTCTCATAATTCAGGTAGTCAAGGAGATTTCTTTAAAAATTTAAAGAAAATAAAAATTGGAAGTGAAATTTTTTATCAAACTAATTATGGAACTAAACGATATGTTGTAACAACAAAAGAAATAATTAGTGAGGAAGATTGGTCTTATTTACAAGAAACTGAGGACAATAGAATTACTTTAATTACTTGTGTTGCAGGACAAAAAGATAAAAGACTTTGCGTTCAAGCAATAGAATCTTCTGAAGGAATGAGTTATGGGCAATAAATATTAAAAAAGGGTTTGGGATTGCTCCTTGAAATAATTTATAATTATAGTATAAGGAGATGATCTAATTATGAAAAAATATTTAATTATAGCTTTTATTTTAATATTTGGAATAGCAATATTATCAACATACATAACTTATCAAAAAACAAATTCAGAAAATGTTATAGAAAATATAAATCCACAAAATATAGTGGAAAATGTGGAAAGTACAAATCAATTACAAACTTCAGATGAACAAACAACATCAGAACTGATAAATAATAGCATAACTCAATCACAAAAAGAAGTTACTGAAAAGACTCCAGTTGCTGAAAGTGAAACTGAAGTAAAAAACAATAAGAATTCTACTCCACAAGTTACTACTAATAATAAACAACCTATTGCTGAAGTAAATCAGGAAAATACAGAAATAAAAAAAGATAATAACAATACACCACAAACAAAAGATGAATCCATACAAGTACAACCTGAAAAAACGGAACAAGAAGTTGTCAAAGAAGAAAAACCTGTAACTATTGGAGAAGAATATAAAACTAATGATACTATGATTAACACTATAAAAAATGTTATAAATAGTAATCAAAGTGAAGATATGAAATTATATGGATATAACATTGTTATAGATAGTTCTATTGTTGAAGATACTTCTCAATTTACATATACTAAACAAAGAGTAATTGATAAAATTAAATATAAATTTGGTACAATTAAAATATATGCAAGAGATTATTATAACAATGGGCAATTTATATGCACACAATGTTATATCATATAGGAAAGGAGGTTTATTATAGATATAGAAAAATTGGCTAATAAAATAATAGAATATGAGGCTAATTATAATTGGTATGATCTTGTTGATGACTATGGAAATATTGAAATAGATAGTGATGCAAGAAAAAATCTACTAGAAGAAACA
>CALXZC010000101.1 GCA_944393135.1 uncultured Clostridia bacterium | reverse complement strand
TATAAAGAAATAGTTATTTGGTGTTTAAAGGAAAATAAAAATGCAAGTCAATTTTATGAGAAAATTGGAGGGAAGTTTTATAAAGGAAGAAAATTTAAAATTGGAGATAAGTATTATGACGAAATAAGTTATAAATATAGATTAGGAGATTATTAGATGAAAATAAGAAAAGTAGAAAAAGGAGATTTAAAAGAAGTTGTAAAAATATTATTACAGATGCAAGAAGTACATAGAAAAGGAAGGAAAGATATATTTAGGAAAACGTCAGAAAAAGAAGCAGAAAAAGAATTTCTTAGTTTATTAGAAAGCAATAAAAAAGAAATGATAGTAGCTATAGACAAAAACAATAAAGTAAGAGGCTTATCCTATTGTAGAAGTTAGAGAAGTAAAAAACAATATAAATGTTAAGAACTCAAAAATATTATATGTGGAAAAAATTGGAGTAGATAATAATTTTAGGAGAGAAAAGATAGGAACATTATTGATGAATGAAATAAAAGAAAACGCAAAAAAGCTAGGATGTGAAAGAGTAGAACTTAGTTGTTGGAGTTTTAATACTTCTGCAATAAATTTTTATAAGTCCATAGGTATGAAAATTCAAAAAATGTATATGGAATTAAACTGTAAGGAGGAATAAAAATGTACTATAAAAAATTAGTAGGAGAAAATATATATTTATCACCAGTAAGCATAGAAAATGTAAAAGATTATACTAGATGGCTAAATGATTTTGACGTTACAGACTATATTGGAAAAAGTTCTAAAATTTATACAGAAGAAAATGAAAAGGAATTTTTAGAAAATTGTTCAAAAAAGGATAATATAACATTAGGAATTATAAAATTAGAAAATGACAAGTTAATTGGGAACTGTGGACTAAACAATATAAATGAAATAAATAGAACAGCTATACTTGGAATATTTATAGGAGAAAAGAAAGAACAAAATAAAGGTTTAGGTGCAGAAACAATAAAGCTATTATTAGATTATGGCTTTAATTACCTTAATTTACATGAAATAAGTCTGGAAGTTTATGAATTTAATAAAAGAGCAATAAAATGTTATGAAAAAGTAGGATTTAAGGAATGTGGGAGAAAAAGAGAAAGTAAATATTTAAACGGAAAATATTATGATATAATTACTATGGATATTTTAAAATCAGAATTTAAAGGAAATTACATAAAAAATAAAAATGTGTAATTAATTTTAAGAAATCTAATTGTTTAAGAATAAAATTTATTGACAAAAACAAACAAACATTCTATAATGTAAGCGGTGATAATATGGAAAAACAAATATTACACGTAGATGTTAATAATGCTTTCTTAAGTTGGACGGCAGTAGAAATGTTAAAAAATGGAGCAGAGATTGATATAAGAGAAATCCCTGCGATAATTGGAGGAGACGAAACAAAAAGGTCAGGAATAGTTTTAGCAAAAAGTATGAAAGCAAAAGAATGTGGAATAAAAACAGCAGATACAATATACCAAGCAAAAATAAAATGTCCAGGGATAAAAATATATCCGTCCAATTTTAAAATATATAGAAAATATTCAGATAGTTTATATAAATTATTATGTGAATATACAGATAAAATAGAAAGATTTAGTATAGACGAATGTTTTTTAGATATGACAGAATATTTAATGAAAGATACATTACTAAATAAAGCAAAAGAGATAAATAGAAGGGTAAAAGAAGAATTGGGATTTACCGTAAATGTTGGAGTTGCACATAATAAGCTCTTAGCAAAAATGGCATCTGACTTTACTAAACCAGATAGAGTACATACATTATTTGAAAATGAAATACAAACTAAAATGTGGCCACTTCCAATATCAGAATTATTTATGTTAGGGAAGAAAACTGTCCCAAAACTTTATAATATGCAAATAAGGACAATAGGAGATTTAGCAAAGGCAAATAAAGAAGTCTTGCATAAAAAATTTGGAAAACATGGAATTATGATGTGGGAATATGCAAATGGAATAGACAATTCAGAAGTACATTTTGAAAAAGAAAAACCAAAAGGCATAGGAAATTCAATTACACTTCCAGAAAATATAACGGAAATAGAAAGATTAGAAGAAATAATATTAGCACTTGCAGAACAAGTATCATATAGATTAAGAAAATATGATATGTTAGCAAGAACGGTTAATGTGCAGTTAAGAACAAAAGATTTTGAAGATACATCTCATCAAAAAAAATTACCAGAAGCAAGTTCATCAACAAAGGAAATATCAAAGACAGCAAAAGAGTTATTAAATGAAATGTTCCATAGACCAATGGCAATAAGATTAGTAGGTTTAAGAGTTGATAATTTAATAGAAAAAGAGCAAAAGCAATTATCTTTATTTAGTAATAATGATAACGAAAAACAAGAAAAATTGGATAAGGTAATAGATGACTTGAAAAATAAATATGGATATAATAAAATAACAAGAGCAGGAAAAATGAATGCAGGAGATTATTTAAATCTGAAAGATATAAAAAAATAAGAGGAAATGTTATGGGAAAGATACAATATGAAGGAAGAGATATATATTATACATTAAAAAGATTAAGGATAAAAAATTTATATATTTATATAAAAAATGGAGAAGTAATAGTAAAAGCTCCTCTTAAACTTTCTAGTGAAGATATAAATAATTTTTTAATTAAAAAGTCAAAATGGGTTTATGAAAAATTAAATGAAAGCAAGGTAAAGAAAGAAGAAGAGGAAAAAATAGAAAATAAGGATATAGAAAGATTAAAAAAAATAGTAGAAGAAAATATTTATAAATATGCAAAAATATTAGGAAGAAGCCCTAAAAAAGTTAGAATAAGAGATTTAAAATATGCATGGGGAAGTTGTTCTAGTAATCAAAATATTTCAATAAATTTAAAACTTGCAACTAAAGATGATATGGCGATTGAATATGTAGTATTACACGAAATGTGCCATTTAATACATATGAACCATTCTAAGAGTTTTTGGAATTTAGTGGAAAAAAATATGCCAAAATATAAAGAATATAAAAAACTACTTGCTTAAAGATTTTAGTTAGTTTATAATAAAATAAACTTAAAAATCTAGGAGAATTATATGTGGAATAGGAAAGAACTTAAAACAAGAGCAAAACAAGTTATAAAAAAGAATTATTGGACAGCTATAATAGTGTGTTTTATACTTGCACTATTTACAAGTGAGTTTGGAACATCAATTACAGGAATATGGCAAACAGGAGATTCCATTGATCCAAACTATGTTATGAAACAAGAAAATATGGTTGTAGAAGATGAAGAGGCACAGCAAAAAATAGATGATGTAAAAAAACAAACGGAAGAATTAGAAGAGAAAAAATCATCTTTAAATGATGTACAAACTAAACTGATAGAGCTATTAAAAGCTAATTTGAACAATGCAACAAAATCACAAAAATATGCATTTAGAATTTGGGATTCCATAGAACTATTTAATTTAAAAGAAACAGGTTTAGCCATTTGTTTTATATTAATAGCAATAGTGGCTGTGGTGTATATGATAGTACTTGCAGAGCCTTTAGTTGTGGCGAGTAAAAAATATTTCTTAAGGGCAAGGGAAAAAGAGAATACCAAAATAAGTGCAATGAAGGAAATATTTAGAAAAGGAAATTGGAAAAATGTTGCAATAATAATGTTTTTAAGAGATTTGTATAATTTGTTGTGGTTTTTAACAATTATAGGAGGATTTATCAAGTTATATGAATATAAAATGATACCATATATATTGGCAGATAATCCTAAGATAGAAAAAAAAGAAGCATTTAGACTTTCAAAAGAAATGATGAGACATAATAAATGGAGGGC
>CALXZC010000100.1 GCA_944393135.1 uncultured Clostridia bacterium | reverse complement strand
GTAGTATTATCAGGATTTGATCCATTAAGAAGAGAAGTTGCAAAAATTGCATTAGAGAAATTAATTGATGATGGAAGAATTCATCCTGCTAAAATCGAGGAAATGGTTGAGAAAGCTAAAGAAGAGGTTGAGAATACTATAAAGGAAGAAGGAGAAAGAGCAGTTCTAGAAACAGGAGTTATAGGACTTCATCCAGATATAGTAAAATTAATCGGAAAATTAAAATATAGAACTTCTTATGGGCAAAATGTATTAAACCACTCTATAGAAGTATCAAACTTAGCAAGAATAATGGCAGATGAATTAGGACTAGATACAAAACTTGCAAGAAGAGCTGGATTATTACATGATTTAGGAAAAGCTTTAGACCATGATATGGAAGGAACACATGTAGAAATAGGTGTAGAAATCTTAAAGAAATATAAGGAAAATCCACTTGTTATAAACGCAGTTGAAGCACATCATGGAGATGTTGAACCACAGACTTTAGAAGCAGTCTTAGTGCAAGCAGCAGATGCAATATCTGCATCAAGACCTGGAGCTAGAAGAGAAACTTTAGAAGCATACATAAAGAGATTACAAAATCTTGAAGAAATTGCAGATTCATTTGACGGAGTTGAAAAATCTTTTGCTATACAAGCAGGACGTGAAATAAGAATAATTGTAAAACCAGATAGAATATCTGATGACCAAATGACAATATTAGCAAGAGATGTAGCAAAAAGAGTTGAAAACGAAATGGATTATCCAGGACAGATTAAAGTAAATATAATAAGAGAAACAAGAGTAGTAGATTATGCAAAATAATATTAAGAGGGGAAACCCTCTTTTTTCTTTGTAAAAATTTGATTAATTTCAAGTTTTGTAGTATTATATTAAAGATAAATTATCATAAGAAAGAAGGAATGATTTTGAAAATTTTAGCAGTAGGTGATTTAGTAGGTGCAGCAGGAGTTAAAAAATTAAAAACTGAGTTGCCCAAAATAAGAGAAAATGAAAAAATAGATTTTGTTATTGTAAATGGTGAAAATGCAGGAGAAGGAATGGGAATAACTAAAAAGAACTTTGATGATATATTATCAGAAAAAGTAGATGTAATAACAATGGGAAATCATACTTGGGGAAAAAAAGATATATTTAGTTTTATAGACCATCCAAAAATTTTAAGACCAGCCAATTATTGTAATACAGTACCAGGAAAAGGTTATAATATCTATGAATACGGAAATAAAAAAATTGCAGTAATAAATTTAATAGGTAGAGTTGATATGAATGTCTTATCTGAAAATCCATTTTTAACAGCGAAAACTATAGTTGAAAAATTACAAGATAAAACAGATATTATAATAATAGATTTTCATGCAGAAGCAACCGCAGAAAAAATCGCACTTGGTTATTTCTTAGATGGAAAAGTAACTGCAATTTTTGGTACACATACACATGTACAAACGGCAGATGAAGTTGTTTTGGAAAAAGGAACAGCATATATATCAGATATAGGAATGACAGGTCCAAAGAAATCAGTAATAGGAATGGATATTTCAGCATCTATAAAAAGGTTTGAAACAACATTGCCAGAAAGATATAGGATAGCTGGAGGAGAATGTATATTAAATGGAGTTATTTTTGATATAGATGATATTAAAAATAAAGTAATAAATATAAAAAGGGTTAAAATATAGCACATTTGTCGAAAAACAAGTTTTAATGCGATGAAATTTCCTAAAAATTTCCAGAAAACTCTTTACTTTTATTTCCAAATATTGTAAAATAAAAATCATAGAAGTTGCAACAACAAAAATAAAATTATAGGAGGCAAAGAAAATGGAAATTTTAAAAATTTCATCAAAATCAAACCCAAATTCAGTAGCAGGTGCTATCGCTGGATTGGTAAAAGAATCAAACAAAGCAGAGATGCAAGCAATCGGAGCAGGAGCATTAAATCAAGCAGTAAAGGCGGTCGCAATCGCAAGAGGGTTTGTTGCACCATCAGGAGTTGACTTAGTTTGTATACCAGCATTTGCAGAGGTGGAAGTAGAAGGAGAAGATAGAACTGGAATAAAACTAATTGTAGAGTCAAGAAGTTAATAAGAAAATAAATTACAGGCTGGTTATAGCCTGTTTTTGTTATTATATTAAAAATTACTTGAAATTTTTATCAATTTAATGTATTATATCATATGTACAGAGGTGAATTATGAAATCAAATTGGATTAAATATGTTTTTATTATATTTATTATTATAATTTTAGTAATTGCTGTATACATGATAAGAAAAGATGAAGAAATAAAAAAGCAAGAACAAGAATTTACAGAAAGCACTCAAGATGATAGAGTAAAAGAATTAAAACTAGGGATAGCAAGTTTTGATACCATAAATCCTATACTTAGTAAAAATAAGAATGTTCAGAATATTACAAAATTAATATATGATCCGTTAGTAAATTTAACTTCAGACTATAAAGCTGAGCCTTGTTTAGCGAAAGAATGGGCAAAAGAAAGCAATAACTCATATTTAATAAAATTAAGGGAAAATGTTAGATGGTCTGATGGTCAAGCATTTACAGCAAATGATGTAAAATTTACTATAGATAGATTAAAAGATACAGATACAATTTATTCCGCAAATGTTCAAAGTGTAATAGGTGTAGACATTATAGATGACTACACAATAAGAATAAATTTAGACAGTGATGTTCCTTTTTTTGAATACAATTTGACATTTCCAATATTATCAGGTGAATACTATCAAGGAGAAGATTTTTCAAATACAGCTAAAAACAGTTCTCCTGTAGGAACGGGAATGTTTAAAATAACAGATGTGCAAAGTTCATATATTACATTATCAAAAAATACAAGTTATTGGAACAAAGAAAAAGATAGTGTAATAGAAACAATAACTGTTAACTTATATTCGTCTATCGGAGAATTATATAATAGCTTTAAAGTAGGTGGATTAGATTTAATTGCAACAGAAAATGAAAACATCCAAGATTATATAGGAACGATTGGATATACGCCAAGAGAAATAAAAGGAAGAGAACACACATTTTTAGCATTAAACATGTCAAATAATTTACTAAGTAGGCTAGAAATTAGAAAAGCAATTTCATATTCAATAGATAAAGATAATATTAATTCAAATATATTAAACGGAAAATGCATTACAAGTAGTTTTCCACTTGACTATGGAAATTGGCTTTATCAAAATCAAGATACAAGTAGCGGATATAATGTAGAACAAGCAAATAAAGAACTAACAGATGCAGGATGGAAATTAAGAAGTGGTTCTTGGCAGAAAACAGAAAATAGAAGAACTATAAGATTGGAACTTAAATTATTAGTAAGAGCAAGTGATAGTAAAAAAGTAGCTGTTGCACAAAATATAGAACAGCAGTTGAAAGCTCAAGGAATTTTAATAAATATAGTACAAGCAAGTGATGAGCAATACAATAATGCAATAAACAATAAAGACTATGACATTGCATTATGTTCAATGACCTTATCACCAAGTCCAAACTTAGATATTTTTTTCGGAGAAGGAAATATTGCAAACTATTCAAATGAAGAAGTTGTCAACTTATTAAATGAAACTAAAAATACAACAGATGAAAATATTTTATTAAAAGATTATCAAAGACTGGCAGAAATTTATAAAACAGATATGCCATATATAAGTTTATACAATAATAAGTATACGATTGCCTATAATTCAAGTTTAGTAGGAGATATAACACCAACATGGTTTAATCAATTCTACGGAATTGAAGGTTGGTATAAATAAAAATAAAAAAATTTAAAAAAACAGTTGACAAAACAAATATTTGGTATATAATATCAATATCAAACAAAAGTTCAATGAATT
>CALXZC010000099.1 GCA_944393135.1 uncultured Clostridia bacterium | reverse complement strand
GTTCATAAACTGTAATTTTGTTACTATTCTGTCAGTTAATACTAAGATATTTTCATTTAGTATTTCGGCTAATTTTTTTATTATTATTGTTTTTCCAGCTCCTGTAGGAATTTCTATTAATGTTTCTTTCTTATTGTTATTAATTCTACTGATTATAGTGTTTATTATTTCTTGTTGATATTCTCTTAATTGTATATTGGCTTTTTTTATAAAACTATTTCCTTTCAATATTATTTCGTAAATTTTACCATATATTTGTAATTATATCAAGAATAGCAAGTATCTAAAATAATACTTGCTATAATAAAATTGGACTTATTTGTTCGCCATCCAGAGCAAACTTTATTGTTTTTATTAAATAATCTTCATCAAATACTATTGACCTTGGTTTTGTAATTGGATTATCTTGTCTAAAAGGTACAAAATAATAATTTCTTCTATTTAATAATTTTCCTATATTTTCAGCATTTCCACTTAGTCCGTTGTTTGTAGATGGTGCAATTACAAGTGGTCTGTCATTTCTTAAATGTGATTTACAAGCCATTAAACTTGGGGTGTCTATTATATCTAAGGCAAGTTTTGCCATTGTATTTCCGAGAACATGGTGCAACTATCATTATGTCTGTCATTTTTTTTGGTCCTATTGGTTCTGCCTCTTGTATTGTATGGATTATCTCTTTTCCTGTTATCTCTTCTATTTCTTTAATAAAGTCTTTAGCTTTTCCAAACTTTGTGTCTAAATTATAACTATTAAAAGACATTATAGGAATTACTTCTGCCCCTTCCTTTTCCACTAATTCTTTTATTTTAGGTATTGTTTTTTTAAATGTACAAAATGACCCTGTAAGTACAAAGCCTATCTTTTTCCCATATAACTCCAAATATATTCCCCCTTTCATATAATCTTTATATATCATATGAAAAAAGGATATTTTTCGACATTTAATTCTTATATTCTTTTATAGTTATAATTTATCTTATAATTTTACTCTTAAAATATCTTTCTTGGAACTCCGTTAAAGCTTCTATTTGTTCATTAGAATAATTTTTATCTCCTGGAACAATAATTAATTTATCATCATTATCATTTATTCTATTAATAACAGCGATACACTTACCATTAAATTCTTCTATTGGCTCAAATACTCCCAAAACATAACAATCAAGTTCTTCTCCATCTCCACTAACAGTATTTGGAACATATCCATAATTTACAGGATAAATCATATCCCAATTAGGATGTTTAGACCCTAAGGGTCTATCTATTTTAACATTTACAATTTTACCAATATAATTCTTACTTTCCATATTCCCTCCTATTTTTTCTTAGCAATAACATCAAAAATATGCCAGTGTTTTTCTGTGCCTAAGGCTGTTTTTGCATCTTTTTCTGTCTCATAAAATTTAATTATATTAAAAGAAGAAAATAAATTTAAGACTTCTTCTTTTCTTAAAAATGTCATATTAGGTTTATTTATCCAGGTATCATTAATTCCAAGGAAATTACCCACAAAATAACCATTTTTTATAATTGATTTTTCAATCTTTTCCCATAATTCTTTAAAATAATCTTTTTTACAAAAAGGTAAGCTAAAATTAGCAACTAATAAGTCACAAGATTTTAAAGTAATATTTTCAAAATCGCTTTTTATGAATTCTAAAGATTTTTGTTCCTCTTTATTTAAATAATTTTTAATAATCATTTCAGTATCTTCTTTATCAATAGCAGTTACCTTCCAACCATTTTTAATCAAAAATATAGTATCATTACCCGCACCACAACCTAAATCAATACACCTTCCTGGGACAATTTCCATATCCATAAATTTTCTTACATTCATCCTTGCGATTGTGTTCTTAGTTTTTTCATAATAATCAAAAGCTTTGTCCATATTAACTACACCTAACTTAATATTTTTTTATATTATAGCATTAATGCAATTTTATTGTAATAAAAAATTAAAAAACTAATAAAATTAAATGGTGAATATTATTGAAGAGAACTAAAAAATTTATAATAAATGGCTCCATACTTACTCTAACAGCATTAATTACTAGAAGCATAAGTATGGTATTTAACATATATGTATCAAATAAAATTGGTTCAGAAGCAGTAGGTGTTTTTTCTCTTGTTATGTCTGTATACATGTTTTTTATAACACTTGCAACTTCTGGTCTTAGTATTGCATGTACATATCTTGTGTCACAAGAGTTTGCAAAAAGCAATTATTTAGAAGGTTTAAAAGCTGTTAGAAGTTGTAATTTATTTGGTTTATTTTTAGGAATTGTAAGTAGTATTCTTATAATATTATTCTCTAATATAATATCTACTACTTGGCTAAATAATAAAATATCGGCAATTCCATTTTATCTAATTGCTATAGGACTTCCATGTATTGCAATCTCAGCTGTAATAAATGGTTATTTTTCAGCTGTAAGAAAAGCTTATAAATCTGCCATTTCTCAAGCCCTAGAACTTGGAGTTAAAATTATAATTAGTATATTGCTATTACAATTCTTTGCATTGAATAATGTTGAAACAGTATGTATTTGTTTAATTTTAGCAGATGTAATTTCAGAAGTGTTTTCTTGTTCTTTTCTATTTATCTTATATAAAATAGATAAAAGTTTCTTTAACAAAAGAAGTAAAATAACTGGAATAAGCTATAAAAGAAAGATTTTGAATATCACACTACCTGTTTCTGTAACATCTTATATACGTTCAGGACTTTCTACTTTAAAAGAATTTATAGTTCCCAATAGGCTTGTATTATTTGGTTTGCCATATAGCCTTGCTTTATCAGAATATGGCAGAATAACAGGAATGGCAATGCCTGTTATCATGTTTCCAACTGTTTTTATAAGTTCTTTTAGCTCACTTATTATACCTGAATTTTCAAGTTTAATGGCAAAAGGATATAAGAAAAGAATATTAACAGTTAGTCATAAAATTTTCATAATAGCCACTTGTTTTTCTATAATTGTAAGCATCATATGTTTTATTTTTGCAAACAATTTAAGTTTAGCAATATTTCAAAATCTAGAATGTAGCAGATACATTAAAATACTTTCTCCTCTCATTTTATTAATGTATCTTGATAATATCATAGATAACATGTTAAAAGGGTTAAATAGGCAATTTAAGGTCATGCTATGTAATATAGCTGACCTTGTTATAACAATTACTTTATTATATTTTTTGCTTCCTGAACTTGGAATCTTAGGCTTTATTATTTCAATGTATGTTAGTGAAATATTTAATTTTACAGTTAGCTATTTTGAACTAAAAAAAGCAACTAAAGAAGTATTTTAAGCTCTATATCTTTGCTTAGGGTATTTGTAAATACTTTTTCATCCTCTTTAGTACCAACAATACAATTATAATGTATAGGAACAGCAATTTTAGGTTTTATAATATTTACCAATGTTGCTGCTTCTTTAGCATTCATAGTATAAGTTCCCCCTATTGGTACAAAAGCAACATCACATTTAACTTTTTTGTTTTCATCTGTAATATCTGTATCTCCTGCAATATAATAAGTAATCCCATCTAAATGAATTATATATCCAACCCAATCTTTTTTTCTTGGATGAAAGTCTTTATTTGTATTATAAGCAGGGATTGTTTCAAACTCAATATTGTCTATTACAAAATTTTCTTCTGGGTCAACAATTACAATATTTTCTGCATCGAACCCTAAATTAAAACAATTAATATATAACTCACTTGGAATTACAATAATTGTATTTTCATTTCTTACTTTCAAAATATCTTCTTCTGAGAAATGGTCATAATGTGAATGTGTGATAAATATAATATCTGCATCCCTATATTTTTTATCTATTTTAAATGGATCAAAATAAATAATTTTTTCTCTTTCAAATTTAATAGAGCTATGACATAATACTTTTACATTTTCTAACATAAAAATTCCTCCCTATTATTAAT
>CALXZC010000098.1 GCA_944393135.1 uncultured Clostridia bacterium | reverse complement strand
AGCAAAGCCAATACTTTTCGAGTATTGGCTAATTTTATCTATTTTTATGCTGCTGGTAATTCTTCTACCTCTTCCACATTTTCTTCTTTATTTGTTGTTACTTCGCTATCTTGTATCGGCTCCTCTGGTATTACAGCTTCTTCTTTTTGTTCTTGTACAGGCGTATTAGCTACAGCTCCTGTTCCTTTTCTTACTATCCTTGCCATAGCGTTATAAGTATCTCTTGAAAGTAATTCAGTTGAAACAAGCTTTCCATTTAAATACTTAGACATATATGTTTCAATAATTAAACCGCTTGTTCCTTTTTGTTTTACTACCTCTGTTCCTGTAGGTAATGTACTATCGTCTATATACTGAGTTGGATATGGAATTGTTGAAATTGTTTTTGGACTAAACTTAAATGTATATTCTTCCTCTTCTTTTATTCCATATATTGATATTGTTGCAATACCAGCCTTTGCTGTTGCTACTATTCTAATTGGATATTTTCTTGTATTTTTAAATTTAAAATCTGTTGAGCCATATACTACTGTTGCATCTCTTCCTGCTTCTACATATGATGTTACAAACTGGTGATTTCTTCTTTCAACAATTTCTAAATTTGCAAGTAATGCAGCATTATATAATGTTGAAGATATCTGACAAATACCTCCTCCTAAACCATCTACAACTTGACCTGCTTCATAAATCTTTGCATTTTTATAACCTGCAGCTACTGTTCTTGCTCCTACTACATCATTATATGAAAATGTATCTCCTGCTAAAAGCACTGTTCCGTTGATTTTCTGACATGCTAATGTTAAATTAGTTGTTCTATCAACATCACTTACATCATATCTTGTTGTAAATGTTGAAAGTTGCTCTGGGAATGCTTCTTCTCCTAGTTGATCTAGAGTTATTTCTGGTTTTGTTATTATTAGTGGTATAATATATTCTTCTTTATCTTCTTTTAATATTTCTTTAGCATTTTCTACATCAAAGTCTATTCCTTCGACTTCTGGATGTACTTCAAAAGGTTCGTCTATTATATATGCATCTTGAGCTTCTTTATATACTTCATCATGAATTTTATCTATATCTATTGGGTCTGGCTCTTTATTTATTACTGGTATCTCCATTACATCATTTCCTGAGTTTGGATTTTTTAATCTATCTTTTACTTGCATAAGTAACTTATCTGTATCAATTTTTATTCCAGCTTTACCTTTAGTTATTATTAGTTCATCTCCTTCTACTGAATAAGTAGTTTCTATAACAACATCTGGTAAATTGATATTCATATCTTCTATTGTTTGCTTTGTAACTTCCTCATTGATTGTCATTTCTAACGGAATATCTTTCTTGTTAATTAATGCAAATAATATATTATAGTTATTAATAAATATATTAGAGTTTCTTCCAACTAAGTAAGCATTTTCTATTGCTTCATCTATTTTGAAATTAACTTCCATCAAAACTGGACTTAATATTGTTTCGTATTCTCCATATTTTAAAGAAATATCCTTTTCATTCTTTTCTTTATAGACTTCCTCTATTTTGGTTTTTGCTTCTGCTCTTGATAGACTTGAAACATCTATTCCTGCGATTGAAATTCCTTTCATAATCTTTTCATTTCCTATATTTACTAGTGCAAATATAGTTGAGAAAAAAAGCCCTATTATTAATAAAATTCCAACTATTACAGCAAGTATTATATATTTCCTTTTAGAATGTTTTTTCTTGTTGTTTTCCATTTTGTCCATTTCTTTTTCTTGCTCTTTTAATTTTTCTTCTGACTTTTTAAATTTTGGTGTTTCATTTTTTTCTTCTACTTTTTTTGAATTATTTTCTTGTTTTTCATCTTTGACAACTTTCTCTTCCATAAAAAATACCTCTTTTATTTATTTTCTCTTTCATATTACCATAAAACAAATAAATTTACAATATATTTAAAATTTTTATAATTTATCACTATTTTTTTAAAAAGCTTTTTTACAGGCTAAATTTAAATATTATAATACTTGTTACAAAACTGTAACAAAAACGTAAAGAAAATTTTAAGAAAAATACTTGAACATTGTTGAATTTAATATTATAATGTTATCAGCAAAAGACAAAAAAGGGAGAGAAATTAAATGGAGTTATCAAAAAATATATTCTTTAATACAGATAAATTAGTTGAAAATAGTAAAGTTAAAATATCATATTTGGGAAAATTATATCAAGACAATTCTGATGAAGTGTCTATTCATTATGGTTTTGGAATAAATTGGGATAATGTTAATGATATAAAAATGGAAAAAACAGACTTGGGATTTCAAGCAGAAATCCAATTATTAGAAGGTGATACTTTTAACTTCTGTTTTAAGAATGGAAATGAAGAATGGGACAATAATAATGGACAAAACTATGTGTTTCCTTTAGAAAAAGTTCAAAATGAACTAGTTGTTTTAGAAGATGAGCCTGTTTCTTTAGGGTCTGCAAGAAAATTGAGAAGATCTTATTTATGGAGTAAAAAGGTTCGTTTAGCTGTATATAAAATAATTACTTATTTACCAAAATTGATTTCTGGAAACTATAAAAGAAAATTAAAAGAAAATTAATATATTTAAAGCGATACTTTGTATAGTATCGCTTTTTAAGTGATAATCCAACCGCCATTTATAGAAATCACTTGACCTGTTGTATATTTATCTTCAATTAACCATTCTATACATTTTGAAATGTCAGATGCTTCTCCTATTACACCTAATGGTATTTCTTCTTTTATTCCCCTTAATTCTTCTTCTGTAAATTTTTCATTCATTTTTGTATAAATCATTCCTGGAGCTATCGAATTTACCCTTATATTTGATGGACCTAGCTCTTTTGCTAACGCTTTTGTCATACCATCCATTCCTGCTTTTGATATAGAATAAACTACTTCTAGTGATCCTCCTACAACTCCCCATGCTGATGATATATTTATTATTAATCCACTTTTATTGTGAACCATATTAGGAATAACTTCTTGTGACATTGCAAATGCTGAATATAAATTCGTATTTATAATTTTATTCCAGTCTTTATCTGTTTCATCTGTAAATAATTTATACTCCGAAATTCCGGCATTATTTATTAGTACATCTATTTTATCATATTTATTCAATGTGTATTTTACTAGTTTTCTTACATCTTCTCTTTTTGATACATCTGCTTTTACAATATCTATTGATATTTCTTCTTGCTCTAATTCAGCCTTTAATTTTTCTGCTTCTTTTTCAGATTTATTATAATTAGCTATTACTTTTAACCCTTTTTTAGCTAATCTTTTCGCAATTTCTCTTCCTATTCCTCTTGATGCACCTGTAATTATTACTACTTTTTCCATCTTCTTCCTCCTTAAGTTATTTTTAATCCGTTTTCTGTTTTTCTTTCTGTTTCAAGTAAAACTACACCTTCTTTTGTTTTTACTCCTAAAACTAAAATTTCACTCATAACATTTGCAACTTGTAATATAGGAAAATTTACTACAGCAATTATTTGCTTTCCTATTAATTCTTCTGGCTTATATAAACCTGTTATTTGGGCAGATGTTGTTTTTATTCCTAATTCTTTTCCTAGGTCTACTCTTAATTTATATGCTGGTTTGTTAGCTTTTTTATTTAATTCTGCTTCTATTATCGTTCCTGTCCTTATATCTATTTTTTCAAAATCTTCTATAGTAATCATAAGCACCTCTATTTTTTATATATTTTATAAAATTATAATATCAACTTTTTTATTTTATTTCAAGTATTTACTTATTTTTAAAAACTATCTACCAAAATCTAAATGAACTAGAAAATAAATTGTCATATAAAAATTTAATAGATTTTCGGAATGAAATTAAAAATGAAATAAAAAAACTAATTAATTATAAATAAAAAAAGCCAATAATCAAGCTTTTGCAAGACTAATGACCTTTATTGGAGCCACTTATCCGATTCGAACGGATGACCCTCGCATTACAAGTGCGATGCTCTGGCCAGCTGAGCTAAAGTGG
>CALXZC010000097.1 GCA_944393135.1 uncultured Clostridia bacterium | reverse complement strand
CTATCTTTTATTCCATATATTTTGTTTCTATTTCCCCATTATATTTAGGAATAGTTATATTATTTTCTTTCTGAATTTCAACATCTTGTCCTTTTTTCTTCATCTCATCGACAACTCCTCCATTACCTATCAACGAACTTTCTAAGTATGAAGAATCACCTATAGCCTTTATTTCATACGGTGCAAGTATTCTTTCTCCATTAATTCTTATAATTCCTGCTGCATCTATAAAAACTATATCACTCATATTTATTATTCTTTCTTCATTTATAGAGATTGCTTCTGCTTCTGCAAGTTTTAGAGCATTTACTAATAACAGCAAATCATCTGCTGTTATATCTTCTACTTCTTCATTATCCATTTCATTTACAGTAATAATGATACCTTCTCCTTCTACATCTATTTTACCTAAAGACATATTTATTTGTTCTAACTCGGAATCCATTAAATTTCTTGTTTCCACACTAGATTCTTTATTATTTTTATATTCTTCTATCATTGCTATTGTTTCTTCATATTGTTTATTTACTTCATCATACCTTGTTTTCCAATTAGCAAGTTCTGTGCTTAATTCAGATTTTCTCATATTTTCGATTGAAGTTACATCTGCTTCATTTACTATCTTAAATTGCATTGTCATTACCAACACTAATGCAAAACATGCTATTCCTGCTGTAATAATCATTGTTACTTTGCCTTTTTTCATAGACCTTTTCATTTAATGCCTCCTTTCTAATTTACTGCTTTTGCATACTTATAATTTATTGTTCCTGTATATTTTGGTATTGTAATATTATTTGATTTTTCTAACTTTACCTCTATACTATAACTTTTTAACAAGTCTAAGTAACCTCCTGGTCTATCTAATGCTGCTAATTGTTCTGGAAGACCTATTGCTTTTATTTCAAATGGTGTACCTACTTTTTCTCCATTTATATCTATTATATTCCCTCCACAAATAATTCCTGTTGTTGGTATTATTCTTTGGTCATTGATTGATATTGCCTCTGCCCCCGCATTTTTCAACTCATTTATTACGCTTAAAACATCTGTGTCATGAACCAATAGTGAACTTGGATCTAAGCTACTACTAACATCTTTTTTACTATCTCCTAAAGTTACAATTACGCCTTGTCCACTTACTTCTGCAAGTCCTATTATTTTATTTCCTTGTGTTATTTCTTTTTCTTTTTCTTGTAAATCTGTGTCATTTTTAGTAGCATTTTCTCTTTCTTTTTCCAATTCTGCCTCTGCATTTTCTAAATCTTTTACTTTATTATCATATTTTTCTTTAAATCTTAATACTTCTGCTCTTAAATTGTTTTCTTCGTAATCATTACTAACAGTTGCATTTGTACCTTTTACAGTCCTCATTTGCACGCATATTCCAGCAGTTAATGCAAAACACATTATTCCTAATACTACTGCAATTACTTTTTTATTTTGCATACTCTCACCTCTTTATACTTTTTCTCTAAAATATGGATTAAACTTATTATTTAACTCTCCATCTACAAAGATATCCCCCTCTTTTCCTTTTTCTTGTTCGACTATAGCTTGTACATATAGCATTTTATTACTTAAGTTACTACTATCACCTAAATATACTCTTTTTTTCTCTTCATTTAGATATATACTATATTCGTTTTCATCACTAATGTCAATACTTGTGATTTGTGTGTCTAATCCGGCTCCTTTGCTTGCATCCATTATTCTTATTACTTGCTCTAGCCTTTTTAAATCTTCGTTATTTAATCTATTTCCTGGTTTTATATCATCTTCGTTTGTTGTAGCTCCTTGTATTACTGGTATTTTCTTACTGTCTTCTGAAATTTCTAATATGTAGCCCTGTGAATTTATATAAGCATATTTTCCCATATAATCAACACTATATGTTGCAACTCTTTCTGTAATATTTATTTGTACTGTACTTGGGAATTTCCTATGTATTTCTACACTTTCTACATATGGATTCTCTTTTATTTGTTCTATAATATTTGCTTTATAAAATTTAAATATATTCTCTCCTGTTTTTAGACCTGACAGACTTATGATTGTATCACTAGGTATTGTAACATTATTCTCCACGCTTATATCTTTTATGTTAAATATTGGTGAAGTTAATGCAAAAGCAATTCCTCCTGCTATTATACCTATTAATAAAAATATTTTAAGGAAAAACTTGATTTTTTTTATTCTTTTTTTTCTCTTTTTTTCTTGTCTTGTTATTTTTTTTCTATTCTCTTCATCCTTTTTTAATTTATTTTTATTAGTCATATTAATTACTGTTTCTGTATCAAAATCAAATTCTTCTTCATTTTCTAATTTCTTTTTTTCATTGATTCTTTTTTCTCTTTCTTTTTGCTTTTTCCTTCTTAATATATCTTCCGCTGTATCTCTATCTTCTTGCTTTATATAATTTACTTCTTTTGATTTCAATCTCAAGCCCTCCTTCTTAAGTTCTTATTATTAATAAGAGCTAAAGACTATTTAGCCCTTAATTAATTTTTATATCTAATCCTAAATTTTGAAGTTTTGTTATAAAATTTTCATAACCTCTTAATATATATTCTATATTATCAACCTTTGTGGTACCTTTTGCGACACTTGCAGCAATTACCAAAGCCGCTCCTCCTCTTAAGTCTGTTGCTTTTACATTTGCTCCATATAGCTTTTTTACTCCTTTTATTATTGCTGTTTTTCCTTCTATTGTTATTTTTGCTCCCATTCTCACTAACTCTTGCACATATCTATAACGATTTTCAAATATATTTTCTACTACTACTGATGTTCCTTTTACTGTTGTAAGTAAACTTACAAAAATTGATTGCATATCTGTTGGAAATCCTGGGTATGGCATTGTTTTTATATCCACAGCTTTTATTTTTTTTGGTACTTTTATTTGTATTTTGTTTTTTTCTATTTCTATATTGCAACCCATTCCTTCTAATTTATCAATTACAGGTGTTATATGTGTTGCATCTGCATTTTCTATTAAAATATTTGAGCGATTAATTGCAGCTAAGCATAGAAATGTTCCTGTTTCTATTCTATCTGGCATAATATTATAGCTTACATCTTTTAGGTGTTTTACTCCTTCTATTTCTATCTGACTTGAACCTGCTCCTTTTACTTTTGCTCCCATTTTGTTTAAGAAATTTTGTAAATCTATTATTTCAGGCTCTCTCGCTGCATTGTTTATTATTGTCTTTCCTTCCGCTAAACAGCTTGTAAGTATAGCATTTTCAGTAGCTCCAACGCTTGGAAAATCTAAGTCGATTTTTTCTCCTACTATTTTATCACAAAAGCATTCAATATTTCCATAGTTTTTCTTAATATTTATTCCTAATTTTTCAAATGACTTTAAATGTAATTCTATTGGTCTTGTTCCAATATCACATCCACCTGTTTGTGATAGTTTGTGGATACATAAATTTTAAATGAAATAGCAAACCTCCATTTTCGTAGAGTTCTTTGTACATTTCATCATTTAGGTTATATTCTTCCTTTTGCTCTTTTGTTATTTCTTTTGGATCAAATACTACTATTTTGTCAAATAACCTTGATAGTTCTTCTTTTGTTAGTCCATTTTTTTTGATATCATCTATTGCGTTAAAGATTAAATCTTCTTTATCTTCTAGTTTGTTTAATGTATTAAACTTATTTTCAATTTCTTCTAGTTTTTCTTTCTCGTTTTTTAACTTTTTTTCTAATTCTTGCTTTTTGTCTTTATATATAAATTCTGGAATTAAATCATTTAGCTTATCTTCATATACTTGCTTGAATTGTTTTTCTAATTTTTCTATAGTTTGCTTATGTTTATTTAAGTCTTTTTCTAAAGTAACTTTATTTGTGTTAATTGCTTTTACATTATTCATTACAAAATCTTTAAATTCTGGATTGCTAATTAAATTATCAATATATGCGTTTACGATTTGGTCTAAATATTCTATTCGCATTCTGTGTGGTTTGCAACCATAATCTGGTCTTATATCTTTTATAGCACCTTCATTGCTATATTTTTTACA
>CALXZC010000096.1 GCA_944393135.1 uncultured Clostridia bacterium | reverse complement strand
ATAAATTCTTTATCATAAGCTTCTATTCCATCTGGTTTTAGATTTAACTTAAATATTCTATTTATAAAATTTACGGCTTCTTTTTTATCAGATAATATATTTTTAAATATTTTATCATGTTTTTTGTCTAATTCCGTTTTTTCTTTTTCTGATTTTTCTATATATTTTTTTACTTCTTCAATCACAAACTTTCTAATGCTTTCATTTTCCATGCATTTTAGAAAATCTTTGTGTGTAAATTCATACATTTCATCACTTCCTATTATAAGATTTTTAAATTCAAAAGTCAATTTTTATTTAAAAGTAAATTGCATTTTATTGTACTTTCAATAAACTTTTTTTATAATTTTCTACTTCTATTCTTATTTTTACTTAACTTTTTGAACATTCAAGCGATTTTTAAAACTTTGATTAAAATTTAAAAGAACAAATTTAAAAAAACAGATTTCTTATGAATATTTATTAACTTACCACCACCTTTATATTATTTTAAATTAAACGGATTTTTTGGAAAACTTTCCAAAGAATAAATTTTTTGAATAAAAAGTATATTTATAATACTACCATTTACAATTTTTGTCAATAAATTGTTTTAAAAAAATAACAAAAAACTTGGAATTTCTCCCAAGTTTTTCTTAAATATTCTTATATTATCTTTGCTCTTCTGTGTCATCTTTCATAGCTTCTTTTACATCTTTCAATGCTTGTTTATAAATCTCTTGTTCTTGTTTGTCCACATAATCTTTAACAACATCATATTTGTAAGAATTTCTAAATTTTTCTGATGATGTTTTTCCACCTTCTTCTGGTTCTTTCCCTGGTTCTGTTTTTTGTTTTTCTGCTTTTCTTCTTGCATTCCAATCTTGAAATCTTTTTCTAAATTCCCACCATTTATATTTTTTAGCTGGTGGTTGTGATGAACGAACGCCTCCATGTTTCATTGGGTCAGCATTAAGTTTTTTTAATACAGTTGTTGCAAGTGTATCTTGTGTGTCTTGTGTTTCTGGTTCTTCTGGTCCTTCTCCTAATAATTCATGATTTTCTTCATTTATCTTTGCTCCTGGTACTTTACTTATTGCAACTTGATAAGCTAGAACTCTTTTTTCATAACCTTTTGATATATTTTTCAAAGTTTTCTCAAGCTTAATATTTCCTTGTTTGTCATGTGCAAATCCTTTTTCTGAAACTAAATTGTCTAAAAATTCTCTGTCTATATCTAAATTATTTTTTGTGCAAAAGTCCATAAATAAATCCATATTTTTATTTTTCTTTCCAAATGCTGCATCTATTTTTCCCTTTATTTCATCCAATTTATCTTTATCTTTTTCTGCATCTAAAGTTTCTATTTCTTTATTTAATTTATCTAACTCTTCTTGTGCACTTATCATTCCTTTTAGGTTATTTGATAATGTTGGATGTTTTTGACATAAGTCTAATATTGTATTTACTTGATTTTGCTCCTTAATTGCTTTAGCTAGTTGCCTGTTATATCTTTTTTCTAAAATATCGTTTACATGCTCTTCAAATTCTGGGTCTTTTTTTAGTTCTTGTATATAACCGTCAACTTTATTCTTATTTTTAGTAATTACTTCTCTTATAAGATTTAATTTTGCTTGTACTTCCTGTGTTTCTTTAATTTTAGTAGCAGCTTCAGCTTGTGCTTCTTTTTCTGCAACTACATCTCCATCTTCTTTTGCTCTTGTTTCCTTTAATTTTGCATCTTGCCATTCTCTTTTTAATATTTTTAGTTGTTGTTCAAGATTTTTTACAGTTGCTTGTAATCTTTGAGTTTTTTGATATATTTTTTTATCTTTGTTATAATCTTGATTTAATTTTTCATTTAATTCCATTTATTCATCCTCCTATTATTCATCACTATCTTGTAGTAATTCATCACATTTCATCAATAATTCCTCTAGCTCAATTTTTAAATCAGCTAACTCTTCTGCCGTCATTTCTTCTAAATCTTCATTAGTTATTTCTAAATTGGTTAATTCTTCCATAATTTAACCTCCTCTTATCAAAGTATAATCATCTATACTAAATTATAACAAACTTTGATGTTATTTTCAATAATTTTATGTAAATTCTCTATTTTTTAATAAAACTGTAATATTTTAGTAATATTTGCAACAAAAAAAGCCTTAGTATTACTAAAGCTTTTTTCTTAAATCTTCTAAACTTCTATTTGCTAATTCTTGATATCTTTGTTTTTTATCTTTTATTTTCTTTCCCTCTAATTCTGGTAATATTCCAAAATTCGCATTCATAGGTTGGAATTTTGTGTTTAGAGTTGAGATATACTTTGCTAAAGCTCCTATTACTGTTGTCTCTGGGAATATTATTTTATTTTCCCCATTCTTAAATTTTTCTACTGCATTTATAGCTACAATTAATCCAGAAGAAATTGCTTCCACATATCCTTCAACTCCTGTAATCTGCCCTGCAAAATATATATTAGAATTAGATTTTAAACAATATGTTGCATCTAACAGTTTACTAGAATTAATATATGTATTTCTATGCATAACTCCATATTTTATAAATTCTGCATTTTCCAACCCTGGTATTTGACTAAAGACCCTTTTCTGCTCCCCAAACTTCAAGTTTGTTTGAAAGCCAACCATGTTATAAATACTAGCTTTACTATCATCTTGTCTTAACTGAACAACCGCATATGGTCTTTTTGCTGTTCTTGGATCATCAAAACCAACTGGCTTTAATGGTCCATATCTCAATGTATCAATTCCTCTTTTAGCCATAATTTCTATTGGCATGCAGCCTTCAAATATTTCTCTTTTTTCAAAGTTGTGTAATGTAACAACTTCTGCATTTACCAATTCATTCCAAAACTTTTCGTATTCTTCTTTATTCATTGGGAGATTTATATAAGATTGTTCCTTGCCTTCTTGAGACTTTAACCTTTCTCTCCATTCTTCTTCTGTCTCTGTTTTTTTCTTTTCCTCACTATATCTATCCCCATAAAAAGCTATATTAAAATCAATACTATCTTTACTTATAATTGGAGCTGCTGCATCATAGAAATATAATTTATCGTCTCCTGTTATTTTAACAACTTGCTCTGCTAAACAATCAGATGTAAGTGGACCTGTTGCAATTATTACAATTCCTTCTTTTGCCATATTTGTTATATCCTTTACTTCTTCATGTATTACCTCTATTAACGGATTACTTTCTATTACTTCTGTTATTCTCTTTGAAAACAATTCCCTATCAACAGCTAAAGCTTGCCCTGCTGCAACTTTTGTTTCATCAGCTGTTTTTATTAATAAAGAGCCAAGCATTCTTAGCTCTTCTTTCAATAAGCCACAGGCATTTGTTAATAAGTTTGATTTAAAAGAGTTACTACAAACTATTTCTGCTAAATCTTTATTTGAATGTGCTGGTGAATATTTAATTGGTTTCATTTCATATAGTTTTACTTTGATATTTCTTTTGGCAATCTGATAAGCTGCCTCTGTTCCCGCAAGGCCCCCACCTATTACTGTAATATAATCATTCATACACTTTACTCCTTTAATTTAATGTCTCATGGGGACTGTCCCTATACGACATTTTGTAGGCATGGGGACTGTCCCCAATGAGACATTTTGAGAAATTATTCAAATAATCTCATTATTTCTTCTTTTGAGAATTTATTTATAAATGTCGTTTTTGTGTCTAGCATGTTGTCTGCTAATTGTGCTTTCTTTTCTTGTAATTCATATATTTTTTCTTCTATTGAATTTTTTGTTATTAATTTATATACTTGTACATTGTTTTTTTGCCCTATTCTATATGCCCTATCTGTTGCTTGATTTTCTGTTGATATATTCCACCATGGGTCATAATGAATTACCATGTCTGCTCCTGTTAAGTTTAAGCCTGTTCCTCCTGCTTTTAATGATATTAGAAATAATTTTACTTCTGGATTTTCATTAAATTCATCTACCATTTTCATTCTTTCGTCTACTTTTGTTGCTCCTGTTAGTTTAAAATATTTTATATTATTTTTCTTTAATTCTTTTTCTATTATTTCAAACATTGATGTGTATCCTGAAAATAGTAATATTTTATGTCCTGCTTCTATTGCTTCTGCTATTATTTCTATACATTGCTCTAATTTACTGCTTCCTTCTTTATA
>CALXZC010000095.1 GCA_944393135.1 uncultured Clostridia bacterium | reverse complement strand
TTAGGTGGAAGTCATATAGCAATAGGAATTGTTGATAGAAATGGGAAAATATTAGAAAAAGTAGAAAAGAAATTAAGAGGAGTAGATACTAAAGAATTAAAAAAGATAATAATAAATACAATAATAGAAAATATTGATAAATTTAGTAAAGATTATGAAATAACAGAAGTAGGAATAGCGATACCAGGAACTGTTACAGAAAATGAAGTAATAAAATCTGTAAATTTAGGACTAAAGAATTATAAAATAATAGAAGAGCTGAAAGAAAAAATAAATTTACCAATAAAAATTAGAAATGATGCTAAATGTGCTGCAATAGCAGAAAGTACATATGGGTCACTTAAAAATTATAAAAGGATTTTATTTCTAACATTAGGAACTGGAATAGGTGGAGCTGTAATTATTGATAATAAGCTTTTAAACACAGGGGAATTACCAGGATGTGAAATAGGTCATATGGTAATTGAAAAAAATGGAATACAATGTAACTGTGGGGAAAAGGGCTGTTTTGAAAAATATGCTTCAATGAAAGCATTTAAAAACAACTTAAGAAAAGCATTAGATTTAAATGAGAATTTTTCAGGAAAAGAATTACTTGCATTAATTAATAATACTACTAAAGAAGATAAGAATTATAAAATAATTAATAAGGTAAAAAGAGAATTTATAGAAAATTTAGCAATAGGGATATCTAATTTAGTTAATATATTTGAACCAGAAGCTATTGGAATTGGTGGAAGTTTTGTGTATTTTTCAGATGTGTTATTAGATGATTTAAAGGAAGAATTAGTAGCAGGAAATTTATTATTTAATAAAAGAAAAAAAATAAATATACAAACAGCAGTGTTAGGTAATGAAGCGGGAATAATAGGTTCTGTACTGTAAAATGATGTAAATAAGACATAGAAAATTATTTCTATGTCTATTTTTATAAAATGTATATTACATTTTACAATTAGGAACTCTAATTGTGCTACCAGCATAAATTAAATCTGGATTTGAAATATTATTTAAAGTAGCAATTTCATTTACTGTTGTATCATATTCAGAAGCAATTTTACTTAAAGTATCGCCTCTTTTTATCGTGTACAATACTTTTCCACATTCATTACATAAACTTGGAATATATCCATTAGATATAATAATTTTTTGTCCTGGGTATATTAAATTAGGATTACTTATATTGTTTTGAATTACAAGTTTAGATACAGATGTGTTATATTTAAGAGCAATTTGACTTAAAGTATCTCCTTTAACTACAGTATATACAATGGAAGAAATAGTTGTTTTAATAGCAAGTTGCTCTCCAGGATAAATTAAATTAGGGTTAGTAATTGATGGATTTAAAGAAACAATATTATTTACAGTTGTTCCATATTCTCTTGCAATTTTACTTAAAGTATCACCAGATTTTACAGTATAAATAATTCTATTATCTTCTTCTGGTACACTTGGAGTTTCAGGTGTTGGAATAGCAGAAACATCGGATAAGAATACACCATCAGTAAATCTATCTCTATCAACGTTTCCAGAAATACCAGAAACTCTTCCAGTACTTGTGTATTGCCATCCAACCCATGTGTCCCATTTATCGTTTCCACCAGGTTCACTTACACCATAGTTTGCAACCCAAAGTGGATAGATTGCAAGTTCTTTACTAAAAATAGTTCTTGCAGAATAACTATTACTATATATTAAGACTTCTTTATTAGTAGCATTTATTAGTGTTTCGAGAAATGCTTTTGAAATTTCATTTATTTGGTTAACTGATAAATTACCAAAGACCTCAAAATCCATTGCTAATTTACAGTCAGGCTCCTTACCACTAATTACACTTGCAAAAAAGTTTGCTTGGCTTTTTGCTTGTTCTACAGTTCTTGCAGTGACATAGTGATAAAATCCTACTTTTAAACCATTTGCTTTTGCATTTTTATAATTTTGTTCAAAATAAGGGTCTTTATAACTACTACCTTCACTTGATTTTATATATACAATTTCAATTCCAGAGTTTTTAACACTTGCAAAATCTATATTTCCCTGCCATGAGCTAACATCTATGCCTTGGTAGATATTAGAACTTGAAGGACCAAATGCAAAAGTAGGGATAAAAGTAGTTGTAATTATAAATAAACTTAAAAAATATATAAAGAAGTTTTTAAAAAATCTATTATTAATAATTTTCCTGTTCATGCTAAACCTCCTTTCTAAAGGGAATACCCCTCTTTACATAATATGCTAGAAAAAATTAATAGTTTTATGTTTTAAAAGATTTTTAAATTTTGGTATAGTAAAATAATTGTGCTAAAATTTTTCATAAAATGCTTGAAATTTAGGAAAATCTTTGATATAATATTTATCGTGATTAAACACGCTTATAGCAGTTTTGCGGGAAGTGCCTAATTTTAGGTCCTAAGAAATGAAACTTAAGCGGAAGAATAACAAAAAGGGAGGAATTTAAAATGTCAGTAGTTGCAATGAAACAATTACTAGAAGCAGGTGTTCATTTTGGACATCAAACTAGAAGATGGGATCCAAGAATGGCTGAATATATATTCCAAGCTAGAAATGGTATCCATATTATCGATTTACAAAAGACATCAAAAAAATTAGATGAAGCTTATGAATTCATTAGAGAGCAAGCAGAAGAAGGGAAAACAATTCTATTTGTTGGAACAAAAAAACAAGCTCAAGAATGTATGAAAGAAGCAGCTTTAAAATGTGGAATGTACTATGTTGATAACAGATGGTTAGGAGGAATGTTAACAAACTTCGATACTATCCAAAAAAGAATTCAAAGATTAAAAGACTTAGAAGCAATGGCAGAAGATGGTACATTTGATGTTTTACCTAAAAAAGAAGTAATTTTACTTAAAAAAGAAATGGAAAAACTAGAAAAAAATCTTGGTGGAATTAAAGAAATGACTGAATTACCAGGAGTTATATTCTTAGTAGACCCTAAAAAAGAAAGAATAGCTATATTAGAAGCTAAAAAATTAGGAATACCAACAGTAGGATTAGTTGATACAAACTGTAATCCAGAAGATGTTGATTATGTTATTCCTGGAAATGATGATGCAATAAGAGCAGTTAAATTAATTGCAGATGTTATGGCAAATGCAGTTATAGAAGGAAAACAAGGTGAAAGCTTTGATATAGAAAATGAAACTGCTGAACAAGAAGTATCAGAAGAACCAGAAAGCATTGAAGAAGTTGTAGCAAACGAGGAAGAAACAGAGGCTACAGACGAAGTAACAGAATAATATTATTTTGATAAAAGAAGAGTAGAGCTTTTCTGCTCTGCTCTTTTAAATATATAAAAGGGAGGAAAAAATTATGATTACAGCAAGTCAGGTAAAAGACCTTAGAGAGAAAACAGGTGCAGGTATGATGGACTGCAAAAAAGTTTTAACAGAAACAGACGGAGATATGGAAAAAGCAATCGAATTATTACGTGAAAGAGGAATTGCAAAAGCAGCTAAAAAATCTGGAAGAGTTGCAGCAGAAGGTTTAGTTGAAGCTTATATTTCAGAAGATGGAAAAGTAGGAGCTATAGTTGAAGTAAATGCAGAAACAGATTTTGTTGCAAAAAATGAAGAATTTAAAAATTTTGTATTAAGTGTTGCAAAACAAGTTGTTGAAAAAAATCCAAAGGATTTAGATGATTTATTATCACAAGAAGCTATTGATGAACCAGGAAAAACTGTAAAAGATGTATTAACAGATAAGATTGCAAAAATTGGAGAAAACATGAATATTAGAAGATTTGCAAGATTTGAAAGTGATGGTTTAATAGAAAAATATATCCATGGAGATGGAAAAATTGCTGTTTTAGTTAATATGAAGGGTGGAGACCATGAAGTTGCAAAAGATGTATGTATGCAAATAGCAGCTGCAAGACCTGAATATTTGGATGAAGCATCAATTCCAGAAGATAGATTAAATAAAGAAAAAGAAATATTAAAGGCTCAAACAATGAATGAAGGTAAACCAGAAGCAATAGCTGAAAAAATCGTTGAAGGAAGAATTAGGAAATTTTTTGAAGAAGTTTGTTTAGTAGATCAATCATTTGTTAAAAATCCAGATATGAAAGTATCAGAATTATTAAAACAACATAATAGTGAAGTAACTGAATTTGCAAGATTTGAAAAAGGTGAAGGAATAGAGAAAAAAGAAGAAAATTTTGCAGAAGAAGTTATGAAACAATTAAAATAAATATATTTAAGCACTACAAAAAAGTAGTGCTTTTAAAATGAAAAAAATTTTTATATTTTCTATTGACAAAAATTGTAAACGGTAGTAGAATAAATACACTTTTTATTCTAAATTTTAAATCTTTAAGAGAATATCTC
>CALXZC010000094.1 GCA_944393135.1 uncultured Clostridia bacterium | reverse complement strand
TTCTCACATATTTCTTTTGGCATATTTTCATACAAAGGTATTATAAAATTCAGACTATAATCTACAGTATTAGAAATTTCATAAATTTCTCTCATATTAGAAGCTTCAGAAGTTGGTGCAAGTAAATTTTGCATATACTGATGATTATATAACCCACCTTTTTTTACCACATCAAACTTTTGTAAATATAATGTATTTTGTCCTTCATTAATATAGTCATTTTTCATAAATTCTATCCCTTGTACAATCGCCTTTTCTAAGCTATCCCAGCCTTTTTCATATGCATAACTTGCTGCATTTTTTATTATTTCTTCTTTTGAATTTCCAACAGCTTTTATATTAAATGGATTATACACTATTGCATTATTATATTCATAGCCTTTTGATAAAGTAGAACCTTCCCTTCCTTGCTCTTGAATTAATCTTGAAGCTATAAAATATGGATCTAAATTAGAATTTTTTCCCGCTTCAATTAACGAATTGCAAATACTATCACCTTCTAAAAAAGTACCTTTTGTAATTTCTTTTAACCCCTCAATATTCTGAGCATTTTCTACATAATTTAATTCCTTAAATTGGAAAACATTTTCATCATTTAAAATATTTCTAGGGTCCATTTTGTATTCTATTGCTCTGTCAGATGCACAAAGCCATGAACCGTTATCAAACCTCTTATCCTTATCTATTTCACATCTCCAATTTTCTGGATAGTCATCTGTATTAGGTATTAAATTTAAAGGATAAGCCCTCATATCAGAATGCCCTTCATTTTCTATAACTTCATTCCAATCTAATTTAGTATAAAATAAAGTAAATTTCCAATTAGGGTGTTCTTCTAATAATTTATCTATCAACTCCTTATAACCAGGATATTTTGCCTCATCTAAATTTTCTCCATCATATTCTACATATTTTTGTTTCTTAACTTCTTCAACAATCATTGATATTCCTAATGAAATTATTATTAGTATTATAACTGCTATTATAAAATTTCTTATTTTCTTTGGATTTTTCCTTATTTTCTCTATTAAATTATTTTTATTAAAATTATAACTTTCCATGTTTTTTATTATAACATATAATTTATTTTTTTAAACCATTTTCACAAAAAAGTGAAAAATAACCTGCATATTAGTTTCCTAATACACAGGTTATTTATTATTCAATAGGAATATATTTCTTTTCTGGTAATTCCTTTTTGTCCTCTTTCTTTGGAATTTCAAGTTTTAAAGTTCCATTTACGAATTTTGCTTTTATATCTTCTTCTTTTACATTATCTCCAACATAAAAGCTTCTTGAACATTCTCCAGTATATCTTTCTTTACGTACGTATTTTCCTTTTTCCTCGTCATTTTCTTCTTTATTAACTTTTGCATGTATTGTTAAATATCCATCTTGTATTTCTATTTTTATACTGTCTTTTTCGTATCCTGGTAAATCAATATCAATTAAGTACTTATCTTTTTTCTCCTTAATATCTGTTTTCATTAATTTACTTTCACTTTCTGTGAAAAATGGATCTCTAAACATTTCATCCCATAAATCAAAATCATGTCTTCTTGGTATCATCATCATAATAATCAACTCCTTACTTATTTATGTGTTGACACCTTTTATGGTAGCACATATTTAATTTAGATTAAAAGTACTTTTATCTTTTTACATTTATATTATACATCTATTTTTAGCAATGTCAAGAGTAGAGTGCTAAAATTCACAAAACATTCACATTTACCATTAAACTTATCTATTTAAAGCTTTTCCCAGTTCTATTTCCGCTTTTTTTATAAAAAAATTACTTGTATCTATTGGTAATTTTAGTTCTAATAATTTTTCTTTTAAATCTTCTATAGTACTAAAGCCAGGGATATCACTTGTTTCTATCTCTATTAGATTGTCTCCATTTATAACATTTTTTATCGTTAACTTTAACCCATTTTTAATATAAGAAACATCATCTTCACTAATTTTCATTAACTCTTTATACCCTATTGCTTCTAAAAATTTTTTAGCATCCTCTATGTTTAAAACATTACATTCTACCTTTTTTTGCTCTAATATATTTCCATTTTCATCAATTTTCTTTTCTTTAAACATTAATACTTTATCTTTTCTTACATCTCTTAATATCACTGCATTTTTTATTATTTCCCTTGTGCTTGATTTAGAAATATCAAAAGTTTTGTGAATATAATAAATATCCTTACATGTAAATTTATCAATAGCTTTGAAACCTTTATTTTTTAATATTTCTACTAATTCATCAAAACTCGAATTTACTTTTACAGTTATTTCATTTTCTTTTTTAATACTCAATTTATTCTCCTTTTTTACTTTATTTTAATTTAATACTGAATAAAAATAATATCCTCCTGTTATATTTTCTACTTTAAATCCATTTTGTAATAAAATTCTACATGCAATATAACTTCTAAGTCCTGTACGACAATATACTAAATATGTTTTATTTTCGTCTAGTTCTTCTAATCTATTACGTATCTCATCTAATGGAATATGAATACAATCTTTATAAGCTCCTCTTTCATATTCTCCATCTGTTCTTACATCTAAAACACAATATTCTTTACTTTTTACCAATTCATCTACTTCTTTCCATGTAATATTATTGACTAATCCATCCATTTGATTTACTATACTATTTCCTAAAATATTTACAGGGCTTTTTGCTGATGAAAATGGTGGTGCATAACATAATTCTAATTTTTCTAAATCATATGCTGTCATTTTCATCTTTATCACTGTACCTAATATATCACACACCTTGTCTACTCCTTCTTTTCCCCAAACTTGTGCACCTAATATTTTACCATCTTTTTTGTTATATAGTGCTTTTATTGTAAGAAGTCTAGCTCCTGGATAATATCCAGCGTGTGAGTTTGGAGATACTATAATTGTTTTATATTCTATTTCTAATTCTTTACAATTTTTTTCATTTAAACCTGTCATTGCTAAATCATAATCAAATATCTTTAATATACTACTTCCAATAACACCTTCATAAGTAGTTAGTTTTCCTACTATATTATTTGCAACTACCCTTGCTTGTCTATTTGCCGGCCCTGCTAAAGGTGTATATACACTATTTTCTGTAATTGAGTTTTTAACAACTACTGCATCTCCTAAGGCATATATATCTTTATTACTTGTTTGCATATACTCATTTACTAATATTCCTTTATTTGTAACCTCTAATCCACAATTTTTTGCAAGCTCTGTTTCTGCTTTTACCCCTATACACAGAATAACAAAATCTGTATCTAATTCTCCATCTTCTAAAGTTATTTTTAATTTTTCTTTTTCTTCAATATTTTTAACACCATTATTTAATATAAGATTTATTTTTCTTTCTTTTAACTTTTTATGTACAAAACATGCCATATCTTCATCTAATGGATTTATTAAATGTGTTCCTTTTTGTACTATTGTTATATTTAAATCAGGATAATTTCTTAAGTTTTCTGCCATTTCTACGCCTATATATCCACCGCCAATTATTGTTACATTTTTTATACTATTATTTATTATGTATTCTTTTATTCCTATTGCATCTTCTACTGTTCTTAACGTTTTTATTTTTTCTGTTTTTAAATTTTTAAATGGATTTATTGGCTCTGCTCCTGGCGATAATACTAATTTCTCATAACTTTCTTCATACACTTCTCCTGTTTCTAGTTTTTTAATTATTATCTTCTTTTCATTAGGTTCTATTTTCTCTACTTCTTCTCTTATTCTTACATCTACATCAAATCTCTTATTAAAGCTTTCTGGTGTTTGTAATAATAACTCTTCTTTATTTTTTATAACATCTCCTACATAATATGGTAAGCCACAATTAGCAAATGAAATATGATATCCTCTATCTATCATTATAATTTCAGCTTTTTCGTCTAGCCTTCTAAGTCTTGCAGCTGTTGTTGCTCCACCTGCTACTCCTCCTACTATTACAATTTTCATCTTTTTTCCTCCATTTATGTAAAATAAATTAGCTTAGAAAATTTTCTAAACTAATTTACTTTTTTATTTAATCATACTTAAAATTTCTTCTTTGTCAATAACACCTACTGAGCGATTAACTTCATTTCCATTTTTTATAACGACTAATGTAGGTATTGACATTACTTGATATTTAATTGCTATATCTTGTGCTTCATCTACATTAACCTTTACTACTTTTATATCATCATTTTCGTTTGCTACTTCATCTACTGTAGGTGATAACATTTTACATGGTCCGCACCAGTCTGCATAAAAATCTACTAATACTGGTATATTGCTATTTAATACCTCTTTTTCAAATGTATCATTTGTTACTTTTATAACATTCATTGAATTTTCCTCCTCACTTTCTTTTTTTATATTTTCTTGATTACTTCCTTGTATATATTGCATACCTTTTTTATTTATAAAAATACTAGCTGCAATTATTACTAC
>CALXZC010000093.1 GCA_944393135.1 uncultured Clostridia bacterium | reverse complement strand
TAAAAATCATTTGACTTTTTCTATAAATCTGTGTATAATAAATATAGGAAATGGAGAAACCACAACGTGGTTCGCCGGTTTAGTATGTAAAAACACACCTGACTGGGCAAAGTTACAGATGTGTTTTTTTATTGGTTTTTATTGTTTGCTAATAATTACAACTAATGCTATAACTAAGGCAAACGCAATGATAGTTACTGATACAAGACCAGCAAAAAGTAATTTTATTATTAATAATAATGCTTTTATTTCTACCATACGCCTCACCTCCTTGATGGAGGCAAACCACATCTGCTTATTCTCATTTCCTATGTTTTATAATATACAACATCTTTAAATAAAAAACAAGCGAACATGTAAAATTTTATTTATTGATATTATTTAATAATATTAATTTTTTTAGTGGAGGCATAGTCTGTATAGACTAATTCTCCTAACTGGCTTATATACTGACTTTTAAGTATCAATATATTTCATTTTAACACATTTGATTTATTTTAAAAATCATTTGACTTTTTCTATAAATCTGTGTATAATAAATATAGGAAATGGAGAAACCACAACGTGGTTCGCCGGTTTAGTATGTAAAAACACACCTGACTGGGCAAAGTTACAGATGTGTTTTTTTATTGGTTTTTATTGTTTGCTAATAATTACAACTAATGCTATAACTAAGGCAAACGCAATGATAGTTACTGATACAAGACCAGCAAAAAGTAATTTTATTATTAATAATAATGCTTTTATTTCTACCATACGCCTCACCTCCTTGATGGAGGCAAACCACATCTGCTTATTCTCATTTCCTATGTTCATAAGTATATAATATTTTTTTAGAAAAAACAAGCAAACATGTAAAATTTTATTTATTGATATTATTTAATAATATTAACCTTTAAAAATAAAAATCTTGTAACTTAGTATTTTTAATAGTTACAAGATTTTTTTCAGTGGAGGCGAGTGTGGGAGTCGGACCCACCATCAGAGTTTTGCAGACTCGTGCCTTACCGCTTGGCTAACTCGCCATATGGAGCAGGTAGTGGGAATTGAACCCGCAACTAAACCTTGGCAAGGTTTTATTTTACCATTAAACTATACCTGCATTTTCTTTAGTCTTTATATATTATGCAAAGACTTATAAAATAATACCAAAAATAGACCACATTGTCAAGTGTTGTGGCACATTTTCATCGGATATTTTTAGTCACAGTGGAAAAATATCTAATTGAAAAAAAGTATAAAATATGGTAAAATAAATATTATAGCAAATTGCTATAAAGTAGAAGTAAGCGTACTTTGGAAGGAGTACAACAATGAATGCTCGAACAGAAAATGTAGCAGCAAAAAGTTCCTCATATTATTCAGGAAGATATACAAATCCAGTAATTCCAGATGGATATCGTTATGCTTATGGTACATGGAGTGATGGGTTTGTAATCGAAAGAATTAAAGATGGAAGTTGCTTCACCTTTGTTCCAGTAGGATTTCTTAGTAATAATGCTACTCTTGACGGAAAAAGATTTAATGAGAAGTTTGGAAGAAGAAAGTGGTATGAAAAAGAAACAAACGAATTGGGAGAAGAGCCAATAAAGAGAATACTTTGGAACCAGCTTCAAAGCGTTAGAGAGTATGGTGGATTTTACGTTTCAACATACCGAATTTCTAAGAGTAAATTTTCTAAGCCACAATCGCTAGAAGAAGGAAAACCGTGGAATTATATTGATTTTAACTGTGCTATGGAAATTGCACAAAGTTTTGAATTTAGTTCAAAGCTTGAAAGTCACCTTGTTTTCGGTGCAGAATATGATTCCATACTAGAATGGTTCATAGAAACAAATGCAGAATCATTTGAGGATGTGACTAGTCTAAAGAAAGATATTTCAGCACAAAATATGAGAGAAAATCTCATGACAAACAATGTGTTTGATCTTTCTGGAAGCTCTTATGAATGGACACAAGAAATGGCAAAGAGCAAAGGTATGAAAGCAATAATAAGAGGAGGAACTAGAATTGAAACTGGAAAAACAAGACCAGTAGCATATAGAAACGGGTGTTCTACATTTATCAAAAGACCTTACATAGGATTTAGAATAGCCCTTTCTATTCCATAGTACGTAACTACAAAACAAGCCGTGATAAATATCAGGGCTTGTTTTGTTTAAGATAATTCTTTAAAGAAGTGGTATTCTGTTCCAGCCGTATTCTTACCTTTATAAGTATAACCATCGTAAATTCCATCTAAATCAATATCAAGTTTCATATTATATGCAAACTTTTGATTAAGATTATTAACAATATGAATTGTAAAATTTAAAGTACAATTAATACTTGATAAATCAACATTAGCTTCTTTTAAAACTTTTCCATTAAAAGAAACAGAACTAGTATCACTTGAAACAGAATAATTAGTTAATAAATCTTTGTTTAAATATCCTAAAGAAATAGGATTAGAGCAATCTGTGTAAAAAGTTGGTTCATTATAATTATTATTCTCATTTTCTTCATTAGTATTTACAATATTAAAATTAATTCTACCATTATCAGGACTAGAAAGTTCTTGATATTTACCAAAGTTTAAGGGATTTTTGTAGTTTAATATTTTAGTACCATTTTGAGACTTAGTTGATATATTAATATTATCAATATATAATTCTTTAACTGTATTTTCATCAGTTAAATCAGATACAGTCTGGCTATTATCTAAGAAAATGGAAATATCACTATATTGTGAAATTGCCATATTACTTAAAGATTGATTTTCTGAATTATCAATAGCATTAGCATTATTATATAGTGTTATCTTTTGTATACTAAAAATAGGACTTTCATTCTCTTCAGCGATTTCTGTCATTTGGTTTGCAAAATTATTTTTAGCAAAAGCATTAGCAAAAATGAAGTGATAATAAATTAATAATAATATAACTGCTAAAATAATTAAAATAACAAAAGCTAATTTAACGTTTTTAATCTTAAAATTAAATTTTCTCATATGAAATAATTCAGTCCTTTCATTAGTTAATAAACAACTTTTTAAGTATCTAATCTCTTGTATAACATTTCCATATAATTATAAACTTTATTATGCCAGTTTTCATCTGAAGCATATCTAGTATTTACACCTTCAACAGTAGGCCCATTATAATACCAACCTTCGGCAGTTTCACCATCATAAATCTTTGTACCAGCAGGGTTTAAATAATACTTAACCAAAGACTTTGCAACAGTCTCTATGCCATCTGCATAACTATCAAAATTTAGAGAAGATTCATAAGGAGATTCATCATAAGCTCCATAACCAAATAAATTATTTTTATCATTTGCAATATTAGAACTTCCCCAAGCACTTTCGTGAATAGCTATAGATGCTAAGAAAATACCATTTATATTATATTTCTTTTCAGCATTATAAAATACTTGATAATTATCTTCAAAAACTTTGTTTCTATCATTTGGAATATTAGTAAAAATCTTTTTATAATCATTTAAAGTTAATCCACTTGTTTTGTTTAATTCCATTCCAATATTAACCTTAAGTAAAATTCTTTGTACTCTATTCTTTTCTACAATATTAGGTGTAGTAGTAGGTGATGTTAAATTAGAAGTTTTTATATAACCTTCAATTCCATCAAAAGAAACTTTTGCCCAATCTTCACTTGGAAGTTCTAACAATTTAACATCTATACTTGCCTTAATATCTGCGACATCAGTAGATGTATCACTTGCTTCAGATTTTAATTTATCCTCTTTTACAAGATAAATAGTATCTCCAATATGTATCTTATGTTTTGCTAAAAACTCTGAAGTACCACGAGAAATCAATTTAGGAGTAGGAGGAACTAAGTTTGTTTTTGCTAAAATAGTTTCTTCTACAAAATTACCGTTCTCATAAGTTTTAACAACAGTAACCTGGTCTTTTCCTAAAACACCTTCTTGAGTAACAATTTCCTCTCCTTTTGGTAAAGCGGGATTATCTGTGTATGTAGTTTCAAATTCAACTTCACGTTCTTCTGTTGCTTGTTCTTTAACCCTGTCCATTCCAGCATTTTCAGAAATAATACTTTGCATATTTAATCTATGTCTATTTAATTCATAAGCCTCAACATCATAAGAAGCAGTTGAAGTACTTGCATAACTTTCAGAAAAAGCCAAGTCTTTTGGGAAGAACAAAGCCATTGAAATGACTAAAATTCCACAACCTGTTAAAATATGTGATAATGTTAAGTCATTAGATTTAAGACTACTTGTCCTATTTTCTCTATGAAAATTAAAAGCATATGTATTAAAACTCTTCTTTACTTTTTCAGCTTTAGGTTTATTTCTTTTAGATTTCTTAGACTGTTTTACATATGCTTGTTGAGCTTGAGGATTATTCCTTAATTCCTGAAGTTCTTTAAACACATCAGATAAGTTTCTATTATCATAGTTAAAAGAATTTTTATTATCTAACATAAAATTACTCTCTTTCCTAATAAAATAATACACATTTATTATATAATAACAATTAAATTATGTCCACACCTTTTTAGAAAAAATATACTATTAGAAAAAATTACTATTTACTTGCAAAATTCCCAAAATAGTATATAATATACATG
>CALXZC010000092.1 GCA_944393135.1 uncultured Clostridia bacterium | reverse complement strand
TAAATAATAAGAAGGGATAAAAAATGAAATTACTATTACATACTTGTTGTGCACCATGTAGTGTATATTGTATAGATGAATTAAGAGCAGAAAATGTAGAACCAACAGTTTATTGGTTTAATCCTAATATACATCCATATATGGAATATAAGGCAAGAAGAGATTGCTTAAAAGAATATACTAAAAGTATTAATATAGAAGCTATATTTGAAGAAAATTATGGATTAGATGAATTTTGTAAAAATGTTGTAAATTCATTAAACACAAGGTGTCAAGACTATTGTTATCCAGTAAGATTAGAGCAAACAGCAAAATATGCAAAAGAAAATGGGTTTGATACAATATCCACTACACTTCTAGTTAGTCCATATCAAAAGCATGATATAATAAAAGAACTAGGAGAATTAATATCAAATAAATATGGAATAAAATTTTTATATAGAGATTTTAGAGTAGGATTTAGAGAAGGTCAAGCTAAGGCAAGAGAATTGGGACTTTATATGCAAAAATATTGTGGGTGTATCTTTTCAGAGGAAGATAGGTACAGAAAGAAGATTGAGAAAGATTGTGAGAAATAAGAACCATCAGATTAATTTATTAGTGATTTTGATAAAAATATGAATTAAGTCTACCAAGTAAATTTACCTATTAAAAAACAGGTAAGGAGATGAAGCGGTAAATGGAGAATAAAATAATGGAAGAAAATAAAATCATAATTTATACAACAGATGACGGACAAGTTGACATTGAGGTAAGACTGGAAGATGAAAATGTTTGGCTTACACAAAATGCTATGGCAGAATTATTTGATACAACAAAGCAAAATATAAGTTTACATATAAAAAATATTTTTAAAGAAAACGAACTAAATGAAAATTCAGTTGTCAAGGAAAACTTGACAACTGCTTCAGATGGCAAAAATTACAAAACAAAATTTTATAATTTAGATTTAATTATATCAGTTGGATATCGTGTAAAGTCAATTCGTGGTACTCAATTTAGAATATGGGCAAATAAATTAATAAAAGAATACTTAATTAAAGGATACAATTTGAATGTAGATAGGTTTAAAAATAATGGTGGAGGAGTATATTTTGAAGAAGTACTAGAAAAGATTAGAGATATTCGTTCATCAGAAAAGGTCTTTTGGAGAAAGATTTTAGATATTTATGCTACAAGTGTCGACTATGATGCAAAAGATGAAAAAACAAAGGAATTTTTTAAAACTGTTCAAAATAAAATGCATTATGCGGTTCATGGAAATACTGCGGCAGAGGTGATTTTTAATAGAGTAGATAGTGAAAAAGAAAATATAGGATTAACTAATTTTAAAGGAAATATACCTACAAAAACAGAAACAGAAATTGCGAAAAATTATTTATCAGAAAAAGAATTGGATATGTTGAATAGAATGGTGTCAGCATATTTAGATGTTGCAGAAATTAATGCTTTAAATATGCACCCTATGACAATGAAAGACTGGATAAAAGAACTAGATGGATTTTTAACAATGACACATAAAGAAATATTGGAAGGTGCAGGGAAAATATCTCATGAAAAGGCATTGAAAAAAGCACATGAAGAATATGATAAATATATGAAATCCCATTTAACTCAAGCCGAAAAGGATTACTTAGAAATCATGGGAGAAGATATAAAAAAACTGAAATAAGTAAAATATAAAAAGAATAAAAGTACTATTTTAAGGAGTAAAGATGCTAGGAGCGATAATTGGTGATTTAGCAGGAACTAAATATGAATATCAAGAATTTTTAGATTCAAGAAAAGGCATAATTAATTTAGAAAGAAGAAAAAAGATACTTGATGTTAATCAAGAGTTACTAACAGATGAAAATTTTGTTAGTGATGATTCTATTTTAACAACAGCGATTGCGGAAGCAATAATTTATAATGTGGATTATAAAGAGGTGTTAAAAAAATATGGACAAAAATATGGGAATAGACCTATGGAAAGAGACGGATTTTTTAAGAATGCATTTTCTCCTAGTTTTATAAAATGGGCTAATTCTAAAACATACGAAAATGGAAAAAGTCAAGGAAATGGAGCTGCTATGCGAGTTTCTCCAGTAGCATTTCTATTCAATGATTTAGAAACAGTTGAAAAAGAAGCAAGAAAAGCAAGTATGCCATCACATGATAGTTATCAGGCAATAAAAGGAGCACAATGTCTTGCAGGTGTAATATTTTTAGCAAGGCAAAAAGCAACTAAAGAAAAAATTGTAGAATATGTTACTAAAAAATATGGATATAATTTAGATTATAATTTAGAAGGATTACAAGAAAATAATACTTTTAATGGTACATGTGAGATTACTGTGCCACAATCAATATTTTTATTTTTACAATCAAAAAATTTTGAGGATTCAATAAGAAAAGCAATGTCAATAGGAGGGGATACAGATACGATTGCATGTATGGTTGGTGGAATTTCGGAAGCATATTATGGGATACCAAAAAGCTTAAGAAATAAAGCGTTGGAATTAATACCAACAGATCTGCTAAAAATTATAATAAAGGCATATGAAAAAAAGAAATTAAATAAATCTATAATTGATAGTGAACAAACAAGAGAATAAAATTATAATATATTTGACTAAAATTAAACTAAAATGTTATAATGCAAACAGAAATAATAAATATTTTTGGAGTTGATGATATGGAAAAATATCTTGAAATATTAGAAAAAGAAAATTTAACACGAGAAGAATTTATGCCTCCTTGGGAAGAATTCAAAAAAGATTTAAACTCTGGAAAAATAAGAGTAGCAGAAAAAAATAATGGAGAGTGGAAAGTAAATAAATGGGTAAAACAATTCATATTGCTAGGATTTAAATATGGAGAAATAATAAAATTTGAAGATGGAACAATAGACAAAGATACAATGGGAGAAAGAAAAATAAATTTGAAAGAAAAAATAAGAGTAGTATCTCCTACGGTATCTGTTAGAGATGGAGTATATATAGGAAAAGGTGTAACATTTATGCCACCATGTTATACAAATATAGGAGCATATATAGACGAAGGTTCAATGGTGGACTCCTTAGCATTAGTTGGTTCATGTGCACAAATAGGAAAAAATGTGCATTTAGGAGCAGGAGTAATAATAGGAGGAGTATTAGAACCAGTGGGAGCATATCCTGTGATAATAGAAGATAATGTATTTGTTGGAGCAGATTCACAAATAACAGAAGGAACAATAGTAAAAAAAGGAGCAGTAATAGGAGCAGGAGTTACAATAACAGGAAGTACGCCTGTTTATGATAATGTAAATGGAAACATAATACTACCAAATAAAGAAGGACAAATAATAATTCCAGAAGAAGCAGTAGTAGTGCCAGGAACAAGAGATATAAAATCAAAAATAGAAGGAGTAACATTATCAAAAAGTGTACCAATAATAATAAAATATGGAAGCAAAACAGAATTAGAAGATTTATTAAGACCATAGGCATAGGGACAGTCCCCATGCCTATAAAATGTCGCATAGGGACTGTCCCCACTGCGACATTTTCAAAAAAAGGAGAAAGATAATGGCGAATGTAAATGAAAATTTTTTAAAACTAAAAAATGATTATTTATTTTCAAGTATAGCAGAAAAAAGAAAAGAATTTGAAAAAAATAATCCTAATAAAAAAGTTATAAGTCTAGGAATAGGTGATGTATCATTACCATTAGTGCCAGCAGTAATAGAAGCAATGCATAAAGCAGTAGATGAAATGTCAAAAAAAGAGACATTTAGAGGTTATGGAATAGTTCAAGGATACGAATTCTTAATAGATAGAATTTTAGATGTAGAATATAAGAAAAGAGGAGTTTTGTTAGATAAAGACGAAATATTTGTAGCAGCAGGAAGTAAAGGTGATTTATCAGGGATAGCAGAATTATTATCAGAAGATAATATTGTAGCATTAACAGATCCAGTATATCCAGCATATAGAGATACAAATATAATGCTAGGAAGGAATAATATTCTTTATTTAAAGGGAACAGAGGAAAATAATTTTATACCAGAAATTCCAGAAGAACATGTAGATATAATTTACCTTTGTTCACCTAATAATCCAACAGGAACAGTATTAAATAAAAAACAATTAGAAAAATGGATAAAATATGCAAAAGAAAATAAGGCTATAATATTTTTTGATAGTGTTTATGAAATTTTTATAGAAGATGAAGAAATTCCACATAGTATTTATGAAATAGAAGGAGCAAAAGAAGTTGCTGTGGAATTTAGGAGTTATTCAAAACTTGCAGGTTTTACAGGTGTAAGATGTTCATTTGCTACCGTGCCAAAAGAATTGAAAGCATATACAAAAAGAGGAGAAAAAGTAAATTTAAATAATTTATGGAAAAGGAGACAAAGTACAAAGTTTGGTGCAGCATCTTATATTACACAAAGAGCAGCAGAAGCTGTATACACAGATGAAGGACAAAGACAAATAAAAGAAAATATTAAATATTATAAAGATAATGCGAAATACATAAAAAAAGAACTAGAAAAAATAGGTTTTACAGTATATGGAGGAGAAAATTCACCATATATATGGTTAAAAATTCCAAATAGAATGAATTCTTGGGATTTCTTTGATAAATTATTAAATGAAGCGGCAGTAATAGGAACACCTGGT
>CALXZC010000091.1 GCA_944393135.1 uncultured Clostridia bacterium | reverse complement strand
AGTATTTTTGCAAAAAATGTATGGAAATTACTTTGTAAAATACCTTATGGAAAAACCACAACTTATGGAGAATTAGCCAAAAAAGTAGCAGAAGTGATGGGGAAAAATAGAATGTCAGCACAGGCTGTTGGTGGAGCTGTTGGGCATAATCCTATTTCTATTATAATTCCATGCCATAGAGTTGTAGGGGCAAATGGAAGTTTAACAGGATATGCAGGAGGAATAGATAAAAAAATAAAGTTATTAGAACATGAAAAAGTAGATATTAGTAAGCTATACAAACCTAAAAGAAGTACAGCTTTGTAGGAGGCTATATGGATAAAATAAGATGTAAATGGTGTAATTTAAAAAATGAATTATATGTAAAATACCATGATGAAGAATGGGGAATACCTAATTTTGATGATAAATATTTATTTGAAATGTTAATTTTGGAGGCATTTCAAGCAGGTTTATCTTGGGAATGTGTGTTAAATAAAAGAGAAGCCTTTAAAAAAGCATTTGATAATTTTGATATAGATAAAATATGTAATTATGACGAAAAAAAGATAGAAGAATTATTAATAGATAAAGGAATAATAAGAAATAAATTAAAAATAAAGGCTAGTATTAATAATGCAAAAATATTTAAAGAAATACAAAAAGAATATGGCTCTTTTTATAAATATTTAAGAACATTTACAAATGATAAAATAGTATATGAAATAGGTAAAACTACATCTAAGTTATCAGATGAAATTTCAAAAGATTTACAAAAAAGAGGTATGAAATTTGTAGGTTCAACTATTATATATTCGTACTTACAAGCAATAGGAGTTATTTATTCACATGATAAGGAATGCTTTATGTACAGAAAAAATTAAGAAATAGGAGTGATATATTATGAGTAAAACTTTAGTTACTTATTTTTCAGCAAGTGGGGTGACAAGAAATGTGGCAGAAAATATTGCTAAAGTTGTAGAAGGTGATTTATTCGAAATTGAACCTAAAGAAAAATATACTAGAGAAGATTTAGATTGGAAAAATAAAAAAAGTAGATCTTCTGTAGAGATGCAAAATAGAGAATATAGACCAGAAATAAAAGAAAAATCTATTGATATTAGTAATTATGACATTATATTGATAGGTTTCCCAATTTGGTGGGGTGTAGCACCAACAGTTGTAAATACTTTTCTTGAAAGTAGAGACTTTTCAGGTAAGACATTAATACCATTTTGTACATCAGGAGGTTCAGGAATGGCTTATTGTGAGAATGATTTAAGAAGGACGTATCCTAATTACACTTGGAAAGAAGGAAAGAGATTAATAGGAAACGAAGATAGAGATTTTATAGAAGAATGGATTAGAAATTCCTAAAAATGTTTAAATTATAAAATAGTTTTAGGGGTGATAGTTGTGGTAGATATGCATATACACACAAAATATTCTGATGGAGATAAAACAGTAGAAGAAGTATTAAAAATGAGTGAAAAGCGAGGCTTAGAATATATATCAATAACTGACCATAATACATGTAAGCAATATAAGGATAATGCTCTAAATAAAAATATCTTTTCAGGAAGAATAATAAAAGGGGTAGAGATGAATGCAACATTTAAGGACAGGCAGATAGAAATTTTAGGATATAATATAAAAGATGACAAAATAATAGAGGAATGGTCACAAAAATTTTTCTCAAGAGAAGTACTAAAGAAGCAACAAGAGGAGGCAAAAAGAAAATTATTAGAAATATGTGATAAAAAGGGTCTTATATATGATGAAAATAACATAGAAAAAGATATTCCGCTGACAGATTATATAACAATTTATATTTATAAAGAGTTAATGAGACATAAGGAGAATTATGAGATACTAGGAGAATTTACAAAATCATTGGATATTTTTATAAGAAAAGGGTTGATGAATTCAAAAAGCGAGTATTATACAGGAGCAGATAATATTCCAAAGCCACAGTATGAAAATGTGATACAAGTAATACATAAAGCGGGAGGAATAGCTTTTTTGGCACATCCATTTGAATACAGGTTTAATAATACAATAAATTTTATAGATGAACTGAGGGAAGAAAAAGAATTAGATGGCATAGAGTGTTTTCATCCTTCTGCAAATGAATATAATTGTAGAGAATTATTAGAATATGCTAAAAAGAATAATTTATATATCAGTGGAGGGAGTGATTATCACGGAGAGAAAAAACCAGAAATTGAGATAGGAGTTGGTAAAGGAAATTTAAATATATCTAGTAAAATAGTAGAAGAATGGATAAATTTATAAAAATAATCTCAATTTAAAAATATTTAAAAGTGGAGGATGGAATGAAAAAAATTCTAATACACGGTTCAGGACATAAAGCAGATAGTTGGAACAAAGTATTATCATATATGAAAGATAATAAAGATATACTATGCCCAGAATTGTCTACAATATTAAATGGAAAAGAAGCAAGCTATAACAATTTATATTCTTCTTTTGTAGAATATTGTAAGAAAATTGAACGGACAAGTAGAACTATGCGGACTTTCTCTTGGAGGCATATTAGCATTAAATTATGCTATTGATTATCCAGATAAAATAAAATCATTAGTTTTAATCGGAACACCACACAAAGTACCTAAAATAATGTTTAATATTCAAAATGTAATATTTAAGTTTTTACCAAAAAGAATTTTCGAAGAAATGGCATTTAATAAGAAAGATACATTTATTTTAGGAAATAGTATGAAAAAATTAGATTTTAGTAATAAAATACAAAATATTAATTGTAAGACTTTAATCATTTGTGGAGAAAAAGATAATGCAAATATTAAATCAGCATATTATTTTGCTAAAAATATAAAGAATGCAAGAATAGAAATTATTAAAAATGCGGGACATATTTTAAATGAAGAAAATCCAAAGCAATTATCAGAGTTATTAAATAAGTTTTGGGAAGTTTAAAATAGGAGGAAAAATTATGGCATTTTTAACTATAATGTCTATGATGGGAGTTTTAGGGATATTATTTTTAGGGTTTAATTTAATGATTATAACATTATTAATATTAACAATCGTATTTGGAGTAAGTACTTTAATAAAAAAGAAATTTAAAAAGACATTTATTACTTTATTGATTATAACTATATCTTTAGGGATTATTGATTTCTTTTTAATAAATAGTTTATTAAAAGAATTTAATGAAATGAGTATAGATGATAAAGAAAATATATTATTATGGCAAAAAGATGACAAAGTAATATTAACAGATAATCCAATTAAACAATTATTTATGTCAGAAGATGAAAAAATAGAAATTATTTGTAATGATATAATAAATAAAATAAAAACAAAAGATTACGAAACTATAAAAAGTATCTTCTCAAAAGATATGATAAATAATGTTCATGATTTAGACGAAGGGGTAGAACAGTTAATAAATATTTCAAATGAAAATATTATTGACTTTAAACCACAGATGAATGGCTCAGAAACGCATTGGGATAAAGGTAAACATAGAAAAACACTTAGATTTAGTATAGCTATAGAGACTAATAATAAAACTTATGATATAGGGTTTGATTATGATTATGAAAATCCCTTTAATAGTGATACATTAGGTGTAAATAGAATGGTAATTTTGGATGAAAACGAAAACATATTAGTTTTAGTAGATAATGAAGCAATAAATCAAGGTTATTAATGTAGAGGTGTAGTTAATGAAAACTAGGAAAATAATGATAGCGATATTTATTGTTATCATAATAATAGCTTTAGTAATAGGAGTTAAGAAAATAATTATAGATAAATCACATAACAATACCAAAAATGTAGATGAGAAAGTTCAAAAACTATATGAATATGGTGATGAAGTAGAAAGTATGGATATTTTGCCTAATACAATAGTTGCAAGATTTAATGGTGAGGAGATTTTATTTCACGAAATAGAGTTATATAGAAAATCTATAAATTTTAGTATCGAAAATGGTAATACATATAGTGAAGGAAAAAATGCTTTTTATGAAGTATTAGTAAATAAGTTATATTCATATCTTGCAAAACAATATCCTAATGAAACAACATACCATATTGATATTAAATCAACTTTGGAAAAAACAAAAAATGAATGGGAAAATGGAGTTGGAAACCTTTCAGCAGAAGAGTATAGAAAGGAATTATTAGATATTTTAGCAATAAAGGAAGATGAGATTTGGCTAAATGAAGAAGATTTTGTAACATATTTACAGAATTTAAGTGTGGAACAGACTTTGTCAAACAAGGGTATGAATATAGTGCTTAATTTTATGATAAATAAACCAGAACTTGTTAATGATGAAACATTAAATGAAAAAGTAAGAGAATTAAATCAATTAAGTGAACAACAAAATAAATTGGCAAATGAAAATAAGACGTCAGAAGCACTAGAGTTATCTAAAAATTTATACAATTATTATAATGAGGTTAGAGAACTTTATGTGAAAGATTTAATTGTAAATTCAGATATAGAATTATGTGTGGATAAAAGAGAGTTGTCAAAAACAGTTCCAACTATATATAAAGAAGAAAACAATGAAATATAAATAGTAATTTGTCTCGCAGGTTGCGGGTTAAAATATTTTCATAACTGTATAGATTTTTGGTATAAAAGATAGTATAATAATACTATAAATAATTTTGGGAGGTAATAAATATGTCTATCGAAAAACAAAGATTATATAATGAAATAGATACTTTACCAGAAGAACTTACAAATCAAGTGATAA
>CALXZC010000090.1 GCA_944393135.1 uncultured Clostridia bacterium | reverse complement strand
AAAATTGCATCTGTCGGAATAGTACCTGGAAAATTAGGTGCAGATAGAGAAGCAAATATACAAAAGATATCAGAATTAACAGGTGTGTCAGTAGACTATATAAATGAACTTTTAAGTGCTTCATATGTTAAAGATGATACATTCGTACCTGTTAAGAAAATTGAAGATAGTAACACAGAATTAAAAGAACAATTACTTACAATTCCTGGGATTATGATAAACAAAGAAGATGGAAGGGTGTATTCATTAGGAAAAGAAGCGGCACATTTAATTGGTTATGTTCAGCCAATTAGTAGTGAGGAATTAGAACAAAATGAAGATAAAGGTTATACAACAAATAGTCTAATCGGAAAATCAGGACTTGAGCTTGCATATGAGGATACTCTAAGAGGCATAGATGGAACAGATATTTATATAGTAGACCAAAATGAAAATAGGATTTCAACTATTGCAACTCAAGATAAGAAAGATGGCGAAGATGTAAAATTAACTATAGACAGCAGCCTTCAAAAACAAGTATATGAACAAATGGAAAATGATAAAGGATTTTTTGTCATAATGGAGCCTAAAACAGGAGAATTGTTGGCATTAGTAAGTACACCATCATATAATTCTAACGATTTTGTTGTTGGTTTAACTACTGATAAATGGAATAATTTAAATAATGATGAAGCAAAACCTTTGTATAATAGATTTATACAAAAATATTGTCCAGGTTCTACATTTAAACCAGTAACAGGAGCAATAGGTCTAACTTCTGGTACAATAAATCCAGACGAGGATTTAGGATATTCAGGAACAAGTTGGCAAAAAGATAGTTCTTGGGGAAATTATAGTATAACAACCCTAACAGGTTATTCAGGACCAAAGAATTTGTTAAATGGAATTTTACATTCAGATAATATTTATTTTGCACAATCTGTATTGAAAATGGGAGAAGAGACTTTTACAAGTGGTCTAAATAAAATAGAGTTTAATACACAATTAGATTTCCCTCTTACTCTTGCAAAATCTCAATATGCAAGTAATAATGGCAGCAAGATAGAAGGAGAAACAAAGCTTGCTGATAGTGGATATGGTCAAGGGGATATATTGGTTAATCCTATACATATGGCTTCTATATATTCAGCTTTTGCAAATGATGGCAATATGATTAAACCAAGAATTGAGTATGATGAGAGCAAAAATGGGGAAGTTTTAGTCGAGAATGCTTTTTCAAAAGAAGCAGCAGATATTATAGAAAATGACTTAATTCAAGTGGTTGAAAATCCAGAAGGTACTGCAAATGATATGAAAATAGAAGGAACAACTATCGCTGGTAAAACTGGTACGGCAGAACTTAAATCATCTAGTGATGATACTCAGAGTGGTACTTTGGGTTGGTTTAACTGCTATACTATAGATAGGGCAAATGGTTCTGATATGCTAATTGTGAGCATGGTGGAAAATGTTCAGGATAATAGTGATGGAGGTAGTCATTATCTAATTAAAAAAATAAGAACATTATTTTAATGTCTTATGGGGACAGTCCCCATGCCTAGTTTTTGTCGCGTTGGGGACAGATGCTTAAAGAGTTAAACAGGGATTTACAGTAAGTTTTTAGATTTAAGCTACGCTTACCAGCAATTTTACTACCCTTAAATTCCCTACGTAAAATTGCTTAATCTAAAAACTTACTTATAACTATTGTTACAATAAGAAGTATTAAATTTTAATAAAAATTAAGATTAAATGAGAATGGATTTTAGTATATATAAGGTTCATTCTTTTTATGGTCTGTCCCAAATGCGACAAAAACTAGGCATAGGGACTGTCCCTATGAGAACCTTGAAAAAAATTTTTTAAAATGTTAAAATAACATTGTTAAAATTGTGAAGGAGAATGTGATAATGAAATGGACTTATGAACAAAAACAGGCGATTGTGGAAAATGGATCTAATATATTAGTAGCTGCTGCTGCTGGTAGTGGTAAGACGGCTGTTTTAGTTGAGAGAATTATAAAAAAAGTTGTTAATGATGGAATTGATATAGATAAGTTGTTGGTTGTTACTTTTACTAATGCTGCTGCTTCTGAAATGAGAGAGAGGGTTTTAGATGCAATATATAAAAAGTTAGATGAGGAGCCAAATAGTGAAAAGTTGTTAAGACAGGTTACTTTACTTAATAAAGCTAGTATTTGCACTATAGATGCTTTTTGTTTGGATATTGTAAGAAATAATTTTTTTGAGTTGGATAATTTATCACCTAATTTTAGGATTGCTGATACTACAGAAATAGATCTTCTAAAACAGGAGGTAATAGAGGATTTATTTGAAAAAAAGTATGAAGAGGAAGATGAGGATTTTTCAAAGTTAATTCATACATATACAAGTTATAAAGATGATACTCCTTTAAAAGATTTAATTTTAAAAATATATAATTATATCCAGAGTAATCCTTTTCCTGAGAAGTGGCTAGATGAAAAAATAGAGATGTTTAATATAGGAAATGATTTAGAAAATGATTTTGGTAATACACCATGGGGAAGTATTTTGTTAAAAGAGATTGATGAGGAATTGATAGATAGTATTAGTTTTTTAGAGAGTGCAGCAAGATTATTAGATAATAATTCGGATTTAGAAAAGTTTTTTAAGATAATTAGAAATGATATTGAAATTTTGGATACTTTAAAAAACAATCTTGATAATTGGGATAAAGCTTATGAAATTAATCAAAATCTAAAGTTTATTTCATGGCCAAGAAGTAAGGTTGATTTGCCTCAAAAAGATGAAGCTAAAAATATAAGAGATATGGTAAAAGATAATTTGAAAGTTCTAAATAATATTTTAGTGTGTAATTCTAAAGATGCAAACCAAGATATTTTTGATATGTATTCTATTTTATTAAGATTGAAGAATATAATTTTAGAGTTTGGGAAAGAGTTTCTGAGGAGAAAGAAAGAGAGAAATATTGTGGATTTTCAAGATATAGAACATTTTGCTTTAAAGATTTTGGTTAAAGAAGAAAATGGAAAGGTTTTTCCTTCTGATATTGCAAAAAGATATCAAGAAAAGTTCCAAGAGATTGCGATTGATGAGTATCAAGATAGTAATTTAGTACAAGAATATATTTTAAATTCTGTATCACGTGGGAACAATGTTTTCATGGTTGGAGATGTAAAACAAAGTATTTATAAGTTTCGTCAAGCTATGCCAGAGCTGTTTATTAGTAAATATAAGTCATATAAAAATAAGAGAGAGAAAGAGATTAAAGATAATTTAAAAATACAATTATTTAAGAATTTTAGAAGTAGAGATAATGTTTTGTATTTTACTAATTTAATTTTTCAAGATATTATGAGCAGTAGTTTAGGTGATATAGATTATAATGAGGATGAATATTTAAATTTAGGAGCGGATTATCCAAAAGAAGAACAGGATTTAAATACGGAAATTGATATTATTGATTTATCTGAAGAGATGGATTTAGAAGAGGCAGACAAAACAGATGATACTTATAAAAATAAAGTAGAAGAAGATAGAATTGAAAATGTTGAGTTAGAGGCTAAATTTGTTGCTGATAAAATAAAGAAGTTAATAGAAAGTAAGTTTCAAGTCTGGGATAGAAAGCAAGATAAATTTAGCGATATTTCTTATAAAGATATAGTAATATTACTTAGGTCAACTAGTTCTTCTGCACCTGTATATGAACAAGAACTTCTGAATTTAGGAATACCAGTTTTTTCAGACAGTTCACAGGAGTACTTAAATTCTATTGAAATAGAAACAGTTATGTCTTTATTGAAAATAATAGATAACCCTATACAAGATATTCCTCTTGTTTGTGTTTTAAGGTCATATATAGGGAAGTTTACAGATAATGAATTGGTAGAAATAAGGTTAACTGATGAATATGATAATTTTTATACTTGTATGCAGAAGGCTATTATAGATGTTGATAATGATTTAAAAGAAAAAATACAAAAATTTTTTGATAATTTAGATAAATGGAGGGAAGAGAAGGAATATTTAGCTTTGGATGAATTAATTTGGAAAATTTATTCTGATACAGGATATTATAATTATGTTGGTCTTATGCCTAATGGGGATTTGAGACAAGCAAATTTAAAAATGCTATTTCAAAAGGCAAAAGATTATGAGAATAGTAATTTCAAAGGTTTATATAATTTTATTAATTTTATTGATAGGATAAAAGTATCTAGTGGAGATATGGGTTCTGCAAAATTAATTGGAGAAAATGATGATGTTGTAAGAATTATGAGTATTCATAAGAGTAAAGGTTTAGAGTTTCCAGTTGTATTTTTATCAAATACAGGGAAACAATTTAATTTAAATGATATAAAAGAAGATGTTTTAATTCATCAGGATATGGGTATTGGTGTAGAATACATAGATTATGATAAAAAGATAAAATATGATACATTAACAAAGATTGCTGTGAAGAATAAGATTTTATTGGAAACCCTTTCAGAGGAAATGAGAATATTGTATGTTGCTTTAACTAGAGCGAAAGAGAAGTTGTTTATAACAGGTGTAAGTAGAGATTTTAATAAGGATTTAGAAAAGATTAATTCTAAAATAGAAAGATATCCTAAAGAGAATAATAAAATTAACTCAATATTAGTTAAAAAGTGTAAGAAATATCTAGAGTGGATTTTACTTGTATATCAATATGAAAAAGGTTTGTGTAATAATAGAGTTCATTTAAATGCTTATAAGAAAAAAGCTTTGTTAAAGTCATTAAATAAAATAGATAGTAATGAAGAGATAGATGTTTTAAGAGAGCTAAATAGCAAAGAGATAAATGAAGATGACTTAAGAAAAATAAGTGATATATTAAATTATGAGTATCCTAATTTGCTAGATACTATAATACCTACCAAGGCATCTGT
>CALXZC010000089.1 GCA_944393135.1 uncultured Clostridia bacterium | reverse complement strand
AATTAAATAAAATAATTAAATAAAATAATTAAATAAATAATTAATTAATCAAATAAAAAATGGTTAAATAGTGAAAATTAATAAAACAATTTAAAGAATGAAAAAATGTAAAAAAACAAAAAATAATTTATTTTAATTGTAGGTTACATTAATAAATAAAAAATATAAAAAAATCTAATTAAATTTTTAAAAATGTTGAATAAAATATAGTAAAAAGAAAAGTAAAATACTAGGCTTACAATAAAAAGAAGATTTATCGATAAATATTATAAAATACAAAATAGCTTTTAAAAGAAGTTTACATATAAAAAAATAAAGATAAATGAAATATTTTAGAGAGATTAAGAAACATATATATATATAATAAAAAAATTTTATAATATAGAAAATTAAATAAAATTTTGACAAACGACTTACGAAAATCGAAAATAAGCCTTTTTATTTTTTTAGATATATAATTTATATAGAAAAAACAAAAAAACGATTGATTAATTTAAAAAAATAAAATATAATAATAAATGATTTTTTACACAATGGAGATTAATATGTGGATAAGTAATGTAAAAATAAAGAATTTTAGAAATTATGAAGAGCAGGAAATTGTTTTAAAACCAAATGTAAATGTATTTTATGGAGAAAATGCTCAGGGAAAAACTAATATAATTGAAGCTATTTTTATGTGCAGTATGGGAAAATCTTTTAGGGCAAAACAAGACAAAGAGATGATAAATCTTAATTCAAAAGATGCAGTGCTTGAAGTCAAGTTTGAAAAGAAAGACAGAGATGGAAAGATAAAAATAGAATTAAGTAATAAAAAAGTAGTTTTTGTAAACGGAATTAAAATAAAGAAATTAAGTGATCTTTTAGGGAATCTGAATGTTGTTATGTTTAATCCAGATGATATAAATATACTTAAAGGTGGTCCTCAAAATAGAAGAAGATTTTTAGATATTATGATAAGTCAATTAAAACCTAATTATATGCATACATTAAATTTATATTCAAAAACTATTGAGCAAAGAAATAATTATTTGAGACAAGTAAAAGAAGAACAAAAAGAAGAAAAAATGCTGGATATATGGGATGAAGAATTATCTAATTATGCTGTAGTTATCAGTAAATATAGAAAAAAATTTATGAATAAAATAAATGAAAAAATAAGAAAAATTCATTCTGAAATTACAGATAATAGGGAAAATATCGAAGTAGAGTACATAACAGAATGTAATAATAAAGAAGAATATTTAAATTTATTGAAGCAAAGAAGAAAATTAGATATTATAAAAGGATTTACGACAAAAGGAATTCATAGAGATGATTTTGTTATTTATATAAATAAAAAACAATTAAGTATATACGGCTCTCAAGGGCAGCATAGAACAGTGATGTTATCATTAAAATTAGCAGAACTGGGGATTGTTGAAGACGAAATAGGAGAGAAACCAGTTTTATTATTAGATGATTTTATGTCTGAATTAGATAAAAAAAGAAGAAATCATTTTTTGGAGAAAATAGAGGATACACAAGTAATTATTACTTGTACTGATAAAATAGATATTGAAAATAAAAATATTTTAATATATAATGTTAAGGACGGAAAGGTTCAAGGAGGAGGAATATAAATGGAAAAGTATAAACATAAATATGGAGCAGAACAAATACAAGTATTAGAAGGGCTAGAAGCTGTAAGGAAGAGACCTGGTATGTATATAGGAAGTACATCTGTAAGAGGACTTCATCATATGGTATATGAAATTGTAGACAACTGTGTAGATGAAGCTTTAGCAGGGTATTGTACGGAAATAAATGTTGTAATTGAAAAAGGAAATGTTATATCTGTTACTGATAATGGTAGAGGTATACCTGTAGAGATACACCCTAAAACACATATATCAACAGCTGAAACTGTTTACACAGTATTACACGCAGGGGGAAAATTTGGTGGAGATAGTGGTTATAAAGTATCTGGAGGGCTACATGGTGTTGGTGCTTCTGTTGTAAATGCATTATCAAAATGGACAGAAGTTACGATTAAAAGAGATGAGGGTTTATACCAAATGTATTTTGAAAAAGGAAAAACAGTTAAAAAATTAGAAAGAATTGGAGATGCAGAAGGAACAGGAACAAAAGTAAGATTTTTAGCTGATGATACTATTTTTGAAAGCTTAGATTATGAATATGAGACATTAGAAAAAAGAATGAGAGAAATGGCTTTTTTAACTAAAGGACTAAAAATAACATTAGAAGATCAAAGAGAAGAAACACCAAAAAAAGCAGAATTTTGCTATGAAGGCGGATTAGTTTCTTTTGTCGAATATTTAAATAGAAATAAAGAAAAATTACATAAATCACCAATTTATATAGAAAAAAATGGAGAAATTCCAGTAGAAATAGCAATTCAATATACAACAAGTTATTCTGAAAACATATATACTTTTGTTAATAATATAAATACTATAGAGGGTGGAACACATCTAGAAGGATTTAAAAGGGCTTTGACAAAGGTATTTAACGACTATGCGAGAGGACATAATATATTAAAGGAAAAAGATAATAATCTTCAAGGTGAGGATATAAGAGAAGGTATTACAGCAGTTGTTTCTGTGAAAGTAAAAGAACCTCAATTTGAAGGACAAACTAAGACCAAACTTGGTAACAGTGAAGTAACAGGTGTGGTTCAAAGTATGGTAAATGAAGCTTTAGCAACATTTTTAGAAGAAAATCCTAACGTAGCAAAGGCAGTTCTAGAAAAATGTATAAGTGCTTCAAGAGCTAGAGAGGCTGCAAGAAAAGCAAGAGAGTTAGTAAGAAAAAAGAATGCATTAGAAACATCTACTTTACCAGGAAAACTAGCAGATTGCAGTAGTAAAATTGCAGATGAATGTGAAGTATATATAGTAGAGGGAGATTCTGCAGGAGGAAGTGCAAAACAAGGGAGAGATAGAAAATTCCAAGCAATATTACCTCTTTGGGGAAAAATGTTAAATGTAGAAAAAGCAAGAGCTGATAAAATATATGGAAATGATAAGTTAAATCCAGTTATATTAGCTATTGGAGCAGGAATAGGTGCAGATTTTGATATTACTAAAATTCGTTATGGAAAAGTTATTATAATGGCGGATGCCGATGTTGATGGTGCACATATTAGAACTTTATTATTAACATTCTTCTTTAGATATATGAGACCATTAATTGAAAATGGTAATGTATATTTAGCACAGCCACCGTTATATAAAATTTCAAAAAAAGGAATGGAAGATATATACTGTTATACAGACGAAGAATTAGACCAAAAATATAAAGAATTAGAAGAAAAAGGAATACCAAGAGAACAATTAGGATTACAAAGATATAAAGGTTTAGGTGAAATGAATCCAGAACAGTTATGGGATACTACAATGGATCCTGAAAAAAGAATTTTAATAAAAGTTACTATGGAAGATGCAATAAAAGCGGATGAGATATTTACTTTATTAATGGGAGATGAAGTAGAACCTAGAAGAGATTTTATTCAGGCAAATGCTAAATATGTTAAGAATTTAGATATATAAATAATAAAAGGTAGATAAAATATTATCTACCTTTTTCGATAAAGCCAATAATAATCTCTACTAAAACTAATATATCTAATATTAAAACCTAATATATATTACTATATAAATAAGCTTTGATACCACATATATTAATCCTTTGCTCGACTATTAATACACCACTAATAACTATATTCATCCTAAAGGAAGGACTACTAATAACTATTAAATATTAGATATAAGAATAATCTTAGCTCGAATTTATTACCTATCATTTGACCATATATAGATTATAAAAATAAATTATAGATATAAAATATTAATACGTTAACAATAAAATATAGCCTACAAACAAATAATAAACTCTTATCGCCGACATATTATAATCTATGAAAATAAACCATAATATATCTTTGCTCGAATATTAATAAACAAAATATCATCTATTAATACTCTTCGCTCAACTAATATTGACCTTATAATAGTATTATGTACAAAATAGAAAATAATATTCAAAAAATTTTAAAATTGCTTGACAAAAATAAAAAAAAATTGTAGAATGCTATTTACAAATGGAGGTGATAAAAATAAAAAAATTAACAGTTCAAGAATGGCTACCTATAGAAAAGATTTATGATGATCGGCTTTGTAAAACTGAAAAATAATAAAATTATAAAAATTTTAAAAATAAGTCCAATTAATTATAATTTAAAGTCTGATTTAGAAAAAGAGGCAATATTAAATTCTTTCAGAATTTTTTTAAAAACATGTAATTTTGATATTCAAATTTTAATTCAAAGTAGTAAAGAAGATTTAACACATCATATTGAAAATATTCACAAAAATATCTCAAAGAAAGAAAATAAATATTTAGAGAAAATTGCGGATAACTATATTGATTATATTCAACAAATTAATTTAAGTAGAAAATCATCATCTAAAAATTTTTATATTATTTTATCAGAGCAAATAAATAAGAAAATAGATATTTTTGAAGCAGAAGAAATTATAAAAAATGAATTAAAAGAAAAATATTTTAAAGTTAAGGAGTGTCTAGCTCGTTCAGGAAATTTTGTTTATGAATTATCTAATTCTAAAGAAGTAAAAAAGTTATTTTATTCTTTATTAAATACCAGAAAAAGTTTAAATAGTAAGTTATTTGATATAAATTAAATTGTGAAAATAGTAAAAAATTTATAAATAAATAAGGTCAAGAAATCTATACGTAATTTATAAAAATATTTAAATTATAGATACGAAGTTTTATAAAAATAAACTTAAAATAAATTTATAACAATGTTGTAGGTTACATTAATAAAGAAAAAAGATAAAAAAATTCAATTAAAATTATAAAAAGCATAAAGAAGAAAAAATAAAAAGAAAGCAAAGTTGTTAGGCTTATAATAAAAAGCAGGTAAGAGGATAAATTGTTAAAATGTTGAAATACATTTTGAATGAGGTTAACATATTTAAAAATAAAGTTGTAAATGAATAAAAATTATATAAGTTAAAAATATAAAATTATTAATAAAAAGAGTAAAAATTTTTCAAAATAAAATTATGGAATAAAAATAAATAATAAAAATTAAAATAGATGAATAAAAGAAAATAAAATCAAATAACAAACAATAAATAAAAA
>CALXZC010000088.1 GCA_944393135.1 uncultured Clostridia bacterium | reverse complement strand
TTTTTTTTTTTTTTTTTTTTTTTTTTTTTTTTTCTATATGTAACTTTTTGAGTTTTAAAATACTTTTTTCTGTTAGTTATCCACATATTATTCTTATGTTTTATTTCGTATTAAATTCAATTTAGGGTGTTTTTTATTGTTTTCTTGTGAAATTATATTCTTTAGATGGAAAATTGTCTTATTTTTGATTTTCGTCGTTTATTTTCCAAGACAGAATTTTGAAAAAATTTCATCTATTATATCATCTGTTACAATTTCACCAGTAATACTTCCTAAATCTTCTAAAATATCTTTTATAAAAATTGCAATAATATCTAATGGCATTTTTTCTTTTAGTGTTTCTTTTGCTTTTTTTACATTTTCTATTGCCTTATTTATTAAATTTTTTTGTCTTACATTTGTAATTACTATTTCTTGATCTAAATTTATTTCATTTAAATCAAATAGTTTACTTATTTCATTATAAATATCTTCTATTCCTGTTTTATTTAATGCTGAAATTTTTATTATTGAATTGCTTATTTCCTTTAATTTTTCGTTTTTTTCGTCTACTTTTTGTTCTAAATCGTTTTTATTTAAAACAATTATTGTTTTTTTCCCTTTTATTAGTTCTAATATTTCAATATCTTCTTTTGTTAAGTCCTCTGATGCATCAAAGATTGCAATTACTAAATCGGCATTTTTTATTTCCTCTCTAGATTTTTCTATACCTATTTTTTCAACTTCATCTTCTGCATTTCTTATTCCTGCTGTATCTACTAATTTTAGCGGAATTCCGTTTACTGTTACAAACTCTTCTATTGTGTCTCTTGTTGTTCCTTCATACTGTGTTACGATTGCTCTATCTTCCTTTAAGATAGCATTTAGAAGAGATGATTTTCCTGCGTTTGGTCTACCTACTATTACTGTTTTTATTCCTTCTTTTATTATTTTTCCATTGTCAAAACTTTTTTCTAATTTTTCCAACTTTTTTTGTACGCTTTCTAGCATATCTGATATTTGACTGTTTGTAACATCATCTACGTCATATTCTGGATAGTCTATACTAACCTCTATATTTACCATTACATCCATTATTTCTTGTTTTATATTTGATATTTCTTTAGATAGGTATCCTTCTAATTGTTTTATTCCTGTTTTTGCTTCTCTTTCTGATTTTGCATTTATTACATCTATTACTGATTCTGCCTGTAATAAATCTATTCTTCCATTTAGAAATGCTCTTTTTGTGAATTCTCCTGGTTCCGCAAGGTTAGCTCCGTTTTCTAAACACATTTCTAATATTTTTTTTACGATAATATTTCCTCCATGTGAATTTATTTCACACATGTTTTCAGTTGTATAACTTTTAGGAGCTTTAAAATATGAAACTAATACTTCGTCTATAATATTACCATTTTCAACAATATTTCCATATTTAATTGTGTAGCCTTTTATATCATTTATATTTTTTTTATGTTTTGGAATAAATATTTTATCTAAAATTTCAAAGCAATTTTCTCCACTCATTCTTATTATTCCAATTCCCCCAATTCCGAGGAGCCGTAGAGATAGATGCTATTGTATTCATTAATTTTTCCTCCATTTATTATGAACGTTTTTACTGTTATCTTTACATATATGTCAAGATTTGTTTTAACGTTTATGTAATATTAATATTACTATTTATAACACATATTTGTAAATATTGCAATAGTAAAATTAAACTTTTTTTGTGTTATTTAAAAAAAGTCAAAGATAGAATTTACTTTTTTCTTGTAAAATCTGACCTTTGACCTCCGATTTTTTATATTAACTTTTTATTTTTTTAAAGAAATAACTATTCTTCTATATGGTTCTTCTCCAATACTATTTGTTTCTACTTTGGAGTTTTCTTGTAATTTTGTGTGTATTATTTTTCTTTCATACGCTTGCATAGGCTCTAATTTAACAGTTTTTTTTGTTTTTATAACCGTTCTTGCAACTTTTTCTGCTAAATCTTCCAATGTTTTCTCTCTTTTTGCTTTATATCCTTCTATATCTAATATTACTCTTACTTTATTTTCTATTCCTTTACCTGCTATTGCTGTTAGAATATTTTGCATAGCATATAATGTTTCTCCTCTATACCCTATCAAAAATCCTAAATTTGGACTATTAAGATATACATATATAGCATTTTTTGCTTTTTCTATAATATATTTTGTGTCTTCTGGTAGTTCTTTTTTTAATTCTTCTAAAAATATTTCTATATTATTTTTAGCTTTTTCTTGCTCTTCATCTGACAAAATAATTTCTTTTTTAGGTTTTACTTCATGCTCTTTTTCAGAAACATTTTCTTTTAATTTCATTTCTACTTTTACAATTCTCGGTGCTAAAATACTAAAGAAACTTCTTTTGTCTTCACTTTCTAAGACTTTTATTTCTACCATTTTCCTACTTACATTCAATTCTTTTAGTCCTTTTTCTATAGCTTCATTAGTTGTTTTTCCTTCACAAATGATTGTTTTTGCCATTTTTCCAAGTTCCTCCCTTTATTTTATTAGTTTATCTAAAATTAATCTTTCTACAATCATTAAAATATTACTAATTAACCAATATAAAGCAAGCCCTAAAGGTGCTATAAATGCAATAGATATAGACATAATCGGCATCATCCAAGACATCATTTTATTTGTTTGCATTACAGCATCCATTTCATTGTTTTCTTCATCCTGTGGTACAAGTTCTTTTCCTGTAGTTCCATCGATTTTAACATCTTCTTGTTTTTTATTCTTTTTAGCTTGCATTGCTGTAGTCATTCTTATTGAAATAAAAGATGATAAAATATATAGAACAGGTATAATATATACTGTATAATCTGTCATATTTTGTTGTGGTACTTTACTTAAATCTAATCCTAAAAAGTTCATTTGTAGATTTAATTTTTCAACATATGGATCTTCTGTATTGTTTTCTTTTAGCCAACTAGATTCTCTTATTAAATCTATTTCTGGATAAACTTGACTTACGGCTTTACCGTTTTCTTGCATTTGTTCTACATAATGATTTATATTATCTTGTGGTATTTTTACCATAAATGTTAGTGGACTTCTTACTAAATAGAATATTGATAACAACAAAAGTAGCTGTACTATTGCTGTTAAACATCCACTAAAAGGACTCATATTTTCTGTTTTATATAAATTCATCATTTCCTGATTCATTTTTTCAGGATCGTTTTTGTATTTAAACTGAATTACTTTCATTTTTTCCTGTAATTCTGTACTCTTTTTTAATGTTCTTTGTTGTTTTATTGAAAGTGGTAGCAAAATTAGTTTTATTATTACAGTAAATAAAATAATTGCTACACCATAGTTATTTATTATTCCGTATAAAAACTGTAATAAATAACCAAAAAGATTAGCAAAGAATTCAAACATTTAATATTTTCCCCCTAGTCTTTTATTTTAATGGGTCATATCCTCCTTTTGAAAAAGGATTACATCTTAAAATTCTAAAAATTCCAAGTCTAGTTCCTTTTAGTGCTCCATACTTTTCTATTGCCTGTTTCGTATATTCTGAGCAAGTCGGATAAAATTTACAGTTAATATTTTTTGATATTAACCATGTTGAAACATATTTTTGATATTGCCCAATCAGCCATATCATTAATTTTTTCATTATTACTCCTCGCTTAAAATTCCAGCTTTATCAAAAATTATATATATATCTTTTTTTATATTTTCGTAGTTTGCATTTCTAATATCCATCTTCTTTTTCCATAAAAAAACAATAGAATATCCTGTTCTTAAATTATTTTCAATGTTTTTGTAATTTTCTCTTATTAATCTTTTAATATGATTTCTTTTAGTTGCTTTTGCTATTTTAGTTCCAATAGCTATTCCTAAAAGATTTTTATCTATTAATTTATTTTTTCTTATAAAAGCCTCTATATAAAAACCTGAATAATATTTCCCTTTTGATAAAACATTTTTAAATTCATAATTTTTTTTAAGCATATTTGTTTTTTTCATTATAGTTTCTCCACTTCAAAAAATAAGGTAGAATTAATGAAAAAAACTTTTCAAAATTATTATTGCTAAAAGGCTCGCTTTTTTGCGGCCTTTTTCACAATAGATAATTAAGCAGTTAATTTTTTTCTACCTTTTTGTCTTCTTGCTTTAAGTACATTTCTTCCAGATTTTGTTTTCATTCTTTTCATAAATCCGTGTTCTTTCTTTTCTTGTCTATTTTTTGGTTGATATGTTCTTTTCACTTTTAGCACCTCCTACTGAATTTTTATAAAATCCATTGTAAAATGGAATATTTTCAAATTTACAAAATAACAAGTATATCAATTATACTTTACAAAAAGCATAAATGTCAAGAATTTTTTAGAATTTTTTTATTATTTTTTGTAATGGTTTTGTAATATTTGTAGAGTTTTCCACAGTTTTTTCACAATTTATCCACAATTTTAAAATTTTTTCCACAATCTTATTGACTTATTATACTTAAATTTGTTATTATGTGTAAAGTAAAAAATAAGTGAGTTTTTTATTGATATTACTTGAATTTTTGTTCGTATAAATTCTTAGATTTTTTACAAAAACATTACAAAGTTATCAACAGTTGTGGATAACTTTGTGGATAATTTTTAGAAAGGATGATTTTAATGGCTATCGAAAAAGAAGAATTAATTGCAAAAATAAAAGAACTATTAAAACCTGAAGTTACGAAAATATCTTATGATACTTGGATTATGCCATTAGACATTAGAAGTATTGAAGGAAATAATATAGTTTTTACAGCTAATTCTGAATTCCAACAAGATTTTATAGAAAACAAGTATAGAAGTCTAATTTTTAATACATTAAAATTTATTACAAATAGGGAATGGACTTTTTCTGTAGTTGATTTATCTAAAGAACAATCTGATAATGAAAAAAAGAATATTATTTCAGATGATTCTGATGCAACTTCGGCTGAAGTAGAAATAAATAGATCAACATTAAATCCAAAATACACATTTGATACTTTTGTTGTTGGAAATAATAATAGATTTGCTCACGCCGCAGCATTAGCAGTAGCAAATGATCCAGCCAAATCTTACAATCCTCTATTTTTATATGGTGGTGTTGGTCTTGGCAAAACTCACTTAATGCAAGCAATAGGGAATAGAATATTAGAAAATAATTCTAGTGCAAATGTGTTATATGTTACTTCTGAAAAATTTACTAATCAACTGATTAATGCAATAAAAGATAATAAAAATGAATTTTTTAGAAATAAGTACAGAAACATCGATGTTTTACTAATTGATGATATTCAATTTATAGCAGGAAAAGAAAGGGTTCAAGAAGAATTTTTCCATACTTTTAATTCTTTGTACGAAGATGGAAAACAAATAATCATATCTAGTGATAAACCTCCTAGAGATATTCAATTTTTGGAAGATAGGTTAAAATCAAGGTTTGAATGGGGATTACTTGCTGATATTTCTTGTCCAGACTATGAAACCCGTTTAG
>CALXZC010000087.1 GCA_944393135.1 uncultured Clostridia bacterium | reverse complement strand
CACTGAATTGCCCTCTACCTTCTATCAAATCACATCTTACATAACCTAGCTCAAGTAAGTTTCTTTTTATATCTTCTAAATTATATTCATTCCCTACTTTAATCTTTAATTCATTTTTAAATAGTGTTTCTTTTTTAGGCAATTTTTGCATAGATGCTTCTATTGTAGTTACAACTATTAATCCTCTTTTTGATTTTATTTTATTTAAAACATCTATTCTTTCATATAGGTTTTCTTTACTCTCTGCTACATAATCATATGTCACAACATCTTTTTTAGGAAAAAACACCACATTTTCTGTAAAATATTTTATATCTTCATATATTTTCCTTGCTTGTATTTCATTATATGTAAGTATACAAATTGGTTTTTTAGTAAATTCGTGAATTGTTGTTCCAAGTTGCACCATTCCAACGTCATTTAAGCCCAATATTTCTATCGGACTTTCTTTATTTTCTACACTATTTATTATTTCAACTATTTTTTGGCTTTTACCAAGTTCTCCAAGTATTGTATTCATGTCTTTCTCCTGGTTAAACTTTTATCTTAACTTAATACATATTTCTTTACAGTATCTATATGTATTTCTTGTATAATGTTATACCAAAATCTTGTTATTTTGTCAATCGCTGGATTTTTTATATTGAACAAAGCCCTCAATAAAAGAGGACTTTGCCATCAGTACTTAAGAAATTACTAGACTTTTAGACATTTTTTCAAAACTCTTTGCATCCAAAAATACCACAGGTTTGACTGCTTTTGGTGCATATATAGATAGCCTTGATTTATCTCCCGCTTTTTTAATAAGTGAACTATCTCCACTTTTAATAAGCTCATAATAATAGCCATGTTCACAAGCAATTATATTTGTACTCCATATTTTACCATCCTTTACATAAGTTAGATGGTATTCATCATTTGGTGTATAAATCCAATAAGGATTTTCTCCTGTATCTCTTGTTACAAACTTATCCTCTAAAACACTACTACGAACAAAACGCATCCATGGTTGTGAAATAAGTCTACATAGTCTATTTATGCTTTCAATATTGTAACATTCATTACCACAATAATCCACTCTACTTGCTATCTTTAAACTGAAAATTGGCTCTACAGAATATTTAGCAACATTTACATCTCTAAAAAATTTTCCTATTGTTTCTATTCCTTCATAAGTTGCTACCAATTTACTTGGCAATTCTTCTGTAGAAAAATTTTGACCTTCAATAATACATTGTCTTTCCTTTGGTACCTCTATTAAGACATGCTCTGGAAAAACGCCATTTTGCAATTTCACTCTAGTTTCCTTTCTCTTTGCTCTTAAGTACCAATATCTACAATATAGCAAAAGCTATATAAATATTATTATAACATCTATATATAGTGTTTTACAACTAATTCATAAAGATTTCACATTTTTATTACTAACTTATCAAATTTAGTATTAATATAATCAGTTAATTTTTTCATAAATATATCTGGTTCTATTTCTTTTTTTGCTACCATTTCTAACCCTTTTTCCCAACTTGCTGTTAATTTTGGATTTAGCATGTCTGGCATTGAACTATAAACAATATCATATATAGTCTCACCTTTTAGAGTTGGAGTTATTATTTGTGTTTTTTTGTTTATTTCTATATATTTTATTTTTTCTAATTTCTTAATTATTTCTGCCCTTGTTGCACTAGTTCCTATTCCTGCTCCTTTTATTTGTTCTCTTAATTCTTCATCTTCTATTAATTTTCCTGCATTTTCCATAGCAAGTATTATTGACCCAGAATTATACCTAGAAGGTGGTGATGTTTCTGCTTCTTTTAATTCATAATTTTGTGTCTCCACCGTTTGTCCTTTTTTTAAATTTTTTAATATTTCTATATTATTTTCTTGGTTACTTTCTTCTTTTTCCTTATTATTTGTTCTTTCAGGTTTTAATATTTCTAAAAATCCCTGTTTTGTACAGATTTTCTCGCTACAATAAAAATTTTCTCTATTTTTACCATTTTCTATTTCTACTGTTATTTGAATTTTTTGGTACTCAGCTGCTGGATAAAATATCGCTAAAAATCTATTTACAATTATTTTATACACTTTTTTATGTAGCTCAGGTAAGTTATTGAAATTTTCAAATCCTTGTCCTGTTGGAACTATTGCATAATGATCTGTTATTTTGCTATCGTTTACATATTTTGTTTTTAATAAATTAGTAGAATACTTCTCATCTACCATCTTTTTTATATATCCTTTAGTTTCTTCATCTTTATATCCTCTTGCAATTCCATTTAAGTTTTTGGTAATTTCCTTAGCCACTGCTGTTGATAAAACTCTTGCATCTGTTCTGGGGTATGTAACTAATTTCTTTTCATATAAATTTTGAATTACTTCTAAAGTTTCATCTGGTTTTATTTTAAATTTCTTTGTACATTGATTTTGTATTTCTGCTAGATTGAATAATAATGGTGGATTTTCCTTTTGTTTTGACTTTTTTATTTCTACTATTTTCCCATTTTTTCCAGCTAAGTTTTTTATAAAATCTTTTGCATCATTTTCTTTCTTAAATCCTGCTTCATTATATAGTTTTGGACTTTCAAACATACCGTGAGTTTTCCGTTACCTTCCATTCGGCTCTAAAACTAGAATTTATATTTCCAAATATTCCTTGTAATTTATAATATTTAGTTTTTTTGAAATTTCTTATTTCTCTTTCTCTTGAGACTACCATTCCTAGAACACATGTCATTACCCTTCCAACAGATATAGATGCTTTTTCTTCTTTTATTTTGTTTGCTAGATTTCTTCCATATATTATTGATAATAATCTCGAGAAATTTATTCCTATTAAATAATCTTCTTTAGCTCTTAGATATGCACTATCTGATAAACTATCATAATATGATAAGTCTTTTGCTTCTTTTATTCCTCTTAAAATTTCTTCTTCTGTTTGAGAATCTATCCAAACTCTTTTCATTTTCGCTTTTGGGTTTGGCTTTGCCATCATAAATACTAATCTTTGTATATATTCTCCTTCTCTCCCAGAGTCTCCAGCATTATATATTTCCTCTACATCTTCTCTTTGAAGTAAACTCTGTACTATATTAAATTGTTTTTGAACTTGTGGAATAATTTCGTACTTCCACTTTTCTGGAATAAATGGTAAAGTATCCAATCTCCAATACTTTAATTTCTCATCATATTTTTCTGGATAACTCATTGTTACTAAATGTCCAACACACCAAGTTATTATCCAATCTTCTGCTTCTAAATATCCATCTTTTCTTTTTGTTGTTATTTTTAATGCTTTTGCAAATTCCATAGCAACAGACGGTTTTTCTGTAATTATTAATTTTTTGCTCAATTCTATCATCCTTCTACAACTTTTTTTCTTAAACTTAGTCTTATGAATTTTAATAGTATTCTTCTTAGATTTCCTATTTTTTCTTTTGTTTCTACATCTTTAAAATTAAATCTATCTAAAATTTTATTTGCATAATCTTCTTTTTGTACTATTTCCAACGTTTCTTTAAAGTTTATATCATATATATATGATAACAATATAAGTAATCCATCTACTGTATCATTTCGTTCATTTCCTAATTTCTTAACTTGTCTTTCCACTTTAAATTGTTGTTCTATTTTGATACTAATTTTACTGTTCTCCACGTTTGCTTTTTCTCTTTGTGTATTCCAATATATATTTTCTCCTTCATAAAGAATGTCTAGTTTATCAGCATCTCTTATAATCTTACAAAATAATAACTCTTCTTTACTTAAATTGTCCTCTATTTTAAATTTATTATGATTTTTTATTGCCACCAAAACTATAGGAATATATTTTTCATTATCTACATATTTTTTTATATAATCATTTTCTAATAATACTTTTGTCCCTAAATTAGAATGATCTAATAACATTTCATTTAAATATGTATTATTTCTATTATATTGTTCAAATCTTCCTATGTCATGAAGTAATCCGATTATACTAGCAAGCCATATTTGTTCTTCACTTAATCCTAACTTATTTGCTATTTTTCTACTTGCTTCCATTACTCTTAGAGAATGCTCTTGTTTTCTTTTTATTTCTTCTTTTTCTAAGTCAAACTTTTCTGTATAACTTATAAATTCTTTTTTTGCTTTTTCTATGTCAATCATAATTTCAACCTTTCTTTCATATAATTATTTACTATATCATATATTTTTTTAAATCTTTCTTTAGTTTCTTCATCTTCAAAATTAAATCTTTTATATAATTTATCATAGTATTTATTTTCATATACATATCTTAAACCATAGTCAAAATTGAAATCAAATACATATGCAAAATGAGCTACTAACATATCTGCATGCGTTTTCCTGTTTTTATAAACTATACTATTTTCTTCTATAAATTCTCTATATATTTCGTCTGTAATTTTTTCTTTATCTAAATCATCGGCTTCCCATATTACCTTTTTATCCTCAAACGTCAATATATAAATGATATCTGTTTTGTCGCTATCTCTTATTAACTTTACGTGTAATTTTTCTTTATCATTTAGATTATTCATTATATCTTTTTTGTCTTTATTATGATTAATTATTGCAAGTTCTATTATTTTATCATATTTTTCGTCTTTTACAAATTTTCTGATTAATCCTTCTTTAAATAGAATATCTATCCCAATTTTCGCATGGTTTTCACTTAGATAATCTATAAATGTTCCATATTTTCTTATTTGTTCAAATCTTCCTATGTCATGAAGTAACCCTATTAATTCTGCAAGTTTTATATCTTCTTCTGATAATTTTAAACTTTCTGCCATTTTTCTTGCAATCTCAGCAGTTCTTTGTATATGTGCTATTTTTACTTTTATTTTAGGATTTTTTATATCATATCTATTGACATATTTTTTAAATTCTTCTCTTGCTTTAGTTATATCTATCATTGCAAACACCTCTTAAAGGCAATTCTAACATTTTTCATTTTCTATTGCAACCTTTTAGATTATCTCTATCTTGTTATATAACACGGAAACTATGCTTTTTTATTCTTTTTATTGTTTAAGCTTTATTAACTTATCCCAATTTTAGGAGAAATTTAGATTTTTATTTAAAATAAAACATATAAAAGTATTTCTAAAAAATTAGATTGTAAAACTGTTATAAAATAAATTTATATTAAGAATAAAATCTACAATATAGTATCAAAATAAATTTTTAAGCCTATTAGTTTTCAAACCTCTAATAGGCTTTTTAAGCCCTCCTAGCTTTTTCTTTTAATAAGTAAATTTCACTTGAATGTTTTTCTATAATTTTTTCGTGCTTTTCTATTCTTTTTTTTAATTCGTTATTTTTTTCATTGTTTCCTACAAATGCATCAAATAATATTTGTAATTTTTCTCCATGTTCTTTTTCTATGACAGCTATTCTACCACTAAGTTTTCTTAATTCTTTATGTATAGCTGGAATTTCTTTCATTCTTATTTCAATTACTTGTTCTCGTAAATCGACTACTTCTACTTGTAAACCATCTACTTGCTCTTGTAATCTGTTTACTTGGTCTTGTAATCTATTTACTTGGTC
>CALXZC010000086.1 GCA_944393135.1 uncultured Clostridia bacterium | reverse complement strand
GGTACTTCTGTACCGCTTTGGTTTTTCTCTAAAGGATTTTTGTTTATTTTTCAATGTACTTTTTATGTTCCCTTATGCGGAACGATTTTAATTATACATTAACTTTTTTGCTTTGTCAACACTTTTTTTATATTTTTTTAAAAAAATTTAAAAAGGGATTTTTCATCCCTTTTTTTCGCTTATTTTTCAACGTTTATTGCTTTTCCACAATTATTAAAATCACTTGATTTACAAGTCCATCTTTGTCATATTCTAACTTCATATTATATTGTCTATTTTTATTTTGTTTTAGAACTTCTGTTAATCTATCAACGACTTCTTGATTAGGATTATTTCTAACAACATTTAATCTCAGTTCAGTATTTGAAATAATTTCCATATTTCCTATATTGTTTTTAATTGTTTGTATAGAATTTATTAAATCCTCTCCTGATAAGTTTTCTCCTTGTAATAATTCAAATGTAGAATTGAATCTATTTTTTTCAGTTTCTGTTATTCCACTTGAGTTCAAAACATCTGAGTTTCGTATTATTCCTACATCTTTTAACATTTGTTCAATATCTTGATAATTTATTTCTTGTTTTATTCTTTCTAGTTCTGTACTTAATCCTGTTTTTACTGTATCACTTATTTGTTTTGATTGTTCATCACTTAGGTTATTTAAAATTATTGCATTTTCATTATTTAGATTTTGTACATTTTTTATATTTTCAACTATTTCAGTATTTCTAACTATATTAATTTCAGCTTTTATATCATAAGCTTTATATGTCAATTTACTTTTTTGACTTCTTTTTTGATTTTCTATTTGTTGGTTTTCTTCAAATCTAATTGTAGTTTCATTATTTTCAAATTCAATAGATAAGTTTTCATTATCATTATTTAAGGAAATTTTATATATTTGCTGTTCACCGTTTTTTACTGATAATTCTGCATACTGATTTAACAAGAAATCCACATTAGTTTGATAATCTGGTGTTTCTATTGATGTTCTTATTGCTTGTCCATTATTTTCATAAACAATAATTTTTGTTTCTTCTATTCCAATATTACTTTGATTTATTTTTTGTATTATTATATCTATCTTATTTTTTAGACTTTCTTTTGAATCCATATTTGTTTTATTTTTTAGAACATCTAATTTAGAAAGAATTATCTCATCTTCTTTTAAATTTTGTAAAATATTTATATATATGTTATTTAATTGCTCTTTTGTTAATGTTAATATATATGCATTTGTAGTATATGCTTGATTTTTTATATTTATAATCTGATTACTTTGCTTACTAAAATTTTCTTGAGATACTCCTTGTACAATTATCCCAAAATATTTATCTACAAGACTTTGTATCTCTTCATTACTAAACTTTAATTCATTTAATAAATCTTCATTTAAATTTATTGTTTCTGGTACATTTGCTATTTGTTCCTCAGTATATCCGTATTTTTGTAAATATTTCTTTTATATTATTTCCTACTAAATATTGATTAAATAAATCTGTAAATCTTATTCCGTAGTTATTAGTAGAATGTACATATTCTGCTTGTGCTACTTGTTCATTATTTTTTAGTAGTTTTATATTTCGATAATCATAATTATTACTATTATCTGTTTGCCCATCTATTTTTATTTGTAATTGATTTATACTATTATTTGTATTTTCTTCTGTTGTTCCTATTTTTTGTGTATAATTCACACTAGCTTCTATAGTATCATTGTAAGGTGCATTATTTAGTTGTTGTTCATATTCTGTTTTATCTAATATTGTTTCCAAATTTTTTATGTTTTCTGAGTTTGTTCCTAAATACTTTATAAATAAAACTTCATTTGATTTAAACATATCTGTATTTAAATAAAGTATTACAAATATTGCTGATAAAATTACTAAAATCAATAATATTACTAATAGTAGAACCATTCTTCTTTTTTTTCTTGTCATCATTTTCTATTTTTCCCTCCTCTTTTGTATTCTTTGCTTTAATGCTTCATATATTACAATTCCGCTAGATACTGATGCATTTAATGATGTTACTTTTCCCATCATCGGAATTTTTACTAAAAAGTCACAATTTTTTGTAACTTTATTACTCATTCCATTTCCTTCATTGCCAATTACTATTCCTAAAGGTCCTGTTAAGTCTTGTTCATAATAATACTTATCTGTATTTATATCTGTCCCACATATCCAAAGACCTTCTTTTTTTAATCTATCTATTGCATCTGTAATGTTATTTACCCTTGCAACCAGCATGTGTTCTATTGCTCCAGCTGATACTTTTGCTACTGTGCTGTTTACTCCTGTTGCTCTTCTTTTTGGTATTATTACTCCATGAACTCCTGCTGTTTCTGCTGTTCTAATTATTGAACCTAAATTGTGCGGATCTTCTATTCCATCTAATATTAAAATAAATGGATCTTCATTTTTATCTCTTGCTTTTTTTAAAATATCTTCTATTTCATAATACCTAAATGGTGGCACAATAGCAATTACACCTTGATAATTTTTATTTTCAGCCATTTCTTCCATTTGTTTTTTATCTTTTTCTACTATAATGATTTTTCTTGTTTTTGCCATTGCAATTATTTTATGAATTGACCCGTGTTTTTCTCCTTTTTCTATAAAAATTTTATTTATATCTTTTCCACTTTCCAATAGTTCTATAACACTATTTCTTCCTTCTACTTGGTCATTATAGTTTTCTTTATTTTTATTTTCCATTTTTCTCTCCTAATTATCATCATCTAGTCTTAATACTGATAAAAATGCTTCTTGTGGTATTTCTACATTTCCGATTTCGCGCATTTTTTTCTTTCCTCTTTTTTGTTTTTCTAATAATTTTTTCTTTCTTGTTATATCTCCCCCATAACATTTAGCTAAAACATCTTTTCTCATAGCAGAAATTGTTTCTCTTGCGATTATCTTTCCTCCAACAGCAGCCTGAATTGGAATTTTAAATAATTTTCTTGGTATAACTTCTTTTAACTTTTCTACCATTTTTCTTCCTCTATCATATGCGCTATCTTTGTGTACTATAAAACTTAAAGCATCTACTATTTCTCCATTTATATATATGTCTAACTTTACTAAATTAGCTTTTTTATACTCTTTAAATTCATAATCAAGTGAAGCATAACCTTTTGTTTTTGATTTTAAATTATCAAAAAAATCATATATTATTTCATTTAGAGGCATTTCATATATTAATGTTACTCTACTTTCATCTAAATATTTCATATCAATATAAATTCCTCTTCTTCTTTGACAAAGCTCCATTATATTTCCTATATAATCTTTTGGGGTAAATATATTTGCTGTAACATATGGCTCTTCTATATATGAAACTTCTTGAGATGGAGGTAAATCTTCTGGATTATATAATTCTATTACTTGTCCATCTGTTTTGTAAACTTTATAGATAACTGATGGTGCTGTCGTAATTAATCCTAAGTCAAATTCTCTATCCAATCTCTCCTCTATTATTTCCAAATGTAATAATCCTAAAAATCCACATCTAAAACCAAAACCTAATGCTGCTGATGTTTCTGGTTCATATTCTAATGCTGCATCATTTAATTTTAATTTTTCCAAAGCCTCTTTTAATTCTTCATACTCACTTCCATCTACTGGATATAACCCACAATATACCATTGGAGTTACTTTTTTATAACCTTTTAAAGGCTTATCTGCTGGATTTTCTTTTAATGTTATTGTGTCTCCTACTCGTATATCAGCTATGTTCTTTATACTTGCTGCAACATATCCTACTTCGCCAGCTTTTATCTCGTTTACAGGCATATGTGAACCTGGTATAAAATACCCTACTTCTGTTACAATAAATTCTTTATTAGTTGCCATTAATTTTATTTCGTCGCCAACTTTTATTTTTCCATCAACCACACGTACAGATGCTACAGCTCCTTTATAGCTGTCATAATAAGAATCAAATATTAGACATTTAGTTTTAGCATTTTCATCACCTTTTGGACTTGGTAAATCTGTTACTATTCTTTCTAAAACCTCATCCACATTTAAACCTGTTTTAGCTGATATGCAAGGTGCTTCATCTGCTGGTATTCCTATTATATCTTCAATTTCTTGTTTTACTTCATCTACTCTTGCATTTGGTAAGTCTATTTTATTTAGTACTGGTAATATTTCTAAATTATTATCTATTGCTAGATACACATTTGCTAAAGTTTGCGCTTCTACCCCTTGACTACTATCTACTACTAATATTGCGCCATCACAAGCAGCTAAGCTCCTTGATACTTCATAATTAAAATCAACATGACCAGGTGTATCTATTAAATTAAATACATATTCTTGTCCATCTTTTGCCTTATAAATCATTCTTACTGCTTGAGATTTTATTGTAATTCCTCTTTCTTTTTCAATTTCCATATTATCTAATACTTGATCTTCCATTTCTCTTTTTGAAAGAGAGCCTGTCATCTCAATCAACCTATCTGCTAATGTAGACTTTCCATGGTCTATATGTGCAATTATACTAAAATTTCTTATATTTTCTTGTCTCATATTTCCTCCCATTGCTCTTTTATGAACAAATTTTAACATATAAACAATAAAATCTCAATAGTTTTTAAATCCATTATATAAATTATATACCTTCATATATCCCATATCATTTAACTCTTCTTGTGCTTTTTTACTTCTCGTTCCGCTTGAACAATATACAATTATATCTTTCTTTTTATCTGCTAACACTTCTCTTGCTTTTTTCTTTATGTCATATTCTGGAAGTAGTATTGCACCTTCAATATGCCCTTCTTTATATTCTTGCTTACTTCTTACATCTATTAATACTGCACCTTTTGATACAAGAAATTTCATTTCTTCCTCATTTATATCAAATTCGTTAATAACTCTTTGTTTTCTATTCTTAAACAAAAATCCAAATAACATCTAAATCATTCCTTTATTATATTATATGAATAATCTTAATTAAAGTTTTCCACAAGTAATGATTTTAATTATTTATTTTTTTCTACATTATATCTTTTTTTACATTATTTTTCTACAAATTTAACTTTACATTTATATGACAAGAATATTTCATATACACTTATTTTTTTCTATTATTTTCGATATTTTTATATCTAAAAATTCATTTTTTATGTTTTTTTGTCATTTTTCTATTACTATTATATTTCATATTTCTTACAATTATGTTATTTCTCTTAAGTTATGTAACTTTATCTTTCGACTTTTTTGTAATATTTGATGTGTATAACTCCCTGTGGAAACTGTGGATAACTTTGTGAATAATTATAAAATAGCCATAAGCAATTCACGAGTTGTTCACATTTAAAATTGGTTTATATAATATTTTTACTCAAAATTTATTATGTAATTTTTTATGTGTACTAAAAACGATTTTTAAAAAAGAGTGCAACAATATTGCACACTCCTCTTTTAATTTTTATTAAAATAACTTCCATCAATTCCTTTTAATTCAAAGCATTCTCTATCTTTTATATTAACTAACTTTGTTGATATATTCTTATTTTTTAATTTTATTTCATATGTTTCTTCTATATTAAATTTTTCGTCAGTACCTATAACTAAGAAATAATTGTAACCATTACTATCTTCAAATAATATAGCATAATGGTCATATTCTAAAGGTTGTTTATCAATAACTTTTAAAGTTAAATTTAATGTTTTATTGTCTTTTATTACTTTAAATATTATAAAAGTATTAATAATTAAATTTATAACAGCCGTAAGAATATTACTTACTGAATTCACATCTAAATCTAATTGTGAACTTATATTTATTTGTCTTACAATAAAATACGTAATTATATTTATTACCATTCCCATTGAAGGTAACAATAGTGTAGAAACTGTA
>CALXZC010000085.1 GCA_944393135.1 uncultured Clostridia bacterium | reverse complement strand
ATGTAATATTTATTAATAAATATTTTTCTATTTACTTTTAAAGTGCCATATGGTATAATTTCTCCATAATAACAAAAGAGGTGAAAATATTGAACCAAATATTAAGTGTGGAACCACCAAAACCAAAAAAAGAGAATAAACAGAGAATAAATAACAGTAGAAGTGGAACAATAGAAATAGAAAAAATAGTCAGATTTTTTGCGATAGCTTTAATAGTATTTGGAATATTAATGATAGGAAGTGGCTCATACTCAATGTATCAGGGAATGCAAGCAACTACAAATACTGAAGAAAAGCCTACTATTTCAGTGCAAGAAATATCAGAGACAGAATTAGAATTAGAAGTAAGCCATAGTAGTAAGTTACAAAGAGTAACATATAATTGGAATGGACAAGAACCATCAGAACTAGAAGTATCAGGAAAGAAAAGCGTTACACAAACAATAGAAATTCCAACAGGAGAAAACACTTTAAATGTATATGCTATAGATGAAAATGGAAAAGAATCTAACTATTCAGCAGTATATACAAGACAAGGTGATATAAGTATAGATTTTCAGTTAGAGGGAAATAACATAAAAGTAGTAGCAAGCGGAAAAAATCAACTTTCATATATGACATATAGATGGGATGACGAAGAAGAACAAAGAGTTGAAATTAACAATATGACAACAGAACAATTAATAGAAATACCAATGGGACAACATACATTAACAGTCTCAGTTGTAGATATTAATAATGCTACAGAAACAAAAACACAAGAAATAAAAGGAGTAACTAAGCCAACATTAAAAGTAACAACAGATGGTTCATCAAATTTTGTTATACAGGCATCAGATGAAGAAGGAATTACAAGAGTAGAATATAGATTAGATGAAGACGATAGTAAACGTGTTTTCCTTGACTTAACTCAGGTATATACAAAAGAACAAAGAAAACAATTTGTATATAGCAATATACCATTACATGATGGGGTAAATAAAATAGAAGTAACTGTTTATAATGAAAGCGGAATAGCTGAAACTGCTAGAGTTCTAGTAAACAAATAAAATATAGCCTCTTACAAATTGTAGGAGGCTTTTAAGAGGTAAGCAAATGAAAGAAGAATTATTTTTATTATTAACATATTTTTTAATCTATTCAATTTTAGGATGGGTTATGGAATCTGTATTTAGATCAGTAATGGAAAAAAGAATAATAAATACAGGTTTTCTAAAAGGACCAATCTGCCCAATATATGGATTTGGTGCAATAATAATGATTACTATATTAAAAAATTTAGAAAATAATATTATCTTATTATTTATAATATCATTAATAATATTAACAATCTGGGAATATATAGTTGGAGTACTTTTAGAAAAAATATTTCATACAAAATATTGGGATTATTCTGACCACAAAATAAATTTCCAAGGAAGAATATGCTTATCAAACTCAATATATTGGGGAATATTGGGAGTAGTATTTGTGAAATTTATACATCCTTTTATACAAAGAATTGTAGGAAATACAGACATAAATATCTTATATTTTGTAGTTACAATATCAAGCTTAGTGTTTATGGTTGATGTAATAACAAGTGTTATAAAGGTTAAAAACATACAAAGTGCATTAAGAAAAATAGAAGAATTAAATAATCAAATAAAAGAAAAATTAAAAGAAATAAAAACAGAGAAAACTACAGAAAAATTAGACATAACAGAAAATATACAAAAAATTGTAAATGATTTAAATGAAAAGAGAAATAGAATAATAATTAGATTATATAGAAATGTTTACAGACTAAAAAAGGCATTTCCAGCTATAGATACTAAAGAAATAAGAGAAATATTGAACAAGAAAATAGAATTAAAAGGAATTATAAAAAATAAAGAAAATAAAAATTAAAAAAGCTTGAAAAATATAGAGGTATTTGTATATAATAGAACAAAATAGAAAGGGAGTAAATAAATGGTACAGGAAATATATATTATTGATGATGATGATTCTTCAATCGTTATTTTTAGAGAATTATTTAGAAATGATCCAGAATATAAATTTATTAGTGTAAAAACAGGACAAATAGACATAGCACTTAAAAACATACCATCTCTAATAGTAATAAATGAAGATGCAATAGATAGAGATGTAATAGATTTATGTAGAAAGATTAGAAAAGACGAAGACAATACTATAACTCCAGTAATAGTCGTATCATCAAAAAGAAGTAAAGAACATAGAGTAAGAATATTAAGAGAATCTGTGGAGTATTTCATAAAAAAACCAGTAGATGAAGAATATTTATATTATACAGTAAAAAACTTAAATAGATTACTCTCAAGCAATAGAAGGGTAAGTCCATTAACAGGGCTTCCAGGAAATGTACAAATACATGCAGAATTAAAGAAAAGGCTATTAAGAGGAGAGGCTTTCTCAGTATTATATTTAGACTTAGACAATTTTAAGGCATATAATGATGTTTATGGTTTCTTAAAAGGAGACCAAATAATAGAATTTACAGCAGATACAATAGTAAATTCAGTACATAGTGATGAATTAGAAAACACATTTGTTGGACATATTGGTGGAGATGATTTTGTAGCAATAGTTCCAGGAATTAATTGTGAAAAATTATGCCAGAATATAATATCAAAGTTTGATATGAATGTACTTAGATATTTTACAGAAGATGATATTGAAAAAGGATATATAGAAGTAGCAAATAGGAAGGGAATAATAGAACAATTCCCATTAACATCTCTATCAATAGGAGTTGTAGTTGCAGATACAGGAAGATTTCACAACATACTAGAAATTGGAGAAATAGGTGCACAAGTAAAACATGCAGCAAAATCAGTCATGGGAAGTAGTTATGCAATAGATAAAAGAAGATAAAAGGTTTTAGTAAAAAAACTAAAATCTTTTTTCTTTATATAGTTCTAAACAAAAAATAAACCTCATAAACTAATACAAGAAAAAGTTTAGGAGGTTTTTTTATGGACAAGGTTAATTTGTTAGAAAATGTTGAAGAATTAACTTTATATACAGGAACATTCGGAAGAAAAAAATGCACATGTTCTTGTATAGGATGTACTCAAGAAAGTTATGGAAAAAAACACAAGGACTATCAGGGAAATTTAGAGCAAATAAAGGTTATAATAAAAAAATTACCTAATCTAAAAAATGCATACATATTAGGAAATCCAGACGTATCAGTAGATACAGAATTTTGCAATAGAGCAGCCAAAGAATTCATAAAAGCGGGAAAAAAAGTAATGTTTTCAACTTCTGGATATAATGGAGTAGAAGTAATAAAAAAATTAACTAAAGAAATAGATGCTAAATCAATAAATTATATAAGTTATAGTGTAGATACCATAGATGAGAAAAAGTTACAGTATTTGAAAGGAAACAAAAAAATAAATTTAAAAGAGATAAATGAAGCAATAAAATATTGTTTAGAAAAAGGAATAATAGTAAAAATTCAGCCTACAATATGGGAAATAAACCAAGATGATTATAAAGAAATAATAGAAACGTATTCTAAAATGGGAATAGAGTGGTTTACATTCCATGCAGGAAGCTTTGAAGCCTTACATGAAAAGAAAAATCCATTAAAACATGTAGAACCAAAAAAATGGATGGAGATTGTAAAAGAGATAAATCGTTTAGCAATAAGGGAAAACTTAAAAATAAAAGCACCTAAAATATTTTTAGATGAAGAAGAATGGCAAATATATAATAAGGAAAATAAAGTATATTGTCAAAATGGGGGAAAAGGGCTTCAAGTATGGATGGAAGAAGATGGATTAAAAGCCACATTTTGCCCAGTTTTATCAGAAGTAATGCCAGAATTTACATTTGATTTAGAAAAAGAAGAACCAGAACTTCTAAATACTGAAAAAAATAAATGTATAGTATGCAGTAAGTGTTTAGATGATAATCTAAAAAATCAGTCAGTAAAAAAAGACGGTCGAGAATTTTTGTTAAATAATAAAATGGTACATAATGTGTGTCGTTACTATTCAGAAAAAAGAAAATATGGATAGGAGAACAAGTATGAATAATACCAAAGAAATAACTATAGGAGATATAGTATATGAGGCTAAATTAAGAAATAGAAATATTGATAAAAATAAAATAATAAATACATATAAATATGCATATATGATGCATAAAAATCAGAAAAGAAAATCAGGAGAAGAATATATAATACATCCATTAAATGTGGCATATATACTAGCAGAACTTGGATTAGATACAACAACAATCTGTGCTGCACTACTTCATGATGTCGTAGAAGATACTAAAGCAACATATGAGGATATAAATAAAAATTTTGGGAAAGATGTTGCACAATTAGTAGATGGAGTAACTAAATTAAGTAAATTATTTAAAACAGTAGAAGAAGCAAAAACGGAAAACTATAAAAAAATGTTTATAGCAATGGAAAATGACATCAGAGTTATAATATTAAAACTAGCAGACAGATTGCATAATGTAAGAACATTAAAATATTTAAAAAGAGATAAACAAATTGCAATTAGTAGAGAAACGATAGATTTATATGCACCAATAGCACATAAACTAGGTATGTATGATATGAAAATGAAACTACAAGATGGAGCATTTAAATATTTGTATCCAGAAGATTATGAAAAAATAGTAAAGGAATTAGAAAATAAGAAAAATCAAAACAAGTTATCTTTAGAAAAAACTAAAAATAGGATAATATCAGAATTAAGAAAACAAAAAATACATGCAAATGTGAAAATAGAAAATAAACATCTATTTAATATATATAAAAAAATGAAAGATGAAAAAATCAATATAGATGAAATAAAAGATTTATTTTCAATAAAAATAATAACAAAAGGAAAAGCAGAATGTTATAGAATACTAGGAATTTTAAATACTATATATTCTGTAATCCCAGGGAACTTTAAAGATTATATAGCAACTCCTAGAAATAATATGTATCAATCAATACACGAGATATTATTAGGAGAAGATGGAGTGATGTTTGAAGTACAAATATGTAGTTATGCAATGAATAGAATAGCAAAATATGGGATTACAAACTATTTTTCATATATGATGTATGAAAAAGCAAGAGACAAAGAAGCAAAGTTTGAAAATAATCTATCAGGAATTAGGGACAGTTTAGAGCTAGAAAATTTAATAGAAAATCCTAAAAAGTTTTTGGAAACTTTAAAAGACGAAATATTAGATGATGAAATTTATGTATTTACACCAAAAGGAGATATAAAAGTTTTACCAAAAGGTTCAACAGCAATAGATTTTGCTTATAATATACATCAAGAAATAGGAGATCATATAAAAAGATGTATAGTAAATAGTGTATCAATGCCATTTATAACAAAGTTAGAGAATGGAAATATAGTAGAAATAGAAATTGGAGAAAAAGAAACGAATTTTCAAGAAGAGTGGTTAAAAGATGTAAAAACAGCAAAGGCAAAAACTAGAATTGTAGAATTACTAAATAAAAATAAGAAAAATGAAAATCAAAAAAAAACATTTGAAATAATAGCAGAAGATAGAAAAAATCTAGCACTAGAAATAACAGATATATTCACAAAAGATAAAATAAATATCGAAAGTTTAGAAGCATATGTAAGTGAAGAAAAAGCACAAATAAAATTAACGGTGCTTACAAAAGCTAGAATGGACTTTAAGCAAATAATAAAAAAATTACAAAAAATAAAAAATGTTAAAAGAGTAGAAATAAAAGAATAAAAAAAATTAAAAAGCATATACATATTATAAGAGAGGTATGTATATGCTTATAATAAGTCAAAAAAGAATAAAAATTACATTAGCTTTTTTGTTAATATCATTATTTACTTTTTCTTGTACAGCTATTAAAAACGAAAATAAATTAACGAATAAAGTAGTAGAAACAACAGCAAC
>CALXZC010000084.1 GCA_944393135.1 uncultured Clostridia bacterium | reverse complement strand
CTAAACCATACAAAATATGTTCAGTTCCCACATAATTATGTCCTAATTCAACAGCTAACTCATCAGCTAACTCAATCGCTTTTTTAGCTCTATTTGTAAAACTATATGTCATAATAATCAACTCCTTCCTTTCCTACTCATGTACTTATGTACTCATGGGGACAGTCCCTATGCCTATTTTTTGTCGCATTGGGGACAGACCTTAATTTTTTATTTTTTACTTTTTGTTTTTTATTATTACTAGTTTGATGCTATTATTTGTTTTATTACTTCTGCTCTTTTTACTTCTTGCTCTACTTTGTCATATTTTGCGCCTAAATATTTTTGTAAGTTTGCTGGTTTTGTATATAAATATAATTTTTGTACTTTTAAATCTGTTAAATTTTCTAATATTCCTAAGTCTGTTCCTAGTTTTATGTTTGATAATAATTCTTTTACTTCGTCATAAGATATTTTCTTACAATTAGTTAATATTCCATAGCTTCTAAATATCATATCTTCTAATTCGATTGGCTCTTTTGTAAGCATTTTCCTTGCAAGTCTTTCTTGCTCTTCTACTTTCTTTATTATTACTTTTAAATTGTTTATAATTTCTTTTTCTGTTATTCCTATTGTTTGCTTATTAGATATTTGATACAAATCTCCTTGATTTTTATTAGATTTTGCGTATTCACCTTTGACTTCCATATTGAAATCACGAACTACGTCTAACATTTTTCTTATATTTCCAGTTTTTGAAAGTGCTGGTAAATGTACTATCACTGATGCTTTTAGTCCTGTTCCTATGTCTGTTAGTCTTTTTGTTAAATATCCATATTTTTTATTTATACAAAATCCAAATATTTCTCCTATTTTTTCTTCTATTTCTATTGCCAAGTTTAGAGCATTTTCTAGTTCTAATCCACTACTAAATACTTGTATTTTTAGATGATCTTCTCCTCCTATTTCTATACAAATATTTTCTTCTTCATCTATTAATATACTTCCTTTTTCACTTCTTTTTGCTACAAATGTTGAACTTATTAAATTTTTTTCTACTAAACTTGCTTTAGTAATATTATCCATGTCTTTTAGTCTGAAGAATTTTAGTCCATAACCTATTGCATACAAGTTATCTTCTATTTTCTTTTCTAATTCTTTGAAATTTAAGTCATTTAGGTGAAAATTAAATTCATTTAGATTTCTTGCAAATCTTATTCTTGTACTTTTAACTACATCTGTATCTTCACTTGTTTGTAAATACCAATTCATATTCTACACCTCTCTATTTTTCTAATTTCTTAATTTCGTCTCTTATTTTTGCTGCATATTCATATCTTTCTTCTTTAATTGCTTCTTTTAATTCTTTTTGTAATTTTTCTAATTTATTTTCCTCTAATTTTTTCCCCTCTTTATTTGGGTTTTCTTTATTTTTATTTTGACTATCTATTTTATTATCTATCATTTTTCCAATTCTTCCTACATGTCTATTGGCTCCCTGTAGTTTCTTTAATATTGGATCCAATCTATCTTCAAAAACTGAATAGCAATCTTTACACCCTACTTTTCCAGTGTTCATTATGTTTTCAAATGTAGAGCCACAATTTTTACAAGTGATTGTTTTCAAATTATCTATCATTGGCATGATTTCTGGTACCATTAAGTCATCCATAAATCCTCCTAAAAAGCTTGAAAAATCTATTGGCATACTAAAATCCATATTTCCTATTCCTAATTTTTTGCTACATTCTTCACATAAGTTAAGTTCTCTCACCTTTCCATTTATATTTTCCGTATATTTTACATTAGCTTGTTTTTTTCCACAATTATCACATAACATTATAATCTCCTCCTTTATATATTTAATAACATATTTTTGAAAATTCTCGCTCGAACTTTATCTTTTAGTTCTTTTGATAACTTTAAGACATTATCGCTTGTAGCCACCTTTAACAATTTTGCTTCTTTGGTTCCTATTATATTATAAGATAGAAAATCACTGATTAAAATATCTACTTCATTAGAGGTTATTTCATTACCTATATTATTTATAATATGCATTATATAATCTTCTTTGTCGTTGTTTACCTTTTTTATGGTGATATGCCCTCCACCACCTCTTCTACTTTCTACATAATACCCTTGTGATGGTTTAAATCTAGTTGATATTACATAGTTTATTTGTGATGGTACACAATTAAATTGTTCCGCAAGTTCATTTCTTTGTATTTCTATTGCATCACTTCCATCATCAAATAATTCTTTTATGAATTCTTCTATTATATCTGACATTCTCATTATTAATTCCCCCTAATTTCAAGTTTTAACTTTGACTTTCTTTGACCTGCAATGTAATTATACTATCATATTAGAATTTTGCAAGTAGTTTTTTTTGACTTTCTTTGACTTTTAATATGACAAAATATAGCATTTTCTCTTTTTATCTCTTTTTTTCTAATTTTTTCTCTCTTTTTTATCTTTTTTTGTTATATTTTGTAATCTTTCTGCATTTTCTTTTTGTTCTGGCAATGGTATCCATGCAAAATACGTAGATATAAATTCTCCATATTTTGTACTATCTTCTCCTACTTCTGGTTCATTTTTTCTTGCAACCTTTTGATTTTCTTTATTTTCTTGTATTTTATCTTTCTTTTCATCACTCATAATTAACACCTCTTTTTAATTATGTTCTTTTTTTTTAAAATTATTCATTGATATAATACAACCTACGTCTATTGGCTCTAGAAATTAAGTAGTTCACTTCCGAAATGTATTTTATCAAATACTTTTGAATATATATTATAAAATAAAATTTAATTATATTCGAAATAAAAATTTGAACTGTTCTTTTTTTTAAGTTTTTTTAGTTTACATATTTTCTTTTTGTAAAATATATGTTATAATAGTATTAGTTGGTAATTTAAGGAGGGTTTTCTTTATGTGGTATATGTGGTTAATTTTAGCAGGTGTTTTTGTAATTGGTGAAGTTTTAACTTCAGGATTTTTAATTTTTTGGCTATCTTTAAGTTCACTAATTGCAATGGTGGTTAGTTTTTTCACTGATAATATTATTATTCAAACTACTGTGTTTTTAATTTCATCTGTTATTTTAATTTTAGCTACTAAGCCACTTGTTAAGAAGTTTGCCAATATTGATACTGTTAAAACAAATGCTTTTTCTATAATAGGCAAAAAAGGAATTGTTACTAAAGATATTAGTTCTATAAATTCTACTGGGCAAGTTAAAGTTGATGGAGAAATCTGGTCTGCTATTAGTAAAGATGATATAGATATACTTAAAGGTACAGAAGTTGAAATTACAGATATTAAGGGTGTTAAAGTTATTGTTACACCTATAAAATAGTTTTTTATATTAAAATTATATATAAGATTAAAGGAGGATCATTATGGTAGTTTTAATTATTTTACTAATTATCGTTTTAATACTTGCAGCTATGTCTATTAAGATTGTTAAACAAGCTGAGGTATACATTATTGAAAGATTAGGTAAATTTTATAAGGTCGCTGATGCTGGTCTTACAATTATTATACCTTTCTTAGATCATGTAAGAAGTGTTGTCAGTTTAAAACAACAAACTATGGATATTCCACCTCAAGATGTTATTACTAAAGATAATGTTACTATTACCATTGATACAGTTGTATTCTATCAAATAACTGACCCTGCAAAGGCTGTTTATGAAATTCAAAGCTTAAAAAAAGGTATTGAATATTTAGCTATTACAACTATACGTGATATTATTGGTAAAATGAGCTTAGATGAAACTTTTAGTTCAAGAGATGGTATTAATACTCAATTAAGAGTTGTTTTAGATGAAGCTACTGACAGATGGGGTTGTAAAATCGATAGAGTTGAAATCAAAGATATTACACCTCCACCAGATGTTAAGGATGCAATGGAAAAAGAAATGAATGCCGAAAGAAATAAAAGGGCTATGATATTAGAATCTGAAGCTCAAAGGCAATCTGCTATTACTATTGCAGAAGGTAAAAAACAAGCAGCTATCTTAGAAGCTGAAGCTGATAAAGAATCTCAAATTAGAAGAGCTGCCGGTGAAGCTCAAGCTATTCGTGAAGTTGCTGAAGCCAAAGCTAAAGAAATCCAAATGGTTTATGAAGCAATTAAGAAATCTAACCCTGATGATAAATTAGTTCAATTAAAATCTTTGGAAGCTTTAGAGAAAGTAGCAGAAGGTGAAGCAAACAAAGTATTTATTCCATTTGAAGCAACAAATGCTCTAAGTTCTTTAGGAGCTATGGCAGAAGCTGTTAAAGATGGTAAAAAGGAAAGTTCTAAAAAAACTGATACCCCAAAGGAATAATTAATTATATTAAATTATAAAAAATCAAGAAGATGTTTAAAATCTTCTTGATTTTTTTATAAAGTGAGACAAAAATTGCCCGTCCCCAAAATTCTCATTTAGTCTATTTCTATTGCTCCTGTATATAATCCATAATACATTCCATGATTTTTTATTAATTCTTCGTGTTTTCCACGTTCCATAATGTTTCCATGGTCTAACACCATGATTAAATCTGAATTTTTTATTGTTGATAACCTATGTGCTATTACAAATACTGTTCTTCCTTTCATTAAACTATCCATTCCATCTTGAACTACTTTTTCTGTTCTTGTGTCTATGGATGATGTTGCTTCGTCTAAGATTAATACTGGTGGATTGTTTAAGGCTGCTCTTGCTATTGATAGTAATTGTCTTTGTCCTTGTGATAATCCTTCTCCGCTTCCGTCTATCATTGTGTCATATCCATGTGGTAAGTGTTTTATAAATTTATCTGCGTTTGCAAGTTTTGCAGCTTCTTCTACTTCCTCATCTGTCGCATTTAATTTACCATATCTGATATTTTCTCTTATTGTTCCTGTAAATAAATTAGTATCTTGTAATACCATTCCTAAAGATCTTCTTAAATCTTGTTTTCTTATTTTTTTAATATTAATTCCATCATAACGTATTTTTCCACCTTGTATGTCATAAAAACGATTAATTAAGTTTGTTATTGTTGTTTTTCCTGCTCCTGTTGCTCCTACAAATGATACTTTTTCTCCTTCTTTTGCAACTAAAGATATATCATGTAATACTTCCTTATTAGGTTCATATCCGAATTTAACATGTTCAAATTCTACATTTCCACAAAGTTTTGTATATGTTACACTTCCATCATGGTGTGGATGTTTCCATGCCCACATTCCTGTTCTTTCTTCTACTTCTACTATTTTTCCATTTTCCATCTTTGCATTTACTAAAGTTACATATCCATTGTCTTTTTCTGATTCTTCGTCTATTAAATTAAATATTCTTTCAGCTCCGGCTAACGCCATAATTATTGAGTTCATTTGTTGTGATACCTGACCTAGTGGGTTTGTGAATGCTTTTATATATTGTAAGAATGCTGCTATACTTCCTATTGTTAATATATTATTTACTGCTAAAACTCCACCGATTATTGCAATTAATACATATCCTAAGTTACCTATGTTTGCAATGCAAGGCATTAATGTATTTGCATAGCTATTTGCTTTTGTCATACTATCACATAGAGCTTCATTTAATTTATCAAAATTTTTCTTATTTTCTTCTTCATGGCAAAATACTTTTACTACTTTTTGACCTGCCATCATTTCTTCTATATAACCATTTACAATACTTAAATTCTTTTGTTGAGCTATAAAGTTTTTAGAACTTCTTGATGCAAAGAATTTTGCAACTGCTACCATTATTGCTACCATTACAATTACTACAAGTGTTAAATATACATCTGTTACAAACATTGCAATTAAAACTGATATCATTGATATTACACAAGAAAATACTTGTGGTATACTTTGTGATATACATTGCCTTAATGTATCAACATCATTTGTATATGTGCTCATTGTTTCTCCATGTGGATGGCTGTCAAAGTATTTTATTGGTAATGTTTGCATATGTTCAAACATTTCTTTTCTTATATTATGTAATACTCCTTGTGAGATGTTTATCATTAATCTATTATATAAGTATGTACTTATTACTCCTACTAAATATATAAATCCCATTGCTATTACTGCATTAAGTAATGAGGAATAATCTGGATTTCCATTTCCTATTAGTGGTGTTAT
>CALXZC010000083.1 GCA_944393135.1 uncultured Clostridia bacterium | reverse complement strand
AGTCATTTATATTATTTTTATACTACAATAAAAAATATGAATGAATTTATTTTAAAAAATAGTGGAGATAAAAATGGTGAAACTATGGAGGATGATATATCTGGAAATATTATTCCTAAATTTATTGAAGTAATGGATGATGATTTTAATACTGCAGCAGCAATATCTGAATTATTTGGTGTATTTAAGTATGCAAATGGATTGTTAAAAAAAGCAAATAAAAATAATAGACAACAGATAGCAAATACTTTTTCAAAAATGTTAGCTAATTTAAAAGAAGTGTATTCAATAATTGGACTACTTACTCAAGATCCAGATGAGTTTATTAACGATATGAAAAATAAATATTTAAAAAGACTAAATATAAGTATAGAGTATATACAAGATCAAATTAATTTAAGAGCAGAAGCTAAGAAGGTTAAAGATTTTGACAAGGCAGATGCTATAAGAAGTAATTTAGATGAAAAAGGAATAATTTTAAACGATACACCAAACGGTGTAGTATGGGATATAAAAGCTTTATATAATGTAGAATAAAATATAAAATATAAAATAGCAATGACGAATAAAGTTATTTGCTATTTTTTTGTCTAAAAAGATATGATTAAAAATATATAAGTATAACAGTAACATTTGTTCATATAAATATAATGAGATTTTGTTGTTTTATTTTAAAAACACTAAAAATATCTATAAAAGTCGAATGTGAATATAACCAAAATCATATGTAAAAAATAATAACAACAAAGGGGAGATACATATGAATGGAACAAATGTTAAAGTAGAAATACAAGGTTTAGATACTTCTAAGTTACCAAAACTTTCATCAAAAGAACAAATGGAAATGTTAAGAAAAATTAAAAATGGTCAGACTCAATATAAAGATGAGTTTATTAATGCGAATTTAAGATTAGTTTTAAGTTTAGTTAAAAAGTTTAATAATAGGGGAGAAAATATTAATGATATATTTCAAGTTGGTGTAATAGGTCTTATAAAAGCTATAGATAATTTTGATATTACGCAAGAAGTACAATTTTCAACTTACGCTGTACCAATGATAATAGGTGAAATAAAAAGATATCTAAGAGATAATAGTGCGTTTAGAGTTACAAGATCATTAAGAGATTTATCTTATGTTATATCTCAAGAGAGAGAAAAATACATAGCAAAACATAATGAAGAACCAACAATAGATGAACTTGAAAAAATAATAGGTGCTCCAAAAGAACAAATAATACTTGCAATAGATAGTATGGTTGCTCCTATGTCTATATATGATACTGTATATAATGATGGGGGTGATCAAATATTTCTACTTGATCAGTTAAAAAACGAAAAAGAAGACTCTGAAGACTTAATAAATAAAATATCAATAGAACAGATTTTAGATAAATTAAATGATAAAGAAAGATATATAATTGAAAAAAGATATTTTAAAGATAAAACACAAGTAGAGCTTGCTGAGGAACTTGGAGTATCTCAAGCACAAGTATCAAGAATTGAAAAGAATGCTTTACTTAGAATAAGAAATAAAATAGGAAAAGAATTATAGAATTATTGTATTTTTAACATTAGTATGATAGAATACTCCTGAATATAGGAGGAAGAATATGGCAGATATAAAATATGAAATTGTAAAAGAAATAGGTGTGTTATCTGAAAATGCTAATGGTTGGAGAAGAGAAATTAATTTAGTTAGCTGGAATGACAGACCACCAAAATATGATATTAGAGATTGGGCAGAAGATCATGAAAAAATGAGTAAAGGAATTACTCTTACACAAGAAGAGATGGAAAATTTAATAGATTTAATGAAAAATGAGTAAAACTGGTATATAATACCAGTTTTTTTAATATTATTATAAAGAAAAGTAGGAGGTACAATATGGAAGAAAAAGTTATTTTTTTAAGTCCATCTACTCAGGAGTTTAATGTAGGATATGGTGATTTTGGTACAGAAGAATATAGAATGAATAGAATAGCAGATATTGTAGAACAACTTTTAAAAAGTCAAGGATATACTGTATATAGAAATGATCCAAATGAAAAATTAAGTGCAGCAGTCAGAAAAAGTAACGAGATAGGACCAGATATTCATGTAGCTTTACATAGTAATGCTAGTGGGCAAGGATATAATGCACAAGGACCAGAAATATTTGCTAATAGACCTAATACGCCAGGAGATAGACTTGCAAATGCTATATATGACGAAATAATGGAGATATATCCAGACTCATCTAAAGGCAGAGGAGTACTGTATACTAGTAGTTTATATGAAATAATTAGAACAAATGCACCAGCAGTGTTACTTGAAGTTGCTTTTCATGATAATCCAGAAGATGCACAATGGATTATGGATAATGAACAACAAATAGCACAAGCAGTAGTAAATGGAATAAATAATTATTTTAATTCTATTGCAAATAGTTAATAATATGGTAAAATAAAAACAGGTGATTTAAGTGCTAAAAGTAACAGATATTTTAAAAGCTACAAATGGAAAATTAATAAATGGAAATAAAGAATTAATGATAACTAATTATAAAATAGATAGTAGAGAAGTAAATAATGGAGATTTTTTTATTCCATTGTCAGGTGAAAAAACAGATGGACATAAATATTTGGATATGGTAATAGATAAAGGATGTTGTGGATTTTTTGTAGCAAAGGATAAAATAGATGCTTTAAATATAAAAGAATATTTAATAAAGAATAAGAATTTAATTATTATTGAAGTTGAAGATACTTTAATTGCTTTACATAGTATAGGAGAATATAATAGAGATATTCATATAAGTATTCCTATTGTAGCAGTAACAGGTAGCGTGGGAAAAACAAGTACAAGAGAGATAATATCTTCTGTATTATCTCAAGAGAAAAAAGTAATGACTACAGAAAAAAATATGAATGGTAATATAGGATTACCACTTATGACATTAAAACTTCAAGATCAAGATGTTGGAGTGTTTGAAGCAGGTGTTGATTTTGTTGGAGAAATGGACATTTTAACAAAAATATTAAAACCAGAGATTGCGGTTATTACTAATATAGGAACATCTCATATTGGAAAATTTGGAAGTAAAGATATAATTTATCAAGAAAAAACAAAAATAGCAAATGGGTTAGTAGGTAGAAAAATATTGTTATTAAATAAAGATGATGAATATTTAAAAAATTATAAAAATGACAATGTAAATATAGAATTTTATAGTATAAATGATGCAAAAAATATAAAAATGAATAATGATTATATAGAGTTTGATACATATATATATAATAAATTAGAACATTTAAAAATAAATGATATAGGAGAACATAATGTATTAAATTCGCTAATAGCCATAAAAATAGGGCAACTTTATAATATTTCTTCAAAAAATATTATAAAAGGTATAGATAAATATAGGAATTTTTCAAGAAGAATGGAAAAAATAAAAATTAAAGACTTTACTATAATTGATGATACATATAATGCAAGTCCAAGTTCAACAGAATCAGGATTAAAAACATTAAGCAATTTAAATTATAAAAGAAAAATAGCTGTTCTTGCTGATATTTTAGAGCTTGGAGAATATTCTAAAAAAATACATGAAGATTTAGGAGAATGTTTTAAGGATTTAAATATTGATGTTTTGATTGCATATGGAGATGCAATGAAGTATCTAGTTAATAATGCTAGAAAATATGTTTCTAAAGTTTTTTATTTTAAAGATGAAAAAGAAGTAATAGAGAAGATAGAAAGTATAATACAAAAAGATGATATAATTTATTTTAAAGGATCCAATGCAATGAATGTAAATAAAATAATAGAATATTTAAAAGAAGACTTCATGAATTAAATGGAGTCTTCTTTCATATAATGTATTGGTGATAATATGTCAAGAGGAATTGATTTTAAACAAAAGGAAGTAATTAATATAAATGATGGAAAAATATTAGGATTTGTGATTGATGTTCAAGCAGATTTTGAAAAAGGAGAAATACATTCAATTATAGTAGCAAAAACTGGAAAGATATTTAATAGTATAAATAGTAAGAATAATGTAACTATACCATGGAATAGTATAAAAAAGATAGGTGAAGACGTAATTTTAGTAGATGTTTAATTACTTATAAAAAGAATTGAAAAAAAGTTAAAAAATTTTAAAAAAAGTGTTGACAAAGAAGACAAAAAGTAGTATCATAATAGACGTCGCAAGGAGAGAGTTAAACATAAAAATAAAACAGAAAAAACTTTTTATTTTTTTGTAAAAAATATGTTGACAAAAGTTGACTCTTTGTGTTATAATAAAGTCGTTCTCTACAGAGAACAGGAGCACATTGAAAAATAAACAATGCAAGAGCAAACCAAAAGGTTGTACGAAGAGTGCAACCGTCAATTAAAAAGAAGTAAATTCGCGAATAAAGCGTGAAATGAGAAAAGGATATTTTAAACGAGAGTTTGATCCTGGCTCAGGATGAACGCTGGCGGCGCATTTAAGACATGCAAGTCGAACGAAAACTTTTCATCGAACGGAAATGAAGATTTATCAGATTTGAAGTTCACCGAGAAGTTTTAGTGGCGGACGGGTGAGTAATACGTAGATAATCTGCCTTTTAGAGGGAAATAACAAGAAGAAATTTTTGCTAATGTCCCATAAGACCACACTATGGCATCATAGAGTGATCAAAGGAGAAATCCGCTAGAAGATGAGTCTACGGCTGATTAGCCAGTTGGTGGGGTAAGAGCCTACCAAAGCTATGATCAGTAGCCGAGCTGAGAGGCTGGCCGGCCACATTGGGACTGAGACACGGCCCAGACTCCTACGGGAGGCAGCAGTTGGGAATATTGGACAATGGAGGAAACTCTGATCCAGTGACGCCGCGTGAAGGAAGAAGGTCTTCGGATTGTAAACTTATTTTGTCAGGGAAGAAACAAATGACTGTACCTGAAGAAAAAGCACCGGCTAACTACGTGCCAGCAGCCGCGGTAATACGTAGGGTGCAAGCGTTATCCGGATTTACTGGGTGTAAAGGGCGAGTAGACGGCGTTGCAAGTCAGATGTGAAAACCTAGGGCTTAACCTTAGGACTGCATCTGAAACTGTAATGCTAGAGTGCAGGAGAGGTAAGCGGAATTCCTAGTGTAGCGGTGAAATGCGTAGATATTAGGAAGAACACCAGTGGCGAAGGCGGCTTACTGGACTGTAACTGACGTTGAGGCGCGAAAGCGTGGGGAGCAAACAGGATTAGATACCCTGGTAGTCCACGCCGTAAACGATGGATACTAGGTGTAGGCTCGAATGAGTCTGTGCCGCCGCAAACGCAATAAGTATCCCACCTGGGGAGTACGGCCGCAAGGTTGAAACTCAAAGGAATTGACGGGGGCCCGCACAAGCAGTGGAGTATGTGGTTTAATTCGACGCAACGCGAAGAACCTTACCAAGACTTGACATATACTAGAAAGTCTAAGAAATTAGATCCCTCTTCGGAGCTGGTATACAGGTGATGCATGGTTGTCGTCAGCTCGTGTCGTGAGATGTTGGGTTAAGTCCCGCAACGAGCGCAACCCTCGTGATTAGTTGCCACCAAGTGGAACTCTAATCAGACTGCCGTAGTTAATACGGAGGAAGGTGAGGATGACGTCAAATCATCACGTCCCTTACGTCTTGGGCTACACACGTACTACAATGGGCGTTACAGAGAGAAGCGAATCCGCGAGGAGGAGCAAATCTGCAAAAAGCGTCCCTAGTTCGGATTGTAGGCTGCAACCCGCCTACATGAAGCCGGAATTGCTAGTAATCACGGGTCAGCATACCGTGGTGAATACGTTCCCGGGCCTTGTACACACCGCCCGTCACACCATGAGAGTTGAGAATACCCGAAGTCCATGTCAAAGTGGCCGAAGGTAGGCTTGATGATTGGGGTGAAGTCGTAACAAGGTAGCCGTATCGGAAGGTGCGGCTGGATCACCTCCTTTCTAAGGAGAAGTAGTTTGACTTGTATTGTTTATTTTTGAGTGTGCTATACACTAGGCTTATCAGGGTCCGTAGCTCAGATGGTTAGAGTGCGCGCCTGATAAGCGCGAGGTCACAAGTTCGATTCTTGTCGGACCCACCAAGTGAGTTTAGTGTATTTGTAACACTTTAGCACATTGAAAAATATATAATATAAAAGTAACAAGCAAATTAGTACAGAAAATTCTCGACTTACGGAAA
>CALXZC010000082.1 GCA_944393135.1 uncultured Clostridia bacterium | reverse complement strand
AAAATGTCAGGTTTTGTAAATTATTTAAGACAAGATAGGGAAAGAGCAATAATGGAAGGAGAAAAGAGAGGAGAAAAACAAGGAATAATAAAAATGGCAAAAAATATGTTAAGAGAAAAAATAGATATAGAAACAATAGAAAAAATAACTAATTTAAGCAGAAAGCAGTTTATGTAAAAGCACACTATTTTAATATAGTGTGTTTTTATAAACAAATATAAAATTCAAAGAGTTATTTGTTTTCTTTTTCTTAATAAATTCTTAAAAAAATACTGTATTTTTTTTAAAAGTATGATAGAATATGCTAGAAAATAAAATTAAGGAGAGTGAAAAATGCCAAAATATAAGAGAATATTATTAAAGTTAAGCGGTGAAGCATTAGCAGGGAAAAAGGGTATAGGAGTAGATGTAGAAACAGTAGGAGGAATATGTGATAAAATAAAAGAATTAGTTGAAATGGGAGTACAAGTTGCAATAGTAGTAGGTGGCGGAAATTTCTGGAGAGGTAGAAATGGCCACCAGATGGAAAGAACAACAGCAGATTATATGGGAATGCTTGCAACGGCAATGAATGGTTTAGCACTTCAGGATGCATTAGAATCAAGAGGGATATATACGAGAGTACAAACAGCAATCGAAATGAGAGAAATCGCAGAGCCATTTATACAAAGAAAGGCAGAAAAGCATTTAAACAGAGGAAGAGTAGTAGTATTTGCGTGTGGTACAGGTCACCCTTATTTTACAACAGACACAGCAGCGGTGTTAAGAGCTACAGAAATAAAAGCAGATATAATATTACTAGGAAAAGCAGTAGATGCAGTATATGATTCTGATCCAAAAGAAAATCCAAATGCTAAGAAATATGATGAAGTATCTTATATGGAGGTATTGGAAAAAGATTTGAAAGTAATGGATTCCACAGCAACAGCAATGTGTAGAGACAACAAGATGCCATTATTAGTATTTGGAATAGAGGACCCAGAAAATATAGTAAGAGCAGTAAATGGTGAAAAAATAGGTACTATTGTAAGATAAATATTAGGAATACAAATGAAAAATAATAAAGTGAAAAATAAAATTATAAAAAAGGAGAGTTTATTATGGATTATACAAGTTTAGAAGAAAAAATGGAGAAAACAATAAGTGTTTTTAGTGAAAAATTATCAGAGGTAAGAGCAGGAAGAGCAAACCCTGCAATATTAAATAAAATAAGAATAGATTATTATGGAACACAAACACCAATTAATCAAGTTGCAGCTATATCAGTGCCAGAAGCAAGATTAATAGTTATTCAACCATGGGATATAAGCGTATTAAAAGAAATAGAAAAAGCTATTTTAGCATCAGATATAGGAATAAATCCAAATAATGATGGAAAAGTAATAAGACTAGCTTTCCCTGAATTAAATGAAGAAAGAAGGAAAGAAATAGTAAAAGACATAAAGAAAATGGGAGAAGAAACAAAAGTAGCAATAAGAAATGCAAGAAGAGAAGGAATAGATAAAGCAAAAGCTATGCAAAAAGGTGGAGAGATGACAGAAGATGAATTAAAACAAGCAGAAAATGATATACAAAAAATGACAGATAAATATATAGAAGAAATAGATAAAGTTTTAGAAAAGAAAGAAAAGGAAGTAATGTCAGTATAAAAGTAGAAAGGAGATATAGTGTATTAAGGTATACTATATGAAAGTATAATGGACTTTAAAAAAGAACTAAAACATTATCAAGAAATTGTAAATAGAGAATTAGAAAAATATATAATAAAAAAAGAATGCCAAGAAAGAAAATTAAATCAGTCCATGGAATATAGTTTAATGGCTGGAGGAAAAAGACTAAGACCAATTCTAGTTCTTAGCACATATAGTTTATTTAAGGAAGATATTCAAAAATGTTTTCCTTATAGTGTTGCGATAGAAATGGTTCATAATTTTTCATTAATACATGATGATTTACCAGGAATTGATAATGATGATTTTAGACATGGAAAATTAACTAATCATAAGAAATTTAACGAAGCAACTGCAATTCTTGCAGGAGACAGTTTATTAAATAGTGCATATATTGTTATTAGTGATGATTTAAAAAATGAAGAAAGTGGAGAAGAACAAGTAAAGAAATTACAGGTATTAAATGAGTTTACATTAGCTGTCGATAGGATGATTGCAGGGGAATATGTTGATACAGAATATGAAGGAAGAGAAATTACAAAAGAGGACTTAAATTATATTCACAAGAACAAAACAGGTGCATTATTAAAATTATGTGTTAGAATGGGAGCTATTTTAGGAGGAGCAAATGATAAAGATTTAGAAAATTTAACATCTTATGCTGAAAAAATAGGTCTTGCTTTCCAGATAAAAGATGATATATTATCTGTAGAAGGTGATGAAAAAATTTTAGGAAAGCCTGTTGGGAATGACAAAAAATTAGAAAAATGTACATATGTGTCTAAATACGGAATAGATAAATCAAAAGAAATATTGGAAAAAATAACAAAAGAAGCAATTAAGAAATTAGAAAGTTTTGGTAGCAAAGCAGAATTTTTAAGAGATTTAGCTTTGTATATAGAAAATAGAAATAAATAGAAAAAATAATAATATAAATTAAGTAATATTAATTTTAAGGAGAACAGAATGGAATTTGAAAAAGATAATATGCCAAAGCATATTGCAATAATAATGGATGGAAATAGGAGATGGGCAAGAAAACAAGGAAAGAATGCTAGTTTTGGACATAAAGAAGGAGCAAGGACTTTAGAAAAAATAGTTAGATATGCAAATAAGATAGGTTTAGAATATATAACAGTTTATGCTTTTTCAACAGAAAATTGGAAAAGGGCAGAAGATGAAGTAAGTGCTCTTATGATGTTACTTCAAAATTATTTAGATGATTATTCTAAAAGAGCAGATACAGAAAATATAAGAGTAAAAATTCTTGGAGATATTACAGCATTATCTAGTGGAATGCAAAAAAGTATTATCAAATGTATGGAAAGGACAAAGGATAATACTGGTATTACATTTAATATTGCACTAAATTATGGAGGAAGAAACGAGATAATAAAAGCGGTAAAAAAGATTGCAGAAGATGTAAAAAATGGTATAATAAATGTAAACAACATAAATGAGGAAACAATATCTAATAATTTATATACAGCAGGTATGCCAGATCCAGATTTATTAATTAGAACAAGTGGAGAATTAAGGTTAAGTAATTTTTTACCTTGGCAAGTTGTATATTCAGAATTTTTATTTATAGATAAAAATTGGCCAGACTTTAGCGAAAAAGATTTAGATGATGCAATAATAGAATATCAAAAGAGAACTAGAAAATTTGGAGCAAATTAAAGAAAAGGAATGAAAGAAATGGATATAAAAAGAATAACATCAGGGCTATTGGGATTTCCATTGGTGTTAATAATTTTAATATTAGGTAATAATATAGTAGTAGATATAGCTTTAGTAATTATAGCACTTCTTGCTATGAATGAATATTTCAATGCAGTATCAAAGATTTCAAAACCAGTAAAATGGCTTGGATATTTAAGTTGTCTTTTTATTGGCGTAGTAAATTTTATCCCAAACGAATATATGGGGATGTCTATTGCATTAGCAATACCAATAGTTTTATTAATTTTGTTTATACAAGTAATTGCAACAGAGATGAAAACTGATTTTAAGGATATAGCATTTACTTTTATAGGGATTTTCTATATAGTATTTTTCATGACATTTGTTGCTTTAATTGATGGTATGTATAATGGAAAAATATTAATTTGGTATATAATAATAGCATCCTGGGGGACTGATATATGTGCTTTCTTTGTAGGTATGAAGTTTGGAAAGCATAAATTTAGTAAAATAAGTCCTAAAAAATCAGTTGAAGGTTGTATTGCAGGTACAGTTGGAGCGATAATCTTAATGCTTGTTTATACATATATTGTAAATACTTTCTTTGGAATGAATTATTCTTATTTTACTATTGCTGTAATAAGTTTAATTTTAAGTTTAATAGGACAAATAGGGGATTTTGCAGCATCTAGTATTAAAAGGTTTGTGGATATTAAAGATTTTAGTAATTTAATACCAGGACACGGCGGAATGCTAGATAGAATTGATAGCTTAATATTTTTAGCACCTTTTGCATATATGATTTTTTCTTTAATATAAAGGTGTTTAGGAGGATTTTTATTGGTAGAAATTTTGATTGTTATTATAAAGATTATAGTTTTACTTGGCTTTCTAATACTTATACATGAATTAGGACATTTTACAGTTGCAAAGCTTTGTAAAGTTAAGGTAAATGAGTTTGCAATAGGTTTTGGTCCTACTATTTGGAAAAAACACGGAAAAGAAACTAAATATGCTTTAAGGTTAATCCCTCTTGGTGGATTTGTTAGTATGGAAGGTGAGGATGAGCAGTCTGAAAAAGAGGGCTCTTTTTCTAAGGCTAGTATTCCTAAAAGAATGGCGATTGTTTTTGCAGGGGCAGCTGTTAATATTATATTTGCTATAATTGTATATTTTATTTTAGCTTCCATAGGAGGAACTTATTTATCTAATGAAGTAGACAGTGTTATTGAAGGTTATGCAGCACAAAGTTATATACAGGCTGGAGATAAAATTATAGAAATAAATGGTAACAAAATTGATAGTAAATCAGACTTAGATAAGGTTATGGCTAAGAATAATGGAGAAGAGATAAATGTTAAGATTGAAAGACGTGGAAATGAAATAGATGTAAAAATGACACCAACAGAAGTAAAGTCAAAAGTTACTGGAATTTATTTAGATGATAATGCAAAGATAATTACAATGGATAAGGATAGCAGTGCAAAAAGAGCTGGAATACAAAATAATGATGTGATTTTAAAAGTAAATGGTCAAGAGGTAAATGGAAGTAGAGATAAGGCGATAGAGATTTTAGATGAAAGTAATAGCAAAAGTAATGAAGAGAATAAACCAATAGAGTTCACTTTGAAAAGAGGAGATGCAGAGGTTGTTATAGATTTAGTTCCAGATGTAGTTTCTGATTATTACTTAGGTGTTAATATGAAGTTTGCAGAAGATACTTTTGTAAATAGGTGTATAAATGGCTTTATGGAGACAAAAGAGTTTATACTTTCTATATTTGATAATTTAGCACAATTATTTACAGGAAGAGTTGGAATAGACCAAATGATGGGACCAGTTGGTATTTCAGAAGTTGTTGCAAATACAAATGGATTTAGAGAATTTTTTGAAATGATGGCATTAATATCATTATCACTTGGTGTTACTAATCTTTTACCAATACCTGCTTTAGATGGAGGAAAGCTATTAATTTTATTAATAGAGGCTATTAGACGTAAGCCATTGAAACAGGAAACTGAAATGAATATACAATTAGTTGGTTTTGCAATTTTGATTGGTTTATTCTTAATGGTTACTTATAATGATATTTTAAGAATTTTTTAATTATTTACGAATATAAGAAACTATAAAATAGAATAATAAATAGGTGAGAGTACATACTTTCATCTATTTTTATTTTTAGATAGATAAAAACATATACATGATTTTTTATTATAAGTTTTATATAAATTTATAAAAATTGAATTGTTTTTTAAGATTTAAAAGGTTTGACTTTTAATTATATAGTAAATATTATAAAAATTAAAACTACAGAATAAATATCTAGAGATAAGTAAAAGTTATAGTGGAAGTATACAATAGTATGTATACTAATTGTTTAATTAAAAGATTGTTGAGAAATTTTTACGTTTTTCATTAATTAATTTTTCATCTTCTTCGTCTAAATTTTTTAAAGAAAATTCTAAAAGCTCAGATACTGCTTTATTGAATGAAATATTTTTTAAATCTGCTAGAATTTGAATATCATTGACTAAATTTTCAGGTAATCTCAATGTTTTACTAATTCCACTATGATTTTGAGGTATCTTCAGTTTACGCATATTGTCACCTCCTTTTTTATTTAATTACAATTATGTTACAAATATTTTACATTTAAAAAACATATAAATATACACCTAAAAATGCTTGCAAAATAGTAGTGAATATGACACAGGTAATATAGAAGAATTAGTTAATAATACAAAATTAAATTCCGAAAATTATGATTATGATACTGTTATTGCTAGTTGTAGAAAGGCTTTTTCTGATACAATATTTAAAGACAAAACAATAAACTTAGAAGCATTCATTGATAATTTAATAAAAGAATTTAAAAGATAGAGAAACTAAAATTTCTCTATCTCAATAAAATAATTTAAAAAATTTACACACTAATCTTGACAAGCTCTAAAAACTCGTCTGACAAATAAAATGCAGACGAGTTTTTGCTGTGTAAGTTTGTATAAAACAGAAATGATGAATGAG
>CALXZC010000081.1 GCA_944393135.1 uncultured Clostridia bacterium | reverse complement strand
GGTACTTCTGTACCGCTTTGGTTTTTCTCTAAAGGATTTTTGTTTATTTTTCAATGTACTTTTTATGTTCCCTTATGTGTTGGAACGTTTTGCATTATACTATACCTTTTTCACTTTGTCAACACTTTTCGACAATTTTTTTAAACTTTTTTCACATTATTTTTAGGCAAAATAAAAAACTAGTAATTGCAGTTAATATTCTATTCATAAAGTTCCATTTTATTACTAATTCTTACGTTTACTCTTTTTATAATTTTGTCTGTTGCTAGGTACTTTTTTATGATAACACCATTTGCCATAAAAGTCAATATATTTTTTAAAATTTTTAAAGAAATTTTTTCCTTTTTTATAACATATTTTTAGGTGTTAATCAACGTACATTTATAATATCATTTTTAACTTTTTATGTCAATAGATTTTTGATAATTTTTTTAAAGTTTTTGTTGTTTTTTTTAAGTTTTTTTATATCTCAACAAGTATAATATCGTCACCTATACATTTTACATTTTGCCAAGGTATTACAATATTATTGCTTTGAGTAAATAGATTGATTATTTTATTACTTCCTGGGACAATAATATGTGTTATTGTTCCACTTTCTAAGTCCGCACATACATCTTGAACATACCCTAGTCTTTTTCCATCTGTAATATTTATTACTTCTTTATGTTTAAAATCTAAACCTTTATCCCCCATTTAATCTCCCCTTATAGATTTTATTTATTACTTATTATATATATGAAAGAAAAATAAAAATAGTCAAAAAAATTTTGACTATTTATAAAACCTTTTTATATGCTCTATTGCACTTTTCTCTAATCTTGATACTTGGGCTTGTGAAATTCCTATTTCTTCTGCAACTTCCATTTGTGTTCTCCCATCAAAAAACCTTTTTGTGACTATAGTTCTTTCTTTTTCATTTAGTTTGTTTAGTGCTCCTTCTATAGTCATTTTTTCTGTCCATAATTCATCAGTGTTTTTATTATCCTTTATCTGATCTATAATATAAATATTTTCAGCTCCATCATTATATATTGGTTCTTGTAATGATACAGGGTCTTGAATTGCATCCATACAAAATCCTATTTCTTCTCTTTCCACCCCAAGCTCTTTTGCTATCTCTTCTACTTTAGGTTCTTTTCCAAATTCTTTAAGATACTTTTCCTTAAATTGAATTACTTTATATGCTAAATCTCTTACAGACCTACTTACCCTTATACTATTGTTATCTCTTAAATACCTTTTTACTTCTCCTATAATCATTGGTACTGCATAAGTACTAAATTGAACATTTTGGCTTAAATCAAAATTATCAATCGCTTTTATTAAACCAACACAACCTACTTGGAATAAGTCATCTGCTGTTTCTCCTCTTCCATAAAATCTTTGTATAACACTTAATACCAATCTTAAATTTCCATTTATAAATGTAGTTCTTGCTTCCTCATCTCCAGCTTTTATTTTTACGAATAGTTCTTCTTTTTCTTCTTTACTTAGCAATGGTAATTTTGATGTGTTTACACCACATATTTCTACCTTATTATTTAACAAAAGAAAAACCTCCTTTGAAACTACTTAAAATAAGTATTTCCAAAAGAGGATTTTTTATACGTATTTTAAAGACTTATCCTATCTTACTTGCAATTTCTTTTTTCATTTTGCTTATTATTCTTTTTTCTAATCTTGAAATATAACTTTGTGATATTCCGAAGTTCATCTGCAACTTCTTTTTGTGTTTTTTCTTCCCCTGTCTTAAATCCAAATCTCATTTCCATTATATTTTTTTCTCTATCATTTAATTTAGAAATAGAATTTCTGAGTAATGTTTTATCAACTTCATCTTCTAGATTTCTTGAAGTTATATCTGGCTCTGTTCCTAAAATATCTGACAATAATAACTCATTACCATCTCTATCTTTATTTAATGGCTCATCAATAGATACTTCTCCTTTTGTTTTATTATTTTTTCTTAAAAACATTAATATTTCATTTTCTATACATCTTGATGCATATGTTGCGAGTTTTATTTTTTTATCTGAATTAAATGTATTTACACCTTTCATTAAGCCTATTGTTCCTATTGATATTAAATCTTCTATTCCTATTCCTGTATTTTCAAATTTTTTTGCAATATAGACTACAAGTCTTAAGTTTCTTTCTACTAGTATTTGTCTTGCTTCCAAATTATCTTCTTCTGATAATTTTTTTATGTATTCTTCCTCCTCCTCAGGCGACAACGGAGGTGGAAGTGTCTGACTTCCTGCTATGTAAAATATAGGTAAATATTCTATTTCATTATTTTCGTTTAAATATCTTGCACATACTGTATTTATTTTATTTTTTAAATAATCTAGTATCTTCATTCTTATCAGCCCCTCTTGCCAAATTTAAACAAATTCCATTCCCATAAGTGCTCTGTATTCTCCTTTTTTAGTAAATGACCTATTATATATTGCAATTATGACATCTTTTTTTATTTCTACTTGTTCATCTTTTATTATTTTTATATATTCTGGTTTTATTCCTATTAACATTCCATTTTGTTTTCCAAGTGATGAAAATGGAATTAATTTTAATCTTGAAATATATTGATTTCTAATTTCTTCTGGTATTTTTTCAAAATCACCTCCTATTATATCTTCCAGATGATTTAATATTTCTTTTGGTATACAATCATACAAAAGAGTACGTTCTATGACCACTACAGGTAAATTAGTAATTGGTTCTTTTAACATATTTCCTGTATCTATTAATGCCTCTGCTTGTATTAATTTATTATTTATTTTTACTTCTATTTTATATATTATGTCTTTTTTCGTTAGCTTTTTTCTTATAATTGTAAATGCTGTTACTATTATAAAAAAAGCTATTATTGCTGCTAATATGATTGTTTTTAATGGATACGTCCCTAAAAACAAACCATTTTTCATTAAAATATCTTGTGGTTTTACTATATAAATTAAAGCAAATGCTGCTCCACCAAATACAAATGAAATTAAATAGAAAAACAATAATTCTTTGCTCAGTTTTTTCACTGTTTGTGGATTATATGCAATATATACTATTATGATTGATAGTATTATTTTTAGTATAAAACTTGAGTATATTTTTAAAAAGCCTGTATAGGTTACTATTGAATATATCGCTCCTAATAAACTTCCAAATAATAATCTTATATGTTTTATTTCTAGTTTCAACACTAATCCAGTTGCTAGTAAAATTATGTAGTTCATTATTAAGTTTTCCATTAATACAACATCAACATAAATGGTCATATTATCACCTGCTAAACTCTATTTTACACTTTCTATTTTAAAAAATCTGTCCTTTCTTATACGCGAAAAAAAGAAATAATCGCGCTTTTACGATTATTTCTTCTATAAAATATTTTTATCTACATTTATTCTAGTTTTTATTTCTGTTCTTTCTTAAGAAAGCAGGTATATCTAAATCATTTTGTGATGAATTTGTATCATGACTTACTGGTATTGAATTTACTTTTTTCTCCCATGTTTTAGATACGATATTATCTACTCCGATGCTTGAAATTGATTCATTCTTTTCAAATCCTGTTGCTATTACTGTTATTTGGATTTCATCTCCCATTGTTTCATCAGTTACTGTACCAAAGATAATGTTTGCTTCTGGATCCACACTGCGTTGAACTAATTCTGCTGCTGTATTTACTTCGTGTAATCCCAAATTATCTCCACCTGTTATATTAATAATAACACCTTTTGCTCCTTCTATAGATGTTTCTAATAATGGACTTTGTATAGCTTCTTTTGCCGCATCTTCTGCTCTATTTTCTCCTGATGCTCTACCTACCCCCATATGTGCCATACCTTGGTTTAACATTATTGTTTTTACATCTGCAAAGTCTAGATTTACTAACCCTGGTATTGCAATTAAGTCTGAAATTCCTTGTACACCTTGTCTTAATACATCATCTGCCATTTTAAACGCTTCTATTATTGATGTTTTACGATCAACTATTTGTAATAGTTTATCATTTGGAATTACTACTAATGTGTCAACTTTTCCTTTTAAACTTTCTATTCCACGTTCTGCTTGTGATAATCTTTTCTTTCCTTCAAATGTAAATGGTTTTGTTACAACACCTATTGTAAGTATTCCCATTTCTTTTGCAGCTTGAGCAACTATTGGTGCAGCTCCTGTTCCTGTTCCTCCGCCCATTCCGGCTGTTACAAATACCATATCTGCTCCTCTTAATACTTCTGCTACTTCTGCTTTGCTTTCTTCTGCAGCTTGAGCACCAACATCTGGGTTTGCTCCTGCTCCTAGTCCACGTGTTATTTTTTCACCTATTTGAATTTTTGTCTTTGCTTTTGATACTTGCAAAGCTTGTCTATCTGTATTTACAGAAATAAAATCCACACCTTTAATTTCTGCTTCAATCATTCTGTTTACAGCGTTATTTCCAGCTCCTCCTACTCCTATAACTTTAATAGTAGCTGTCCCATCCATCATTGTTATGTTATTATTATCATCACTATTGTACTCCATCATTTAGTTTTTCCTCCCTTTCTTATTTCAACCTCTTTTATCTGTTATTCCTTTTATTAATTGCTAAATGAATTTATATTTTTAAAATTGATACCTATTTATTATGAATAGAAAAATTCTTTTATTCTTTCTAATAAATTCTTTATAAAGCTTTCATTACTTTGTGTATCGATACTACTTGATACTGTTTTTGTAAATGGTCTTGCCGCAATATATCTTATTAATGCATAACTTGTCCTATATGCTGGTTTTACTGTACTTATTGCTCTTCCTGTTGATATTTTAACAGGTATATTTAAGTTTATTTTTCCAGCTACATCGCTTTTATTTATATTTACTATTCCTTGTCCTGTGAGTATTACATTGTTTATTTTCTGTTTTAAGCCCTGGTTTGTAATATCTTTATTTATAATTGAGAAAATTTCTTCAATCCTTGCCTCGATTATTTCTATCAATTCTGAACTTTTTATTATTTTATTTTTTGTTTCATCTCTACGAGTATTTAAAATGATATCATTATCATTATCTATGAATGATTTTAATGCTAGACCATATTGTCTTTTTAGTTTATCTGCCTCTTCTTCTGAAATATTTAATACAAGTGCTATATCGTTTGTTATATTGTCTCCTCCTAATGGAATAGAGTTAGTATATAAAAATGTTGAACCTTCAAATACACCAATATCTGTATTTCCTGCTCCGATATCTAATAACATAACATTATCATGTAATTCATTAGTATCGAGAATTAAGTTTCTTTCTGCTAATGTTATTGGAACAATTCCATCTATTTCAAGTCCTGCCTTTTTAAATATGTTATGTAATTGTCTTACATAGTCTTTTTCTGCTAATATTACTTGTGCACTAATTGTAAAGCTACCACTTAAATTTCCAACTGGGTCAGTGACTGCTGTTCCATTTTCTAATGTTATTTTATCTGGTACCACATCTATTAATGTTTTCCCATCTGGAATTTCTATATCTTTCACTTGCATTATTGCATTTTGAACATCCCTTACAGATATCCCTGCATATTTATCTTTTGCCTCTTTTGTTATACTATTTTGCACTATTGTTGTATATTTTCCTGGAATTGTTACATAGGCAGAATTTATTTTTAGGTTTGTCTCATCTTCAGCATCTTTAATAGTTTTTGCAAGGCTTAATATTATTTCATCTTCATTTATTATTTTTCCCTTCTTTAGTCCATTACATTTATATGAGGTGTTGCATATAATTTCTATTTGTCCGAAGTTGTTTACTTCTCCTACAACGGTGCAAACCTTACTTGTTCCTATGTCAACGCCCACTATGATATCTCCTATTGCCAAGTTAATTCCTCCAATTTTTAGTATAAATTTCTTAAGTGTATATATATTACATTTTTTAAAAAATGTCAATAGAAATTGTTATATTTTTGTAATATTTTTGTAACATGTTTGTAACAATAGGTGTGTACTAGCTTTCTTCTGCTTTTATTTCTTTCTTATTTACTTTTTTCTCTCTTTTTTCTTCAATTTTTTTTATCCATTTATCTACAAAATATCTTCTTATCATTGCTAAATTTATAAACATTCTTCCTACAAATACGACTATTGCTGCTAAATATATATCAACATTTAATTTTTGACCTAATATTGTTAATAAAATTGCTAAAACTGCATTACCAAAAAATCCTGTAACAAATATTTTTAAATCAAAGTTTTTGTTTATTACAGAATTAATTCCTCCAAATACAGAATCTAGAGCTGCTATTACCGCAATAGCTAAATAGCTTGAATATGTATATGAAATCATAGGTGCATTCATTCCGATTAAAGCTCCTAAAATACACCCTATAAGAATTGCTATAAAAATCATTCCTTCTTCCTCCT
>CALXZC010000080.1 GCA_944393135.1 uncultured Clostridia bacterium | reverse complement strand
AAATCTAAATTATGAAGTAGAAGTAACAGATATCATAAATAACTAATAAATCAACAAAATTGTAAAGCAAAACTGGTTGACAAAAAGTATTAAAAGGTGTATAATTGTAAGGATTTAAAGGGAGACTTTAAGTCCTTTTTTACGGACTTAAAGAAAAAGATTTAGTAAAAAGAGGGGTAAAAAATGAACAACAAAAATATAAGAAATATCGCAATAATAGCACACGTAGACCATGGAAAAACAACATTAGTAGACGCAATGCTTAAACAAAGCCATGTGTTTAGAGAAAATGAACAAGTAGCAGAAAGAATAATGGACTCAAATGACCTAGAAAAAGAAAGAGGAATAACAATTTTATCTAAAAATACATCAGTAATGTATAATGATGTAAAAATAAACATAGTAGATACACCAGGACATGCAGACTTTGGAGGAGAAGTAGAAAGAGTACTAAAAACAGTAGATGGAGTACTCTTATTAGTAGATGCCTTTGAAGGAGCAATGCCACAAACAAGAGAAGTATTAAAAAAATCATTAGCTTTAGGATTAAAGCCAATAGTAGTAATAAATAAAATAGATAGACCAGGAGCTAGACCAGAAAAAGTAGTAGACCAAGTAATAGAACTATTTATAGAATTAGATGCATCAGATGAACAATTAGACTTTCCAGTAGTATATGCATCAGCAAAACAAGGAATTGCTAAAATGAATTTAGAAGATGAAAGTGATAGTTTACATTGTCTATTTGAAACAATAATAAATACAATAGAACCACCAGCATGTGATGAAGAAGGACCAGCACAAATGTTAGTATCAAACATAGACTATGATGACTATATAGGAAGAATAGCAGTAGGGAGAGTAGAACGTGGCGAAATGAAAGTAGGAATGCCAGTAGCAATATGTGGAAAAGAAGATAAAGTAACTCAAGGGAAAATAGCAAAAGTATATACACATGTAGGACTTGACAAAGTAGAAGTTGAAGTAGGAAAAGCAGGAGACATAATAGAAATAGCAGGACTACCAAACATAAATATAGGAGACACAATATGCGACTTCAATCATCCTGAAAAAATACCATTTGTAGATATAGATGAGCCAACAGTATCAATGACATTTAGTGTAAACAATGGACCGTTTGCAGGAAAAGAAGGACAATTTATAACATCACGTCATATTAGAGACAGATTATTTAAAGAATTAGAAAAAAATGTATCATTAAGAGTAAAAGAAACAGACTCTGCAGATAGTTTTGAAGTATCAGGAAGAGGAGAACTACATTTATCAGTATTAATAGAAACAATGAGAAGAGAAGGATTTGAACTATTAGTATCACGTCCAAAAGTAATTATAAAAGAAATAAATGGAGAAAAATGTGAACCAATAGAAGATTTAGTTGTAAATGTACCAGATGAAAGTGTTGGAACAGTAATAGAAAAACTAGGTAGAAGAAAAGCAGAAATGACAAATATGGAACCGGCAGAAGATGGACATACAAAAATAGAATTCAAAATACCATCAAGAGGATTAATAGGATATAGAACAGAATTCTTAACAGACACAAAAGGTGAAGGAACAATGAACCACATCTTTAATGGATATGAACCATATAAAGGAGAAATCCAAGCACGTGTTAGAGGAACAATAGTAGCATTTGAAGCAGGAAAATCAGTAACATATGGACTATATAATGCACAAGACAAAGGAGAACTATTCATTGGGCCAGGAGTAGACGTATATGAAGGAATGATAGTAGGATTAAACTCAAGAGGAGAGGACCTAAGTATAAATGTATGTAAAGAAAAACACTTAACAAACACAAGAGCATCAGGTTCAGATGAAGCACTACGATTAGTACCACCAATTCAAATGAGCTTAGAGCAAGCAATAGAATTCATACAAGACGACGAATTAGTAGAAGTAACACCAAAATCAATAAGATTAAGAAAGAAAATATTAGACACAAAGGAAAGAGAAAGAGCAGCAAGAAGAAAAGAATAAAATGAGAATTTTGGGGACGGGCAATTTTTGTCTCATTTGGTAATAAATGTAAAATTGAGACAAAATAGTCCCGTCCCCTTTTGTCTCAAAAGGAGAGGTTATGAATATCGAAGAATTAAAAAAAATAAAAGAGAAGGCTTTAGAAGAACATATTCCAATAATAATGGATGATACTTTAGATGTAATAGAGGAGTATTTAAAAGATAATAAACCTAAAAGATTACTAGAAATTGGCACTGCTGTCGGTTATTCTGCAATATGTTTTACTGAATTTTTGGATGAAAATGGATGTATTGATACTATAGAAAGAGAGCATGAAAGAGTAGAAGAGGCAAAGGAAAATATTAAAAAAGCTGAAGTGGATGGTAAGATAAATATATATGAGGGTGATGCTGTGGAAATTTTGCCAACAATGGATTATAAATATGATGTGGTGTTTATTGATGCAGCAAAAGGTAAATATCCATTTTTCTTAAAAGAAGCTCTTAGAATGCTTAAAAATGATGGAATAATATTTGCAGATAATATTTTATATAAAGGTTATGTTTTAAGCGATTATAATAAACATAAACAACGTACTGCTGTTAGAAATTTACGAGAATATATAAAAGAAGCAACTGAGAATGAAAATTTAGATACAGAAATATTAGAAGTAGGAGATGGACTGGCAATAACTAAATTTGTAAAAAGATAAAAAATGGACTTTTTTACAAATGGATGTTATAATAATATTATGTTTTATACATATTTCCTTTGTTATCTAGCTAAAAGCTAGTTTACTATATAAGTTTAGACAACCCTTTAAATAAAGGAGGAAAAATGGTAAAAGATATTCTTAAAAATCTTGTTTTAATTATTTTTTGCGTAATTATAAGTGTTATCTGTGGAATTTTAGCTATTCCTGGGGTGGTTGATGAAATTAACAAAGAAATTTCTGGAGAAAATAGACGGGAATGTATAGAAATTCTAGACAAAAAAACTGAAAGAATTGAGGATAACGGTCTTACTTTAGAGGAATTAGCCAATGAGGAGGATGTTAATTCTAATCTTTCAAAAAGTGAAATAGACGGCTATTACGTTTTGTACTTGCGCAAAGGAGAGTGTAAGGTAAATATCTATTTTGATAGTGAAAATAATATTGTTTCCATCCAAAAAGATTATCCAGAAGGGTATAATGTAGGAGGTGTTATATTATCTGTAATTGCGTTTATGATATTTCCAGGAATTCTTTTGATAATAATAATACTAGCATGCCTTGCCAACATAGACGAAATTATTTGTGAAAACAAAGAAATAGTGAAATACAGGAAAGAGCGGTAGCAAGATATAAAAGAATAATCTTAAAAGAACACTACTAGAATTTAGTGGTGTTCTTTGTTTGAAAAAAATGTAGAAATATGTTAATATATAATATGTAAGTTAAAGGTAGAAATTAAAATAATAAATTAAAGAGGAGAAAGATTTATGAAAAAACCAGAATTATTAGCACCAGCAGGTTCATTTGAAAAAGCAAAAATAGCATTTATGTATGGAGCAGATGCTATTTATTGTGGTACATCAGAACTATCACTAAGAACAAGAGCAGATATGCAAGATGAGGACTTAGAAAAAACAATAAAGTATGCACATAGCCTAGGAAAGAAAGTATATGTTACACTAAATATATTTGCATGGGATGAAAAATATCCTGAAATAATCAAAATGGCAAAAAAATTAGAAGAACTAAAACCAGATGGAATAATTGCAGCAGATGGAGGAGTAATAGAGGTATTAAAAGAATATGCACCAAGTGTACCAATCAATGTAAGCACACAAAGCAATATAGTAAGTTTACATGCAGCAAACTTTTGGTATAAAAATGGAGCAAAAAGAATGATAATGGCAAGAGAAATGAATAAAGAACAATTAAAATACATAATGGAAAACAAACCAAAAGAAATGGAAATAGAAATATTCATACATGGAGCTATATGTTTTGCATTCTCAGGTAGATGTTTCTTAAGTGATTTTTTAGCATGTAGGAGTGCAAACCTTGGAGACTGTGCACAAAGTTGTAGATGGTCATATAATTTATATGCAGAAGAAAAAAATAATCCAGGAGAATTAATGCCAATAGAAGTGGATAAGTATGGAACAAGTATATTTTCTTCAAAAGATTTATGTTTAATAAAAGAAATACCAGAAATAATAGATATGGGTGTAGATAGCCTAAAAATAGAAGGAAGGTTAAAAACAGAATATTATTTAGCTAGTGTAATTAATAGCTATAGAAACGCAATAGATGATTATATAGAAAATCCTGAAAAATATGACTATAAAAAGTATCTAAACGAATTAGATAAAGTTAAAACAAGGGGATTAACGACATTCTATTTTAATGATAGAAATAATAAAGATATACAAGAATATAAAGGTAGGCAATATAACGAAGAATATGAATTTGGAGGAAAGGTATTAGAATATAATGAGAATATTTCTACAATAGAAATAAAAAATAAATTAAATGTAGGAGATATTCTAGAAATAATAATACCAAATAAAATTAAACCTTACGAATTTAAAATAGAAAAATTATATAATTATGACACAGATGAAGAAATAAATGAAATAAGTCCAGGAGTAAAAGGACAAAAAGTAAAAATTAAACTTCCAGTAGAATGTAAGAAAGATTGGATTATAAGAAGAAAAAAATAAGATATAAAACAGAACAGAATATCATTAATTTCTGTTCTATTTTTTTCCAAATAAGGAAAAGATTAAAAAGCCAAGCAAAATACATAAAAGAGAAATAAATCCACTTAAAAAAGAGGAAATACTAGGCATAAGTACTAAAACAGAGCCTAAAGAAAAACCAATAATGGAATAAAAAGTTTTTTCATAAAAGTTATTTAACAGATAATTAGTTAATTTCATAAATAAAAGACAACCTAAAATTAAACCTATAGCGATAGGAATTAAAATAGGAAAATATAATGATGAAATAGATGATAAATAAATATTGTAAACTCCCATAAGCATTAAAATAATAGTACTACTAATACCAGGTACTATAATTCCAATAGACATTACAAAACCAGCTGATATTAGGTATAAAAAGCTAAAATTTAAATTTGTACTAGTATTTGGAATAACATTTTCTAAGTAAACAAGAAAAATAGCAACTAAGAATGCAAAAAAAGTATAAAGTAAAAAAATAGGTTTAAAATTAGTCTTTTTACTAGTTTCTTTTATTAAAGAAGGAATACTTCCTAAAATTAGACCAATAAAGATGGATTTAGTTTGAAGAGGAAAATTAATTAAAAAATAATTTAAAAAATTACTAAAAACTAAAACACCAATAGCAATTCCAATAATTATTGGAAATAAAAATCTAATATTATTTTTTATATCTTTAAAAAAATTTAAAATACTGTCTAATAATTTCTCATAAATTCCAAAAATGATACAAAGAACACCACTACTAATTCCAGGAAGAATAGCACCACTACCTATCATAATGCCTTTTAAACAATTTACTAAGAAAGTCATAAAAACACCTCTTTAATATTTATTATATTAGATTTAAAAAAATTCTATAAATAATATTTTTATAGGTCATGCACTTTATTTTTTTTAGCTCATATAATGAAAATAGTTAAGAATTGGAGGTGCATTTATGTTATCAGCACTTGGAATAACAGGGGTATTTAGTTTTTTTGAATTTCTAAAAACAGCAGTGTTTGCTGTTCGGATATATTCAAGGAGGAAACTTATTTCCAGAGCCATTATCACGGAGAGGAAGAAAAAAATTATTTGGAACAGATGGCAAAAGGTGATACTGATGCAAGAAATATTTTAATAGAAAGGAACCTAAGATTAGTAGCTCATGTAGCTAAAAAATATGCGACATCAAAAGTAGAACAAGATGATTTGATATCAATAGGAACCATAGGCCTGATAAAAGGAATAAACAGTTTTAATCCAGAGAAAAAAACAAGACTTTCTACATATGTAGCAAGATGTGTGGATAATGAAATATTAATGTTCTTAAGAGCAAATAAAAAAACAGGAGTAGAAGTATATTTAAATGAACCAATAGGAAAGGATAAAGATGATAATGTAGTGACACTTCAAGAAGTATTAGAGAATAATGAAAGAAATATTGAAGAAGAAGTTGATGTAAAAATGAAAGTGAAACTTTTATATGAAAAGATGAAAAAAATTTTAAAAGATAGAGAAAAAACAATATTAGAATTAAGGTTTGGATTAGGAGGTAAAAAACCAAAGACACAGAAAGAAATCGCAAATATGATGGGAATATCTCGTTCATATGTATCAAGAATAGAAACAAAAGCGATAAATAAACTAGCAAAAGAAATAAAAGATTGACTTATTATGTAAATCGTTATATAATAACAAATGTAGGCAATTTGTATAAGTTTTCTATAGATAATTCTATAAGAAAGGAAAGAAATGTCAAACTCAATT
>CALXZC010000079.1 GCA_944393135.1 uncultured Clostridia bacterium | reverse complement strand
CACCTACGCCAAAGAACAATATAAAGTAAATTTATACTTTATATTGTTTTTTTCATAAAATAAATACTCTAAGATAATAAATTAAGAGGTGTAAGTAATGCCAGATGATTTAAAAAAGTATTTTTGGGATACACAATTCGAAAATTTAGATATAAGGAAAAATAAAAGATACATAATATCAAGGTTATATTGTTACGGAAATTTAAAAGCAATAAAATGGATAAAAGCAACATATAGTAAAGAAGATATTAAAGAAGTAGCAGTGAAAAGTAGAGATTTAAACCCATTGGTTGCAAACTATTTAAGGCAACAATTTAATTTAGAAAAGGAAGAGATGGCATACTACAGAGCAGTACAAGGTATGAACTATGAATATTGGAGAGTGAATAGTTGATGTATTGGAATATATTTGATAAAAACAGATATGATTTATTAAAAAAAATATCAGAAACTATTAGTATTAACGATTATTATATGATAGGTGGAACGGCATTATCATTGCAATTAGGGTTAAGAGAATCTTATGATTTTGATTTTTGCGTAAAAAATGAAATTAATAATGAAATGTTATTAAATGAACTAAGAAGTATAGGAAAATAATTAATCTTTATTCATTAAGTAAGTAGCACATAAAAAACAAACATACAACGGTAAAACTTTACATTTAGAATACTTTGTAGTATAATGGTATTAACATAATTCTTGTTAGAGAGGAATCATAACTATGAAACTCTTTTTCGACCTGTTTCTGTTTTTCTGCAACGTAATTGGTGCTATACTCACAAATGGATGGATTTTCACGATTGTATTTCTTGTCATTGGAATTGCAACTATCAGGGAGTATAAAGGTGCAGGAGCATTCTGCATATTCTTAGCATTATTAGTATTCATGCGTACAGTAATCTAGGTCGAAAGAAAACTAGGTAAAGTTTTCTAAAAGGCATCTACCCAATATTGGAATAGATGCCTTACTTTTGTTACAGAAATATTACAATTATATTAAATATTGACAAAAATATACAAAAAATTGAAAAATAAATTTAAATGATGTATAATTAAATAGATAAGTAATTATTATGAATGGAGAAAGAATATGAAAGAAATTTATTTAAAAATAATTGCAATTTTTCTTATTTTAGTAGCCATGATAACTAATTTAACATATGCAGCCGACACAACACCACAAAGTGGAGATGATATAATAAGTAGTGCAGATAAATTTATAGAACAAGGAGAAAATAATTCTGACATTACAATAGATCAAGACGCAGCTCAAAAGGCTATAGATTTAATATATAATATACTGCTAGCAGTAGGATTAGTAGTTGCAGTTATTTGCGGACTAATATTAGGTATTCAATTTATGATGTCATCATCAGAAGGACAAGCGCAGGTAAAAGAAAAATTAATTCCTTATGGAGTTCGGATGTGTTGTAATTTTTGGAGCCTTTGGAATTTGGAAATTGGTTATGGTACTTTTACAAGGTTTTTAGAAAAGTAGGTGATTTAATGAGAAAGAGCAAAATAATTATTTGTTTTTGTATAATTTTAATATTAAGTATATTAACAGTAAATATAACATTTGCAGCTAGTAGTATGACAGATCCAAGAGATAACCCAAGTACATATGATCCAGGCAGTATGACGGGTACAGACAGAGTAGCAGACATAGGTAATAGAATAATAGGGATAATTCAATTTATAGGTAGCTTTGCATCAGTAATAGTCTTAATAATTTTGGGTATAAAATATATGACAGGAAGTCTGGAAGAAAGAGCAGAATATAAAAAAACAATGATGCCATATGTTATAGGAGCAGTCTTAGTGTTTGGAATTACAAATATATTGGGAATAGTAAATTCTATAACGGATGGGATATTGTAAAGAGGTGATATTATGAAAAAAACTAAGAAAAATTTATTAATAATATTGACAATTCTGTTTTTTATAATTATCCTAAATGTAGGAAATGTATTTGCTTTTTCTGTTACTGACCTTACAGGAACTCAAACTACAAACCAAAATCTAACAAATGTAGGAAATAGCATAATAACAATACTTACAACGATAGGGATTGTACTTTCAGTTATAGTATTAATAATATTAGGTTTGAAATACATGATGGGAAGTTTAGAAGAAAGAGCAGAATATAAAAAATCTATGATGCCATATATAATAGGCGCGGCATTAGTATTTGCAGCATCAACAATAGCAGGAGTTATCTATAGAATTTCTATAAATTTAACTTAAGCAAGAACAATAATTTGATTTATATAAAAATATTTGATATAATATTATTAGCAAAGTTTTTAAAGTTTCTTATGAAGAGTAAGAATTTTAATATATATATTATAAAAGGGAGGAATTATTATGAAGAAAATGTCTAAAGTAATATCTGTACTTTTAGTTGTTATGATGTTAATTTCAGCAGGTAGTACTGTACTTGCAGCAGTTCAAGGTGTTAGTGATCCAGCAACATTAACTGGTCAAACAGTTCAAGGAACAGATAAGATAACAACTCTAGGTAACCAAATTATTACAATTTTAACAATAGTTGGTACAGTTGCATCTGTTATTGTTTTAATTGTATTAGGTTTAAAATACATGATGGGAAGTGCAGAAGAAAAAGCAGAGTACAAGAAAACAATGATGCCATATGTAATAGGTGCAGCATTAGTATTTGCAGCATCAGCAATAGCTGGAATACTATACAACTTCTTAAGTAATGTATCTGCTACTTAATGTTAAAATTAAAGAATATAGAAAAGGGCTATGAAATTCATAGCTCTTTTATGTGCTTACAAAAATCGGCTTTAATATAACAGAGATGTTACAAGAATGTTACAATAGTATTAAAAATAAAAAAAATGTATAAAAATATATAAAAAAATTTTTTTTTCTGGTATAATATTAAATAAGGAATAATACGTAAAAGGAGTTTAAAAAATGGGTACATATAATATACCAAGAAATGTTAAAGGAGAAGGAAGAATTTTATTTATATTCTCAACTAAAGCATTAATATATTCGGGAGTAGGGGCGTTAGCAGGAGGATTATTTTATATTATTTTTAATCTCATAGGAATGACTTTTATAGGAATAATATTTGTAGTACTTTTTGCCTTAATAGGATTTATCATAGGGACTTTTAAAGTACCGAATTTAACAAAATTTGATATAACAAAAAAAACAGGAGGAGAAAATATAGACGATGTAATAAAAAGAGCTATTAAATTTAAATCAAAAAAATGTAAATATTATATATATGACTATACAAAGGAGGAAAAGAAAGATGAGTAATATAGACCAAACAACACAAATGTTAATTTTACTTTTAATATGTGCAGTAGTAGTACTTTTTGTACTTGTTATTGTTTATTTTGTACTAAAAGTAAAAGATAAAAAGGGCAGAACAAAAAGGGAAAAAGAAATACATAGTAATACAAATAATGTTTCTAAAAAAAGTGAAGGAAGTCAATTAAATAAAAAATCGATTTTTGATTTTATGGATTTTGATAAAATAGAAGATAATATGATAATACAACATGGTGGAAAAAGATATGTAATGGCAATAGAATGTGCAGGAATAAACTATGATTTAATGTCAGGAGTTGAAAAAACAGGAGTCGAGGAAGGTTTTGTACAATTTTTAAATACATTAAGATTTCCTATACAATTATATGTTCAAACAAGGACAGTTAATCTAGAAAAAAGTATAGATACATATAAAAGAAGAGTTAATCAAATAGAATCTGAATTATATGCAAAAACACAACAATATCAAGAGATGTTAGATTCTGGAAAATTTTCTAAAGAAGATTTAAATAAAGTTTTCTATGAAGCTACAAAAGTAAGAAACTTGTATGAATATGGTAAAGATATCATATATGATACAGAAAAGATGAGTTTAAATAGAAATATTTTAAATAAAAATTATTATATAATAATTTCATATTCACCTAATGAAAGTGGAACGGGAGATTTTGCAAAAGATGAAATACAAACAATGGCGTTTTCAGAATTATATACAAGAGCGCAATCAATAATAAGAACTTTATCAGCATGTAGTGTTAATGGAAAGATATTAAATTCTTTAGAGTTAGCAGAATTATTATATGTTGCATATAACAGAGATGAATCAGAAACATTTGATTTACAGAAAGCGTTAAAAGGAGATGTGGATGCTTTATATAGTACAGCACCAGATGTATTAGAAAAGAGAATAAGAGAGTTAGATAAAGAAATACAAACAAAAGCTATGAATAAGGTGACAGAAAGAGTAGAAAAATACAGGAGTAAATATAGGGCAAAGGCAGAAGAAAAGGAAAATTCTATAGAACAACTGGCAAACGAAATGGCTGACTTAATTTTAAATGAAAATAGAGATTATTTGGGAGATGAAGTTGTTGACAATATTTTAAAAGAAGAAGCCGATAAAGGAGGAAATGCGGAAGATGAGAAAAAACAAAAAAAGACAAGAACTAGAAAGCCAAGAAAAACAGCATAGAGAAGAGGTAAGTACTTTATTTAAAAGAACAACTATTAAAGAAATTATTGCACCATCTGGAATAGATGTTTCTAATGTTGATAGATTAGAAATAATTTCAAATATAAAAAGGTATGCTAGAAGTTTCTTTGTATCTACATTACCAAGAATGTGTACTTTCCCAGAATTATTTAGGGATATGTACTTATTTGGAGATATAAATACATCTGTTTATATAAATCCTATAGCAGAATCAAAATCACAAAACGAATTAAATAGAGTAATTAATGAGTTGGAAACTGAAAGAATTGTGGCAGCAGATAAAGGAAATATAAATAGAGAAAGTAATCTGGCTCAAAAAAGGTTGGAAGCAGAACAGTTAAGAGATGAAATTTCGGCAGGATATAATAAATTATTTGAAGCATCAGTAGTTGCAACACTTTTTTCTTATAACTTAGACGAACTGGAAAAAAACACAAAATTATTAGCAACAGAAATGTCTAAAAGTTTAGTAGAAATAAAAAGTGCATGGGCAATACAAGAAGATGCATTTCAAAGTAATTTACCACTTATGGATAACAAAATAGGAAAAGTACATACATTTGATAGAAGATCAATGGCTACAGTATTTCCTTTTACAACATCAGAAGTAGGACATGCAACAGGTGTACCTTTAGGATTTAACAGACAAACAGGAACACCAATTCTTTTTGATAATTTCCATCCTTCTTTAACAAACTACAATATGGTTATATTTGCTAAATCTGGAGCAGGAAAGTCAGTTACAATGAAAACTTTGATTTCGAGGTCATCAGTACTTATGGGAATAGAAAGTTTAGCATTAGATGCGGAAGGCGAGTATTCAATCGTTGCTGAAAGTTTAGGTGGAATAAATGTTGTTTTAAGTCCTAATTCAAAAACGATTATAAATTTATTTGATGTTGAGACGGAAAATGTAAAGGATGAAATTACAGGAAGAGAAAGAACAGTTGTAAATATAGAAAATAAGGTTGAGGACGTTACACAGGCTTTACTTACAATGGCAAGAGGAAGTACAAGAAGTAGTGACGTTAATGAGTTAACAAAACAAATAATTGCAGAATCAGTAGCAGAAGAATATGCAGCACTGGGAATAACAAGTAATCCTGATAGTTTATATAGAGAAAGTTCAAACTTTAATAGTCAAGATAGACTTTATAGACAAAAGAAAGATATGCCTACAATAGGAAGTTGGTACAAAAGGATTGAAAGAAAAGCACAAGAAAATAATAACAACGACTACAGCTTCCACTATAGTTACTTATTGAAAGTTATGAAACAGTATATAAGAGAATATGATGGACAGATGGCGTATTTTGATGGACAATCTACTTTTGAGCTTCTAGACGGAGCACCTTTTATAAACTTAGATATTTCACAACTTGAAGAAAGGTTTGCAAGACCACTTGCCCAACAAATATTACTTTCTTGGATTTGGGAAAAATATGTTAAGAAAAATAGTGAAGATAGAACAAAAGCTAGTAAAAAAAGAGTACTTGTTGACGAAGCTTGGATGTTGCTTCCATATCCAGAAGCTGTAGATTTCTTAAATACAATGGCTAGGCGTGCAAGGAAGAGAAATGTTTCTCTAGCGATTATTTCTCAGAGATTCCAAGACTTTTATGAGAAACCAGAGGCACAAGCAGTTTTAACATCATCTGATACAAAATTATTTTTAGCACAAGATAAATCAGAAATAGAATACTTAAAAGAAGTATTTAAGTTAAGTGAAGGTGAGGCAAACTTTTTAATTACATGCTTTAAAGGAGAAGGTTTGTTAAAAGTTGGTTCTGAATCAGCTATTATACAGATTACTCCTACGCAAAAAGAGTTTGAGTTTGTTGAGACAAACTTAAACAAACTAGTAGAAATGAGAAAAAGAAAACAAGGAGTTTAATATGAATAGTTTTACAAAGAAACGGAGTAGTACAAAAGATTATTATAGCAATAGTATTCATTATACTTTTTAATTGCATATACCCATGCATACCTACATATGTATATGC
>CALXZC010000078.1 GCA_944393135.1 uncultured Clostridia bacterium | reverse complement strand
GAATATCAAGTTTTAATAATTTATATAGAAAAAACAAGGGTTGTAGAAGTTTTAACAGAAAAACTTTTTACAAAACCTAAATAGATTAGGGGAGATTTTAATGAAATTAGAACAAAATGAAAAATCACTTTTATTTTCAGAAACGACAATTCCAGATATATTTTTTTCTGAATATTTATCTGAAATTCCTGGTAATTACTTAAAAATTTATCTATATTTAATGTTTTTATCTAAATATGGTAAAGATATAAAATTAAATGACTTGTCCAGAAAATTAAATATTCCACTAAAAGAAATTAACGACGGAACTAAGTTTTTAGAAGAACACGGACTTATTACAAAAAAAACTACAGGTTATATAATAGTAGATTTACAAGAGGCAACTCTTCATAATTTATATACTCCTAATCTTAGTCTTTCTAAACAAAAAATTGAACAAAATACAAAGAATAAATCTAGGTCAAAAGCAATCGAACATATTAATAATATGTACTTTCAAGGAATTATGGGACCATCTTGGTATAATGATATTGACTTATGGTTTAGAAAATATGGCTTTGACGAACAAGTCATGATTGCATTGTTTGATTACTGTTATAAACGTAGTGCACTACATAGGAATTATATTCAAACCGTAGCTGAGGCATGGGCTTCAAATAAAATCAAAACTTGGAATGATTTAGATATATATTACCAACAACAAGAAGATTTAAATAAAATAAAAAAATCTATAGCAAAAAAGCTCGGTAAATACAATGGTTTAACTCAATATGAGGATGCTTATATAGAGAATTGGGTCTCTAATTTTGGTTATGATATGAACATTATCGAGCTTGCTTTAAAAAGGACTGTTTTTAAACAAAATCCTACTTTTGATTATATTAATAGAATTATTTGTGACTGGCATGAAAGAGGATTAAAAACTCCTGATCAAGTTAATGCATTTTTAGAACAAAGAAAAAAACAAGAAAAAGATACTAAAGCTTTAAAAGCAAATGTAAATAAAACAAACTATGAACAACGTAAATATAATAATTTAGACTTTTTATATGCAAATAGTAATGTATCTACTGAAATTAAGGAGGATTAAATGGCTGATCAAATATTAAATTCTTTATTAAAGGATTATGAAAAAAAGAAATCAAATGCAGAATTAGAGGCTGAAAATAGAAAAATTTCTTTATATGAAAAATTTCCAAAATTAAAAGAAATTGAAGATGAATTAAACAGTTTTGCAATTAACATTACTAAAAATATCTTAAACAATGGTTCTTCTATAGAAAAACAAGAAGAACTAAAACGAAAAATTGCCATTTTAAAACAGGAAAAAAAAGATATTTTAAAAAGTTTAAATATATCTTCCGACTATTTAAAACCACAATATGAATGTTCTCTTTGCAATGATACAGGATACATTACAGATGCTAATTATAAAACTACTATGTGTAGTTGTTTAAAACAAAGATTATTAAATTATTCTTTTAATAAATCTAATATGTCTAATTTAGATAAAGAAAATTTTTCTACATTTAATTTTAATATTTTTTCAGATGAAGTTGATGTTGCAAAATATAAATTTAACATATCACCTAGAAAAAATATCTTAAATATAAAAAATAAATGTATCGAGTTTGTAGAAAATTTTGATAACCCAAATTACAAAAATTTACTTTTTATAGGCAATACTGGTTTACGGTAAGACTTTTATGTCAAACTGTATTGCTTCTGAATTATTAAAAGACGGAAAAACCGTACTTTATCAGACGGCTCCTGTTCTCCTTGAAAGCGTAATAGATTATAAATTAAATAAAAATAAATATCAAAACAATATTAACAATAATATATATAAATCTGTTCTAAATACAGACTTATTAATAATAGATGATTTAGGAACTGAAAGTTTAAACAGTATGAAACTTAGTGAGTTATTCACTATTCTAAATACTAGAATTTTAAATTTAAACAATAAGATAACAAAAACTATTATTTCTACTAATTTAAATATCAATCAGATATTTGAAAATTATGAAGAAAGAATTGGCTCACGAATTGCAGGATATTATGATATTTATTATTTTTTCGGAGATGATTTAAGATTTAAAAAGTCCTTTTAATATTTTGATATTAAAAGGACTTTTCACTTTATAAAATATCTCCTAATCCATCATTTTCTGATGTTAATATTTCCATTCCTACTACTTTGCCTCCGTCACTAGTTCTCATTAATGTAACACCTTGTGTTGATCTTCCTAAAATACTTATATCTTTTACTTGTAATCTTATAATTGTACCAGTATCTGTAACTAGCATTACATCATCTTCTTCAGTTGCAATTCTTACTCCTATTAATTTTCCTGTTTTTGGTGTAATTTTATATGTAATCACACCTCTTCCACCTCTTTTTTGTACTCTATATTCGTCAAGTTCTGTTCTTTTACCAAAACCATTTTCAGTAATAGCAAGTAATGTAGCTTTTCCTCCATTTATTACGGATTCCATTCCTATTACTTCATCATCATCATCAAGTCTTATTCCAATAACTCCTTGTGATACTCTACCTATTGGTCTTACTTCTTTTTCATCAAACGTAATACATAATCCGTTTTTTGTAACTAATACTACATTATCTTCTCCATCAGTTAAACGAACTCCTATTAATTCATCATCATCTTTTAATGTTATTCCTTGTAATCCTGTTTTTCTTGTTGTATCATATTCTTTTAAAGCAGTTTTCTTGATTAATCCTTGTTTTGTTGCCATAAGTAGATATTTTCCTTCGGCAAAATTTTGTAAAGGTATTACTGCTGATATTTTTTCTCCTGGGTCTAAACTTAATAAATTAACTATTGCCGTTCCTTTTGCAGTTCTACCTGCTTCTGGTACTTCATATCCTCTTAATTTATATAATTTACCTGTATTTGAGAAGAAAAGAATTGTATCATGTGTTGATGCTATAAAAATTTCTTTTACAAAATCATTTTCTCTAGTTGCCATACCAGTTATACCTTTTCCGCCTCTTCTTTGACTTCTATATGTATCTATTGGCATTCTTTTAATATATCCATAATGTGTTAAAGCTACAACACATTCTTCTTCTTTTATTAAATCCTCTACTTCTATTTCCGCCTCTGAAGCTACTATTTTTGTTTTTCTGTCATCTCCAAATTTATCTCTTATCTCAATTAATTCTTCTTTCATAACATCAAATAATAGTTTTTCACTTGCAAGTATTGCTCTTAAATGTTCAATTAATTCCATTAACTGCTTGTATTCTTCCTCTATTTTTTCACGTTGCAAACCAGATAATGTTTTTAATCTCATGTCCAAAATAGCTTGTGCTTGTACATCTGATAATCCAAATCTCTCCATTAATCTTTCTTTAGCATCATCATATGAAGAACGAATTATTTGAATTACTTCATCAATGTAGTCTAAAGCTATTTTTAATCCTTCTAATATATGTGCTCTCGCTAAAGCTTTATCTAAATCAAACTTTGTTCTCCTTGTTATAACTTCTTTTCTATGTTCAATATAACAATCCAAAGCTTGTCTTAATGTTAGTATTTTTGGTTCCCCATTTACTAATGCAAGCATAATAATTCCAAATGTTGTTTGCATTTGTGTATGTTTGAATAATTGATTTAAGACAACTTGTGCATTTGTATCTCTCTTTAATTCAATTACAACTCTAACTTTTTCTTTTCTATCAGATTCATCTCTACATTCAGATATACCTTCTATTTTCTTTTCTTTAGATAAATCTGATATTGCTTTTATTAAGTTTGCTTTATTTACTTGATAAGGTAAAGATGATACTATAATTCTTTGTCTATTACCACTCATTTCTTCAATATTTGTTTCTGCTCTTAATGTTATTTTTCCTCTTCCTGTTTTATATGCTTGTTTAATTCCTTCTCGTCCTAAAATAAGCCCCTCTGTTGGAAAATCTGGACCTTTTATAACACTCATTAAATCTTCATCTGTTACTTCATCTTCATCAATTATTTTTATTATTCCATTTATAACTTCTGTTAAATTATGTGGTGGAATATTTGTCGCCATACCTACAGCAATACCTGATGAACCATTAACAAGTAGTGCTGGAACTCTAGCTGGTAAAACTGTTGGCTCTTGCAATCTGTCATCATAGTTTGGCATAAAATCTACTGTATTTTTTTCTATATCTGTAAGCATATATGCTGCTATTTTTGACATTCTCGCTTCTGTATACCTCATAGCTGCTGCTCCATCACCATCAACAGACCCAAAGTTTCCATGTCCATCAATTAACATATATCTCATTGAAAAATCTTGTGCCATTCTTACCATTGCATCATAAACAGAACTATCTCCATGTGGATGATATCTTCCTAAAACAGAACCTACTGTATTTGCACTTTTCCTATATGGTTTATCTGATGTTATTCCATCTTCATACATAGCATATAAAATTCTTCTATGTACTGGTTTTAAACCATCTCTTACATCAGGAAGTGCACGTGATACAATAACACTCATGGCATAGTCTATGTAGGCTGTTCTCATCTCTTTTTCAATATCTCTCTCAATTATTTTTCCGTCATTTCTTTCTTGTCTTTCTTCCATTGTTTTCCCTCTTTTCTTCGTATTTTCTACATTTGTATTATACTAAAACTAAATAAATTTTGCAAGTAATTTTAACAATAAATTCCTTTTATCCGTAAGCTTTTTCTAATTTTTTATATTCTAAAAATTTTTATATTTTTAAAGAAAAAAATACACTTTAATGTGTATTTAATACATTAAAGTGTATCACAATTTTATTCTACTTTTTGAACTTTTTTATAAATAATCTTCAAGCTTTCCTTCTATAACACAACTAGGCTCATTTGTAGTAATTGTTCCTGTTTTTTTATCCACTTGACTATCGTCATCAATTATTCCTTTATTTTTTAATTCTTGACAAACATCATCAAAAGTTGGATTTACATGTTTAGTTTCTACATCTATAATTGCTGCATCAATTTTTTCGCTCCACTGTTGATATTGAATATCATTTTTTGCATTTGTAGCTTGACTAATTATTCCATTATCATTTGTTATAGCTCCAACTGATATTCCTGCTAAAATAATTAAAATTACAATCGTTATAACTAGAGCTACAATAGTAATACCTGATTGACTATTTACATTTATATTATATGTTCTAAAAAACATAACTTTACCCTCACAATCTTTAGTAGTTTACAGTTACATTATACTTTAAGCATTTTTATTTTGCAATAGTTTTTAAATATTTTTTACCATAGAAGGAACTATTATAATTTATTTCAGTTTCTGAACTAATTCTAATTGCTCATTATTTAAATTAAAATCTTGTCCATTATTTTTTATTAAATTATGTAACACTTCAATAGTTTTTGCTTCATCTATTATTTTAGTAATAGGAGCAATACTTTGCATTTGTTCTTCTAATTTTTCATATTCTTTTTCCATACCATTAAAATCTTGTTTTTCAAATTCTTGTTTCCAACTATTAATATAATTACTTACACTTTCTATAGCTTCATATTGTTCGTTAAATGTATTTTCTATATTACTTTCTACATTATTTAAAATAATATCTTTACCTTGTTTAATTGTTTCAGCTATATTATCATTTATTAAGCCTGCACTACTTACTTTATCCACTACAGTATCTAGCAGAGTTGAAACTCCATCAATTAATCCTCCCGTTTTAACTGCATTTTGCATTTGACCTACATTTTCAAAATCCCCTGTAAATATACCTATTGCACTTTTTCCTAAGTCTATAGCATCATCTATTGTTTTTGTTATACCATCTTTTAAACCATATTCTAACAAATTATCTTTTATATTTATTATTTGTTCATCTATAAAATCTGGTAATAATGCTCTTATTCCAATATCAACAGCAGCATTTATTGTTTTTCCCAAAGTTGTTTCTAAAAAACTTTTTTGTTCATTTTCATTTGTTATTTTATTTTCTATTTCTAAATTATTATCTTTTTCTAAATTTTCTAATTCCATTTTTTTCTTCCTTTCTTTTCATTAATTTTTTTATAATTTTACAAAATTTTTACTTACATTTATAAATAAAAATATATTAAAATAATATTTTTTAGCATTATATGTAAACTATATTTGTTTCTTTGTATTTTGCTTGCTACTTTAAACTATAATTGTGTAATCCCTTTAATGCCTAAATAGATTTCTATTAACTTTAATAATATTTTCTATAAAATTACCTATTATAATATATTTTTTATTTTTATTACTGTTTTTTTGTTAACTAGATTTAACATATAATCAATTTTTTATTTTTCAATAAGAATTATAATATTAGTTTCTTTCTAATTTTTAATTAATAAATTATTTTCATATTTAATTTATTTTTTATTTATTCATTTTTATTTAATCATTTTTATTTATTTTTTTTATTTATTTTTTTTATTTATTTTTTTTATTTATTTTTTTTATTTATTTTTTTTATTTATTTTTTTTTTTTTTTTTTTTTTTTTTTTTTTTTTTTTTTTTTTTTTTTTTTTTTTTTTTTTTTTTTTTTTTTTTTT
>CALXZC010000077.1 GCA_944393135.1 uncultured Clostridia bacterium | reverse complement strand
AATCTTTTTTTAAGAGATGATAAGAAGAAAAACTATTATTTGCTAACAGTAAAAGCCAAAAAAGAAATTGATTTAAAGTTTTTTGCTAAAAAATACAATGTTAGAAGATTAAGTTTTGCATCTGAAGAAAAATTAATGGAGATATTGGGGTTAATACCAGGAGCAGTTACTCCTTTTGGAATTTTAAATGATAAAAATTGCATAGTTAAGGTATTTTTAGATAAGGAATTCGTAAATGGGCTTATTGGTATACATCCCAATGATAATACAGCAACAGTATGGCTTAAAACAAATGATTTAGTAAATATTTTAAAAGAGCATGGAAATATAATAAATATAGTAGAGATATAAATTTATTATATTTTCTACATAATCTATAATAAACTCTTCTAAATTAGAAGAAATTTTCAAACTTTAAAAATAGGGTTATCTAATACCTAGTCGGTTATTGATAGAAGAGAAAAAAAGTAGTATAATGTTGAAGATTTAAAAGAGAAAATAAGGAGGAGAAAATGGAAAAAAAGGATATTTTAGAGGTAAGAGATTTAAAGGATATGTTAGAAAAAACAGGGGAATTATATGGGGATAGACCTGGATATAAAATAAAAGTGGGAGAAAGAAAATATGAAACATATACACATAAAGAAATAAGAAATATGATAAATTATTTAGGGACAGCATTAATAAATTTAGGACTAAAGGGCAAAAGAATTGCTGTCATTGGTGAAAATAGATATGAATGGGAACTTGCATATTTATCAGTAGTATGTGGTACAGGGATAATAGTACCATTAGATAGATCACTTCCAGCTAATGAGTTAGAGGAATTAATAGAAAGGTCAGAAGTAGAAGCTATATTCTATTCTAAAAAATATGAAGAAACAATTAAAAAAATAAGGTTTAGTGAAAAAAATAAATTAAAACATCTAATATCTATGGATACAAATGTACATGATGAAGGAATATATTCAGAAAAAGAATTAATTGAAAAAGGAAAAATATTAGTTGAAGAGGGAAATAGAGAGTTTTTAGATGCAAAAATAAATCCAGAAGAGATGAATATAATGTTATTTACATCTGGAACTACATCAAAATCAAAAGTTGTTGCATTATCACATAGAAATTTAGTTTCAAATGTAATGGACTTTGCATCTGTACTTACAGTAAATTCTAGTGATAGAATATTATCTTTTTTACCTTTACATCATGTATTTGAATGTACTGTAGGAATGCTTTATTCACTATATATAGGAGCACAAAGGTCTTTTTGCGAAGGAATAAGACACATAACAGAAAACTTAAATGAATATAAAATAACATTTGCATCGTTTGTACCAGCAATTTATGAGAGTATGTATAAAACTATTATGAAAAATCTTGAAAAACAGGGAAAACTAGAAATAGTTAAAAAACTTATGGAAGAAAATAGAAATAAATCAATGGCAGAAAAGAAAGAGATATTTAAAGATATTCATAATATATTTGGCGGAGAGATAAAATTGTTTGTAAGTGGTGCAGCAGCTTTAGATAAAGAAGTAGAGTATGCATTCAGAGATTGGGGAATTAACCTATGCCAAGGTTATGGTTTAACAGAAACATCACCTGTAATTGGAGTTGAGACTGATGAAAACTTCAAAGTAGGTTCAATAGGAAAAGCACTTCCACATATTGAGGCAAGAATTGATGATGCTGATTCGGAAGGAATCGGAGAACTTACGGTAAAAGGACCAAATATTATGCTAGGTTACTTTGGAGATGAAAAAGCAACTGCAGAAGTATTGGAAAAAGATGGCTGGTTCCATACGGGAGATTTAGCAAAAATAGATGAAGATGGTTATATATTTATTTGTGGAAGAAAGAAAAGTGTAATAGTATTAAAAAATGGTAAAAATATATTTCCAGAAGAAATGGAAAGCTTAGTAAATAAGATAGAGGGAGTAAAAGAAGCTTTTATATTTGGTAAAAAACAGTCAGATGATAAAGAAGATATAAAAATAAATGTGAAAATTGTATTTGATAGGGAAATTATGAAAGAAGCATATAAAGCAGAAACAGAAGAAGAAATTCATAAAGTTTTATCAGATAAAATAAAAGAAATAAATAAGATTATGCCTAAATATAAAGCAATACGTGGTATGATAATTTCAGAAGAACCACTAATTAAAACAACTACAAATAAAATAAAAAGACAGGCAAACTTAGAATTAATAGAAAAATAGAAATTAGTTCCTTATTAACAGGTATAGTATTTGTTAATAAGGAATTTTTTAGAAAAAAGTAAAAAAGACTTTACATTTTTTGGAAAATATGATATATAATAAGTGTCTTTAAGCCAAATGGCTTTCTAATAAAATTAAAAAATATTTTTTAATTAATTTTTTCAAGTAATTTATAAAATCTAAAAAATCCAAAATTAAAATAAATTAATATATTTATCAAAGGTAGCAATTTATTTTAAAAGGTTTAGTAATCGTGTCTTGAAGTCATAAGTTATTTGTGCTTATAGAAAATATACGTAAATATTTATCAAGTACTTGAAAAAGTAAAAATTGATTGATATAATAGAAAGGAAGAAAATAATTGGAAATAAATCTAAAAAATGATATTGTATTTAAATCTTTTTTTTCAAGAAAAGGCAATGAAAAATATCTAAAAAGCTTTTTACAAGCGTTGTTAAATATACAAATATATAAAATAAAAGTATCTGAAGAGGTTCATGTTGAAAAACTATTCAAAGAAGAAAAAGGAGGAAGCCTAGACCTACAAGTAGAAATAAATGATGAAATTATAGTAAATATAGAAATCATGATAAATATTTTAGATTATATTTTATATAAAAAACATAGAGAGTATGTTTCAAAAACAGCTATAGTATTAGATAAGCACAGGGAACATGAGGTTATAAAAGATTTAGAATGGTATTTTATAGAATTACCAAAAATGACAAAAATTAATAATATAGATATAAATAATATAGTAAATCAATGGTTAGTTTTTATAAATAATGATAGGAGGTATATAAAAATGGCAGTTGAAAAAAGTAAAATTTTAAGAGATGCAAAGGAAGAGTATAACTATTTAACAGGAGAGGCAGAAGAAAGAAGATTACAAGATTTAAGACAAAGGTGGGAAATGGATAGAATTAGTGAAATTAGTTATGCTTCAGAAAGAAGTGAGAAAAAAGGTGAAAAGATAGGAGAAAAACGTGGTAAAAAATTAGGAGAACAAAATATAATAAAATTATTATTTAAAAGTAATATGTCAGTAGAAGAAATAGCAACGAGAACAGGGATAAAATTAAGTGAAATATTAAAAATAGTTGATTAAATAGTATAATCGATATGGTTAGTATTAGAAATGAGAGAAAAGAGGATTATAAACTCGTAGAAGAAATAACAAGAAAAGCTTTTTATAATAAGAAAGCATAAAAAATTTTGTTAAAGAGCTAGATTTTGTAATAAAAGTTGATGAAAAAGTTATTGGAAATATAATGTACACAAAAGCAAAATTAGTGGATGAAAATAATAATGAAAAAGAAATATTAACTTTTGGACCAATATCAATACTTCCAGAATACCAAAGAAAAGATTATGGAAAAAACTTATGGAATATTATTTTTAAAAGGCAAAAGAGATGGGATATGATTTTATTGTTATATATGGAGCTCCTAGTAATTATGTAAGTTCTGGATTTAAAAGTAGTAAAAAATACAACATACTTTTTAAAAATAAAATATATCCATCAGCAATGCTAGCAAAAGAATTAAAAGAAAATGTTTTAGCTGGAAGAAAATGGAGTTATATAGAAAGTGAAGTTATGAAATTTGATGAAGAAAAGGCAGAGGAATTTGATAAATTATTTGAGAAAATGGAAAAGAAATATATGACATCTCAAGAAGTGTTTTATATAATGAGTAATTCAAAAATGGTATGAAATAAAATTATTCTCTTTTTAGGGAATAGTTTTATTTTTTGTTTCTTTATTTTTAAAATTTACATAAAATATACTTAGAGAGGGGGAATTATTATGTGTTGTGGATATAAAAAGACAATTATAAGTATTATTATTTCACTAATAATAGTTTTAATAGCAGTTACTATAGTAATTGTTATAAATAATAATGGAGAAATGCCAAATATACTAGTTGCAATAGCAAGGCCTGGAGATAATACTACTCTTGGAACAACAACTATTAAATTTAGTGAAAATAATATAGTAGAAGGAACAGCAATAAGTCACGTAGTGGGAAGTGACGAAATAAATATAAATGATACAGGAATATATCAAGTTTCATATCAATTATTTGGAGTTCAAGATGTAACAGGAACTTTTAATTTTAATGCAGTATTACTAATAAATGATGTAGCACAAAATGATACATTTAACCAGTCACCAGTAATTAGAAATAGTACAGAAAATAGAATGACATTAACAAGTACAGTTATTTTAAGATTAAATTCAGGAGATACATTGAAGCTAGAAGGAGTTTCAATAGAAGATATTAGATATGATAATGCTAGAATAGATATAGAAAAAATAGGATAAAGCCATTGACAGTTTAAATATTTAATAAGATAATATAATTAAAAATAAATGGAGAAGAAAAATGGATAGATTACAAAGATTTGAAAGAGCGTTAAATGATATAATAGGAGAATATAATAAATTGGGAGAAGAGTTAGAAAATTTAAGGCAACAAGGAAAATCAAAAACCACAAAATTTAGAGAACTACTTGGAAAAAAAATAGTATATAGTATGATTATTACTATATTTAATAGATATGATTTAATAGATAAAGATTTATAGAAAATAAATAAAATATAAAAAAATGTAGAAAAATATTTTGTTATGAGAAAACTTATGATAAAATAAAGAAGAAAAGAACTAAAGAAGAGGTGTAAATTATGAAAGATTATTTTGGATATAAAGATAAAGTATGTGTTGTAACAGGAGCATCTAGTGGTATGGGAGAAGCTACAGCAAGAATGCTTGTAGATTTAGGAGCAAAAGTATATGCAATAGATATTAATGAATGTAAAGTGGATTGGATTACAAAATTTATAAAATGCAATCTAGCAAAAAGAGAAGAAATAGATGAAGCTTTTAAAGAAATTCCAGAGCATATAGATGCATTTTTTGGAGTTGCTGGATTATCAGGTGCTAAAACAGATTATAGAACTACTTTTGACTGTAACTATACAGCAAATATGTATATAACTTTAAGTTATTTAAATAATAGGATGACTAATGGTGGAAGTATAGTATATTGTACGTCAACAGCAGGACTAGAATGGAAAAAGTTTAAAAGAGAACAAAATAAAGTAGTACATGCAAGTGATTGGGAAGAAGTAGAAGAAGTTACGAGAAAATTAGCCTCATCTGCACCTGCAACATTTGCTTATATGTATTCTAAAAGATGTTTATCACAATTTGCTTGTGAACAATCAGTAGAATTTGCTAAAAAAGGAATTAGAATAAATAATGTACTTCCTGCATCAACAGATACAGGTATGAAACAGGAATTTCAAGATATGGTAGGTAGTGAAGAAGGGTTAGTTGCACAAGCAGGATTAGCAGGAAGGCTTGCAACACCAGAAGAGATGGCATATCCTATGGTATTCTTAAACTCAGATATGGCATCATTTATATCTGGATTAGATATGGTAGTTGATTATACAGATACATGCTTAAAAATATTAGGAAAGAAGAAAAACTTAGAAGCAGTATCTGCAACAAACCCAATAATATGTGCTATTGCTAAGAAAATGTTAAATAAATCAGCCAAAAATGCTTTGAACTCTGGAAAGGAAAGTTAATTAGTGGAAAATATTATTCTAAATAATGGCATAAAAATACCTACAGTAGGTCTAGGTATTTATAATCTAAATGATGAAGATATTATAGTAAAAGCTATAGATGATTTAGGTTATAGATTAATTGACACAGCTAGAATGTATGGAAATGAAGAAATTTTAGGAAATGCAATTAAAAGATGTAAAGTAAAAAGAGAAGAACTTTTTATCACAACAAAAGTATATGGACCAGATAGAGGGTATAAAAATACCAAAAGAGCTATTCAGAATTCTTTGGAAAATTTAAAGCTTAATTATATAGATTTAATTCTTATACATGAGCCATATAAAGATGGAAATGAAATGTATATAGCTTTAGAAGAAGCTTTGGCAGAAGGAAAAGTAAAATCAATAGGTGTTTCTAATTATAATAAAGAACAATATTTAAATTTATTAGATTGTTGTAGAGTTATTCCAGCAGTAAATCAAGTAGAAGCACATGTATTTAATAGAAGAAAAGAATTACAAAAAGTACTAGAAAAATATGGAACTATTATGGAAGCATGGAGCCCACTTGCAGCGGGAAAAAATAATATATTTAAAAATAAAATATTACAAGAAATAGGAGAAAAATATAAAAAAACGGCAGCTCAGGTAGCTTTGAAATATTTAATTTCAAATAAAATAATAGTAATACCAAAGTCAGCTAATATAGAAAGGCTTAGGCAAAATATAGATTTATTTGATTTTGAATTAGATAAAAAAGATTTAGAAAAAATAGATGAACTAGATAATGGAATATCTTTATTTGGGTGGTATGATTAGATTTGTAATGTTAGTTATGACTAGCATTACATATTTTTTAT
>CALXZC010000076.1 GCA_944393135.1 uncultured Clostridia bacterium | reverse complement strand
GAATTTGGTGAAGACGTTCTTGCAGAAAATGAACAAAAAATACTAGAAGCAGTAAACAAGTTTGAGAAAAAATGTGTAAGAGAAATGATTTTTAATGAGCATAAAAGAGTAGATGGAAGAGCTTTAGATGAAATAAGACCATTATCATGTGAAGTAGGACTTTTACCTAGAACACATGGAAGTGCATTATTTACAAGAGGACAAACTCAAGTTCTTTCAGTCGCAACATTGGGAATGATTAGTGAAGAACAAACATTAGATGGAATAGATACAGAAGAAAGTAAAAGATATATGCATCACTATAATTTCCCACCATATTCAGTAGGTGAAGCAAGAACATCACGTGGACCTGGAAGAAGAGAAATAGGACATGGAGCATTGGCAGAAAAAGCATTAGTGCCAGTATTGCCATCAAAAGAAGAATTCCCATATGCAATAAGAGTGGTGTCAGAAGTCTTATCATCAAATGGCTCAACATCACAAGCAAGTATTTGTGGAAGTACATTATCACTTATGGATGCAGGAGTTCCAATAAAAAGACCAGTTGCGGGAATATCAACAGGATTAGTTACAAACCCTGATAATGATGAAGATTATGTAATGCTTGTGGATATACAAGGAATAGAAGATTTCTTTGGAGATATGGACTTTAAAGTAGGAGGAACTAAAAAAGGAATAACAGCAATTCAAGTAGATATTAAATGTGATGGATTAACATATGAAATTATAGAGGAAGCATTTGAAAAAACAGAAAAAGCAAGAAACTATATATTGGATAATGTAATGTTACCAGTAATTGACAAACCAAGAGAAGAAGTATCAGAATATGCACCAAGAATAGTAAGCACAATGATAAATCCAGAAAAAATAAAAGATGTAATAGGACCTGGTGGAAAAATGATAAACAAAATTATAGACGAAACAGGTGTAAAAATAGATATTGAAGAAGATGGACAAGTATTAATATATTCAACAGAAAATGACAAAGCAATGGCAGCATTAGAAATGGTAGAAGATATTGTAAGAGAAGTCGAAGTTGGAGGAATTTATTACGGAGAAGTAGTAAGACTTATGAACTTCGGAGCATTTGTGGATTTAGGATGTGGAGGAAAAGAAGGATTACTTCATATATCTAAAATTTCAGATAAAAGAATAAAAAATATAGAAGATGTTATTCATATAGGAGATAAAGTTACTGTAAAAGTAACAGACATAGATGATCAAGGTAGAATAAATCTTTCAATGAAGGATTTAATAGATAAAAATAACGAGGATGTAAAAGAAGAAAAATAAACCAAAAGCTGTGGAACAATCCATAGCTTTTGGTAAATATAAATAAGAAATGGAGAGCATGTATGTCAAATAAGAAAAAATCGTTAATAGGTAGAATTATCTATATAATAACAGTAATAATATTATGTATTTTAGTATATTATGCTTACCAATATTACCAAAGAAATAATTTTAATGAATTTATAAGAAGTGAACAAAATCTCTATAAATCACAATTTATAAGAGATAAAGAAATAAAATATAATGAAAAAGCAAGTTATTGTATAAATTCTAATGAATATAATGATGCAATGTTTTATGAAGAAATAAAAGTAGAAAAAAATAAACCCTATAGAGTAACATGCATGGTAAAAACTGAAAATGTAGAAGCAAAGGAAGAAAATTCTGGAGTAGGAGCACAAATATCAATAGAAGGTTCAACAGAGAGATCAGTGTCAGTACAAGGAACATCAAATTGGCAAAAAATAGAATTGATATTTAACAGTAAAGATAGAGAAACAGTAAATATAGGTTTTAGACTTGGAGGAAATCTAGGAGAGGCAAAAGGAAAGGCATGGTTTTCAGACCTTACTTTAGAAGAAGGTATATCAGAAAATAATAATAATTGGAATTTTGCATGTTTTATATTTAAAAATACGAATGTAAATATAGATAATCAACAAATAAACTTAGAAGTAACGCAAAATGACATCAAAGATATAAAAGATACAATTTCAAGATTTAAAAACTCATGTTATACATTATCAGAAGGAAAAATGACAGCAAACTGTGATATTTATGAATTAGATATGCCATTATCAAGTTTATCATATGATGAAGAATTCGGCTATTATGTAGCACCAGAAGATATAGAAGGACAGATAAAAGATGTAATATCAGAAAGCAATTATGACCATATATTTGTTGTGGTAAGACTTCGGAGATGAAGAACATGAAAATGATATACAAGTAAATGATTGGATAGGTTTAGGTTCAATGGATTACTATGGAATAGGATTTTCAAATATAAGACTTCCAAATAGTTCAGAAAGTTATATTTATAAATATGATAGAAGAGTGAACCAATTTCCAGAAGAAGTATTTTTACATGAATTCTTACACACATTAGAAAGAAATAGTAAAGAATATGGATATGAAATACCAGAATTACATGCATATGAAAGCTATGGATATAAAAATGAAACAGTATTTGGGCAAAAAGAATGGTATAAGGATTATATGAATAAAGAAATTGTAACAAGTGTTGGAAATGTAGGGTTGCCACAAGAAATATATAAATTAAAACCAGCAAAAAATAGTAATTTCGAAAATGTAACAGAAAGAACAGATGTATTTAAAGAGCCAGAAAATATCTTAGATGAAATAAAACAAATAATAGATCGAATAAAAACAAAAATAGAAGAAAGAGGGTAATATACTTGAAGGTATCAGATTTTGATTATGACTTACCAAAAGAATTAATAGCGCAAACACCAATATCAAAAAGGGATGAAGCAAGATTAATGGTATTAGATAGAAGTAAAAAAACAATCGAACATAAAAAATTTAAAGATATAGTAGAATATCTAAATCCAGGGGATGTACTAGTCAGAAATAACACAAAAGTAATACCAGCAAGGTTATATGGAAAAAAAGAAACAGGAGCCAATGTAGAATTTTTATTGTTAAATAATATAGAAGGCGATATATGGGAATGTATAGTAAGACCAGGAAATAAGTTACACGTAGGTGCAAAGGTAATATTTGGAGAGGGGCAATTAAAAGCAGAAGTATTAGAGACAATGGAACGGAGGAACAAGAAAAGTTAAATTTTCTTATGACGGAATATTTAATGAAATTCTAGACCAAATAGGACTTATGCCACTTCCACCATATATCCATGAGACTCTAAAAGATAAAGACAGATATCAAACAATTTATGCAAAATATGAAGGGTCAGCAGCAGCACCAACAGCAGGGCTACATTTTACAGAAGAATTATTTGAAAAGTTAAATGAAAAAGGCATAGAAGTTGCAAATGTGACATTACACGTAGGAATAGGAACATTTAGACCTGTTAAAGAGGAAAATGTAGAAGAACATAAAATGCATACAGAGCATTTTTATATAAAAAAAGAAGATGTCGAAAAAATAAACAATGCAAAAAAACAAGGAAAAAGAGTAATAGCAGTAGGAACAACATCTTGTAGAGTACTAGAAAGTATAGCAGATGAAAATGGAATGGTAAAAGAAGTAGAAGAAGATACAGGGATATTTATATATCCAGGATATAAATTTAAGTGTTTAGATGGATTAATTACAAACTTTCACTTGCCACAATCAACACTATTAATGTTAGTATCTGCATTAGCAGGAAAAGATTATATAATGAAAGCATATGAAGAAGCGGTAAAAGAAAAATATAGATTTTTTAGCTTTGGAGATGCAATGTTTATAATTTAAGTGCATATGAGGAGGAAAAATGGAGCCAGCAGTAACATTCGAATTATTACATATAGATAAAAGTACAGGAGCAAGAAGAGGAGTTGTACATACTCCACATGGAGATATACAAACACCTGTATTTATGCCAGTGGGAACGCAAGCTACAGTGAAATCAATGACACCAGAAGAATTAAAAGAAGAAGTAAAAGCACAAATAATATTATCAAATACATATCATTTATATTTAAGACCAGGAAGCAAACTAGTAAAAGAAGCAGGGGGACTTCATAAATTTATGAATTGGGATAGACCAATTCTTACAGATAGTGGAGGATTTCAAGTATTTAGTTTAGGAGATTTAAGAACAATTTCAGAAGAAGGTGTAGAATTTAAATCACATTTAGATGGAAAAAAATTATTTTTTACACCAGAAAGTGTAATGGAAACAGAAGAAGATTTAGGGTCAGATATAATGATGGCATTTGATGAATGTTGCCCATATCCATCAACATATGAATATACAAAAAAATCAATGGAAAGAACAACAAGATGGGCAGCAAGATGTAAAAAAGCACATAAAACAGTAGATAAACAAGCATTATTTGGGATAATACAAGGAGGATTTTATAAAGATTTAAGAGTACAAAGCACAAAGGATTTAATAGAATTAGATTTGCCAGGATATGCAATAGGAGGAATAAGCGTTGGAGAGCCAAAAGAAGAATTTTTAGATATTTTAAGATTTACAACACCACTTATGCCAGAAAATAAACCAAGATATTTAATGGGAGTAGGAACACCAGATTATCTAATAGAAGCAGCAATAGCAGGAATAGATATGTGCGATTGTGTATTACCAACAAGAATTGCAAGAAATGGAACAGCATTAACATCACATGGGAAAGTTGTAGTAAGAAATGCAACATATGAAAGAGATTGGAGACCATTAGACGAAGAATGTGACTGTTATACTTGTAAAAATTATACAAGAGCATATATAAGACATCTAGTAAAGGCAAAAGAAATATTAGGAGTAAGATTATTATCAATTCATAACTTAAGGTTCTTGACTAATTTGATGGAAAAGGTTAGAATAGAAATAGAGAATGATAATTTAGCAAACTTTAGAGACGAATTTTATAAAAAATATGGTTATACCAATTAAACAGGGGGGATACAAATGAACTTGATAGAAGAAAGTTTCCAAAATAAAGAGGAAAAAAAGAAAAAAAGAACAACAGGAATAATTTTAGGAGCAATAATTTTTGTAATTATTATAATTATTGCAATAGTATCATATTTGCTTTATATAGAAAGCACAACAATGAGACTAATATTAGATGGGCAAAGTAATGAAAGTTTAAAACAAATAATAATTTTTGAAAATGGGAAAATGTATGCTCCAATAAAGGAAATAGCAGGATATTTAGGTTATAGTAGTTATAATGGTGAATATTCACAAAGGTCAGAAGATAAAAGTAAATGCTATGTGCAAAGTGAAAATGAAGTTGCAAACTTTTATTTAAATTCAAATACAATTTATAAACTAGATTTAACTACAAGTAATAATAATTATGAAGTTATTAATGCAGAAGAGCCAGTAATATCAAAAGATGGGATATTATATGCAAGTTCTGCAGCAATAGAAAAGGCATTTAATGTAAGTTTTACATATGACCAGAATACTAATAGGATAAATATTTATACATTACCATATTTATATCAAACATATTCAGTAAAAGTTTTAGATTATGGATATACAGAAATAAGTGATGTGTTTGCTAACCAAAAAGCAATGTTACAAAATATGTTAGTTGTGAAAACAGGACAAAATAATAATGTATATGGAGTTATTGATGTAAATGGAAATGTAATATTAGAGGCAAAATATGATAGTATAACATATCTTCCAGAAATTGGTGACTTTAAAGTGGGAGCAGATAGAAAAGTAGGAATAATGGGAACAAAAGGAGAAATAAAAGTACAAATAATGTATGATAGTATAGAGTTAATGGATAGTAATGCAGGTCTATACGTTGTTTCAAATGATAAAAAATACGGAGTAATAGATACAAGAGGAAACATAAGAATTTATGTAGAAAATGATGAAGTTGGAATGGATATAACACCTTTTGCACAAAATAACTTGAAAAGTAAATATATATTAGTAGATAATTTAATTCCAGTAAGAAAAGATGAATTATGGGCATTATATGATTTAAGTGGAAATCAAGTAGTAGACTTTACTTATGATAGTTTTGGATATATAGCAAGAAGCAACAGAGATGCATTAAACTTACTCGTAATACCAGATTATGAAGTACTTGTCGCATGTAAAAATGAAAAATATGTATTATTAAATTCAGTAGGACAACAATTATTTGCAGGACCAGTAGCGGATGATATTTATATGACAATAAGTGGAGGAGAGACACATTATTACATAATAGCAAATAATCAAACAATAGATGCAGAGGAATATTTAGACGGAATAGGAGTAAGAAAAAGAAGTGAAGGTGGAACAGTAAACTCGACAATTAATATAAATACAAATACGAATAACAATACAAATAATAATACAAACAATGAAAACGTGACAAATAACAATGAAACAAATAATAACGAAATAAATAATACAACTGATAATGCTAACAGTGTAAGCGGAGAAAATAATCAAGTAAACAATGAAGAACAAGTAAATGAAAACAATCAAAATGGAGAAGTAGTAGAACCAGAGCCACAAGTACAAGAAGGAATGCAAGAACAAAATCCAGAACAAGTAAATAATGGAGAACAACTTTAATATTAAAATAAAAAGATAACAAAGATTTTAAATTTGTTATCTTTTTTAGTTAAAGGAAAAATTGACCAGTTAGACTAATAGAAAAAAAATAGAAAATAGTATATAAATATAAAGAAAGAGGTGAAAAATGAATTACTTAAAAATAATAGATGCAAAATCCTATATTCCAAAAAATAAAATATTAAATGAAGAAATAGAAAAAGAATTAAA
>CALXZC010000075.1 GCA_944393135.1 uncultured Clostridia bacterium | reverse complement strand
CAAACTTGTTCTTCCATTTATATTAAATAATAAATTACTATAATCCCATGATATTGTTCCAAAAATTAATTCTTGGAAATATGAGAATATATATTCTGTTATTCCTCCTAGAAACATACTAAATATGAATATTCGTATCCATTTTTTATTACAAGGTATAACTAAATAATATATTACTAACCCCACTCCATACACTTGTGAGAATGGTCCAAATAATAATCCTTGTTTTGACACAAAATGTCCGTTTTGCACAAGTCCTACTATCATTTCTATAATATACCCTATTACACTTCCTATTATAAATATCCAGAATATTTTTGATATTTTCTTTAATGTGCTTTTTTCTTTTTCAATTTTTCTTCTACTTACTACTATTTCTTCCATGTTCATCCCTCATGGACATTATAGCAATCTTTATTTTACAAAGCCATTTATATTTTCTTAATTTTCTCTTTATTATTTCTTAATTTAAAAATAGAGAACTTATGCTCTCTATTTTTCATTTTTTTATATTATTTTTTAATTTTTTTGATTTTAAATGTTTTGTTACAATAAAATTCCTGTTCTATAAAAAATTTAAGATTAGGAGCCTTTTCTTACCTTTTTTATAATTTTTACTTTAATATTTATTTGCTTTCTTCTATTATTCTTCTAATTTCTGCTTCTGGTATTCCTATAATTTCTTTGACTTCTTTTACACTATATTTTTTTCTTAGCATACTCTTTATAATTTCTTCTTGCTTTCTCTCTTCTCCTCGCTCTTCTCCTAACTTTTCTCCCAGTTTTTTTCCTCGTTCTTCTCCTAGTCTTTCTCCTTCTTCTCTAGCTTTTTTAGCTATATAGTCTTTTGCATCTGCTTCATCTCTTATTGCTTTTAGTCTAAATTCATAATTATTTCTTTCTTCATTGCTTAAACTCATTGATGCTAATTTTTTGTTTATTTTTTCTATTTCTTTATTTAACTTACTCGCCTTTTGCACCTCTTCTTCACTCCCTACAAATAACCATAACCACTGTTCTAGCTTTGTATGTACCTCTGGTTTTTTCTTTTTAAATTTTGGTAGCTCTATTATATGTAGTTCCAAGTATTTTGTTGCATATTTATCTTGCTCCTCTTCCTTATATCCCATATCTACTACTTCACTTGGTTTCTCTTCTTCAAATCTCATTCTCGCCACCATATGATATCCATTTCTTTTATAATAATTAAAATTTAATATACTTATCACTATTGCTTTTTTACAATTACTATATGGCTCACTTAATTTCTTTTGACTTTTTTAAAGACCCCTTCATTTTATTTTCTCCTGTTTTTTTATTTTTCTTTTTACAATTTTTTCAGCAAAAAAAGACTACTTACTTATATGCATAAAAAATGCACATAGCTAAATAGTCTATGTTTACAAATATTTTTATCTATAGATGATAAAACTTTACTATTTTTGTCAAAATACACTTCACCTTTTACAGCTTCAAGCCCACTCATCCTTTTCATTTTTTCCTCCTTCTTTTGTTTCTAATTTTACTCAAACTCTTTATGCAATAATAATATAAAAAAATTCTTCCTTTGTCAACATTTTCCAACAATTTTTTTATAAATCTTTTTATTGTTCCAAACCACCTGTATTTAAGCCTATTACAAGTAAAAAATAGCCCCAAAAAGGGCTATTTTATTACTAAATTCTACAACATTTTTAATTTTATTTATTATAAGAAATAGATATGTAAACTGTATATATTTTTTTTAATTTTTCGTATGCTTTTTTTGCTTCTTTTTTGTTTTTAAATATTCCATAAACTGCTGAGCCTGAACCTGTCATAAGAGAAGATATTGCACCATTTCTTACTAAATCTTCTTTAATATCTCGAATTTTTTCTTTTTGCTCTGCCACCGCTTCAAATGAATTATATAAGTTTTCTGATAAAGTTTCTATATCTTTTTCTTTTAGTGCTTTCACTATTTCCTTTGTTGTGTCTTTTTGTTCTATTTTTTCTATATCGATTTTTCTATACATTTCTTTTGTGCTAAATGATATATCTGGTTTTACTATTAATACATAATATTTAAAATCACTTTTTATTTTTGTTATTCTGTCTCCTATTCCTTCTGCTATTACTGGTATATCGTAAAAACAAGGAACAACATCAGCACCTAATTTTCTTCCTATTTCTTCCATTTCTCCTTCTGTTAATTTTAAATTAAATAATTTATTCATTAATATTATAAATGCTGCACAATCACTGCTTCCTCCTCCCATTCCGGGCTTGCATAGGAATTTTTTTGTTTACTTTTACTTCTACTCCTGTAATATTTTTATATTTTTCTTTTAGTTTTAGATATGCTTTATATATGATATTTTCGTTATTATCTATTTCTTTTACATTTATTATCATTTTAAATTCATTTTTCTCTAGTTTTCTTACATAAATCTCATCATATAAATTTATTTTTTGGAATACTGATTTTATGTTATGATAGCCATCTTTTCTTTTTTCTAAAACAATTAAATTTAAGTTTATTTTTGCTCTAGCTTTTTTATACAAATATTTCATAAGTCACTCCATTATATTTTTCTAGTTTCTAAGCCTATTTGACATCTACCTTATTTGTTCTTCTTGTTTACTTCTTTCTAAAGATTGATTAATTTTATATACATCATATATTACAATTTTTAATCCTTCTTTTTTTCTGACTTGTTCTATTTCTTCCATTATTTCCTTGGTTTGTTTTTCATTAGAACTATCTATTTTTGCAAATATATAACTTGCTTTTGTATCATAATCCATTCCTCTTCTATGCATAACTATTTCTGAATTTCTATTTGGTTTTAATAGCTCTGAAATAGGTGCACTAAATTCTCCAAATACATATTGGTCATTATATTCCATATTATAAAGTCCTCTATTAGATGTTTGATATTTATTTGAAGATATTGCTATTGCTTCTGGATTTACTGTTTCTTTGTTAAATCCTATTCCTACAATTCCAAGAGATAAATTATCAATAAGATCTGTTCCATTGAATACAGATGCAGATATTTGATTGGTTGTATCTGAATAATATTTGTTAAATCCATTAGCATCACTATAAGATGTTTCTTTTCCATCTGTTGTATAATTTACTTTATATTGGTCAAGGTTCACATCTACTTGGTTCATCAGTTTTCCCATTCTTTCTTGTTCTTCTTCTGTTAGTTCTTGGCTAGTATCTCCATTATTTCTTTCAGAAATAATTTTCTTTTTAATTTTTTCTATCTCTAAATCTCTAAATTTTTCTGTTTCTCTTAAAAATTTATGTATTAATTGAGGTTTTATGTCTTTATAATCTTCAATTACTGTAACTTCTTCTTTTGGTACATATAAATTATCAATTAATTCTTGTCTATATAACACTTCATAATCTCTATAAATATCTTCTAATTCTGAGATATTTTCATCTAATTTATTTTCTATATTTCCTAATCTTGTTAATAGTTTTTTAGCTTCTTCTCTTTTTATTCCTTGTAACCTTTGTTTTAGAAGCGCTACATCATCTATTTTTATTATTTGGCTATTTGATAAGTTATTATGTTGTAAATATTTTTTTCTCCTCTCATCTAGATTATCTGTATCGGATTTATTTATGTCATATAAAATAAAATCAAAATTATTTCTTATATCTTCTTCTGAATATCTTCCTATCGTGTTTATTAAATATTCTTCTATTGTTTCTGATTTAAAATTAGTATAATCATCACCATCTATTTGTTCTCCTTTTAAGAACTTTTCAAAATCTTCAAGTAGTTCTTTTTCATTTATATCTTTTGTTAAGTCTTTTCCACTTAATATTCCAACTTTTATACTTTTTAAAAAGCTATTTTTACGTCTATTGTCATTTATAACATATTCGACAAAATGCTTTTTTAGTTCTTGTAATATTTCTTGATTTTCTTTTGAAAATGCATCTATGTTTAATCCTTTAATTTCATAATAGCCAGAATTATTAAATGAATATTTTCCAATAAGATTTCCTATTAATAATACATTTGCATACATATTACTCTGCTTTGATTTCAAATATTCTCTTATATTATTTGCAAAATCTTCTTTATTTTTACTTTTACTCATAATATGAAAAATTTCTTTTTCAGCTTTTCCTTCATTTCTACTTGTTAACATATCAGAAAAACTTTTGTCTATGTTGAGTTTCTTAAATTTTCTGCTATATCTTATTTTATATATTACTTCTTTTGCATAATCCTTTAAATTCTCTAAATGTTTTGAAACTTCCATTCCATTCATTACATTATCTCCTCTTTTTTATTAAATTACATAATTATTATACAATATGAAAGATAATATTTCAAGGAATATATAGCAGTTGTTAAGAAGTTATAATTAAATTTTATTTTCTCTTTAGCGTTTTCTTATTTTCTTTTTCTAATTGTTTTAAGCTCTTTTTAGGTGTTGGTAATTCTTCTGGCATAGTACCACCATTTTTTGCAATTACTTCTCTTATATTTTTGCCTATATTATAATGAGTTTTATTAGCTTCTTTTTCAGTTTGTATATTATCTTTTTTTAATTTTTGTTCTGTTTGAGAAATTCTAAATAAATTTGCTATAAGTTCATCACTTCCCATATTGTCTAAAATATCTTCTCTATATCGTAATCCTTTTCTTTTTGCAATATCATCAGCAGTCTCTCCATTATATAAGCCTTTATATCCTGCATTATGAAATTTATCAAAATTTTTAACTCCTGCTTTTTTGGCTGTTTGATTAAGAGAATAATTCCCTTTCTTTGTAAGATTTCTTTGATAAAATCTTTTTTCATCTTCTGTTAGCATACTATATTCTTTCTCTGTGATTTCTTGCTTTCTAGTTTGAACTGCAAAATATGTTTGAGCAAGAGCAATTACTTTTTTTCTACTATCTCCATTTTGTGCTATTAAATAACAAGCATAACGAGTTAATTTATATTCTTTTATATTTTTTGTTGCTCCTTTAGGCATTTTTATCGTTTTGTCGGCGCCGACAAAATGTTCAAACATACTAATACCGCTATTTTCGCATGCATTTATAGCTTTTTTTATGACATTTTCAAACTTTCTCCATTCCTTATAATCTAAAACTGCTTGTAATTCTCTTGCATACCAATATTCAATTCCATTTTCATCAATATGTTTTATATCCTCAAATGATTTATTAGTTTTATCTGTATCTTTCAATAATATCATCTCCATTTCGTAATATTTTATTTTTAATAATAACTTTGTGTGGCTCTATATATGTAAGATTAGTTCTTTATAGTTTTCTAATTCTACCATTTTTATTTTATATATACTTCTTTTACATAATCCTTTAAATTCTCTAAATGTTTGAAACTTCCATTCCATTCATTACATTATCTCCTCTTTTTTTATTAAATTACATAATTATTATACAATATAAAAGATAATGTTTCAAAGAATATACAGCAGTTGTTAAGGAATTATACATGAATATAACTCTTCACTCTCTAAAGTTTTAATTTTTTGTATGTTAAATAGACATATAATTATATTCTAATACTTCATAATTTAACATATTATATGTCTTACTACTGTGCCACATTATTTCTTCTTGTGTTTTATTTAATTTTAAATTATAGACAAATGTTAGTTTCGATTTCTTACTTCATTCATTTTATTATTTATACCGTATAAAACATATTTTCTCAAGTAATTTTAAATAATTTTTTTCTTTTAAGCCATTTTGAAACAAATTGTTGATTTTTCCTATAGCAAAAAATAACAATTATAAATCAATATAGAAAAAAAAGTAAAATTAGTCACTATTTCATAAAATGATTGGGAACAGATTAATTTACAACTTGAAAGTTTGTACAGATTAAGACCATTAAAAAATGAATAAAATTCTGAATTTTACTTGACTTTCTGCTATAGAATAATTTATTGTTAATTTAATAAAACATTAGTGTCCGTTCTGAAAAGAACGTAATCATTAAAATCCGATAGCTCAAAAGCTATCGTTTTTTCGAACGAAAACATCAATGCTAAAAATCGTTTTCTCTTAGTTTTACTTAAGATAGACTTTTTAATTATTGTTGATTTATTTGCTATTGCAAAATACCCCACAATTACATTTTCTTGCTTGTATGAAGATACTACAATATATGTTCTCGAATAATCTCGTTTTGAAAACTCTATTGCTTTATTTTTTAGAAAATCTTCTACATCTTTATTTAATGGACATTTAAAATTCTTTAATAATTCTTTAGTATCATTTTCACCTAATTCATTGTAAATATCTTTTAAATTTATTATTTGATATGCCATTTATTATTTGGTAAATAACTCCCTTATTTGTTTTGGGTCTTTAATTTCTTCTACCCTTTGATTTATAGTTATCTCTTTAGCTTTCTTTTTTTCTGCATTTTCTAATGCTACTATGAATTTTTCAGCCTGTTTACTATTTTTGATAACTATATTTTTTAAAAAACTTTTTGTTGCCATCTTTATCATCTCCTACTATATTATATGCGATATTTACAATTATTATAACACGGTTTTATGTTGATTTCAAATTTTCACTATATCTTAAAGTATATACATTTTATCACAACAAATTTTCTTGTCAATACATTTTCTAAAAACTCACACTACAATCAACTTTAAACCTTTTTATTTTCTTATCAATGTTTAAACTTCTACTGCATTGCTATTGCATTATTTTATAATCATCAAAGCTCTATAAGTGCTGATATATCAACATCTATAGAGCTTCATTTTTGGTGCG
>CALXZC010000074.1 GCA_944393135.1 uncultured Clostridia bacterium | reverse complement strand
ATCTTCTCTATGAGCATAATTCATATTTAAAAAGCTATTACATAATTGAATTAAAGAAGGCTCATCAAGGATTTCAGCCTTTATGCCACATCTTTCAAATTTATTACTTAAATCTAAGCACCTTTTTAATAAATCTTTCTCTGAATTGTCATCATATTTTGCATTTATCATTAAAAAAGATTGTCTTTCAACAATTTCTCCATTTAAAGATAATCTTTGTACTTCGTTTAAGTGTGTTTTTAGTAACTTTTTTTGAATTGTATTATCAGTTGTATTTATAATTTCTGTTAAATATTCCTGTAAAGGAGATATATCAACAGCTCTAGCAATATTAAAATATTTCATTTCTCCTTGTTCAGAAGAAAGTTCAGCAGATAATTCATTTATCAAGTTATTTTTTTCTCTATCTGTTAGTAATTGTGTATTTATTGAATATATTTTAATTCCTGCAATTACATTGCCATCTCTTGTATAAATATAATTATTTCTAATATCTAATATTCCAATTTCTTCATTACAAGTTTTTTCTTTTGTTTTTTTACCAAATATCATATTTAATAATTTTCCCAATATATTACCTCCATTTATTAAAATATTTATATCTGTATTGTTTTTGCGTATTAGCAAAATCAATTAAAAATTTAATTTGCCTAGTAACACATAAATTATTTTCATCTTTAGCAGTTGCTATAATTGTTCCTGCAACTCCTATAAATTCTATTAATACAGGTAATAAAAAACTACCCTTTAATTTATAAATAATTAAACTAATAGGAAGTAAACAAGCAAAAACAATTATCGTAGGTATAAGTTCTTTAAGTCCATATCCTTTAAAAAATTCCATTCTTGTTTTCACATTAGAAGGAATATATAACTTGTAGTCATCATTTTCCATTCTTAACCTCCATAATAATTTTTAATTAAGTCTAAAATTACAAATATTAGCTCTGCTATAATTCCAAAAACTATGGTATTTTTAATTTTCTTCTTATATGATCCTTGTGCATCTTCATCATAAATCATTTTAGTAAAGCAAAATATTACTCTAAAAACAACTCCAAGTGGAATTATAGCAACTCTTAATAAATCTATTATTTCATCTAATATTTCCATAGTTTACCCTTTCTTTAATGTACTTAGCTTTCTCTTAATTTGAGAAGAAAGCTCCATAGTTTTACTTGTAGTAACAATTACACTACTTATTCCTCCTGTTCCACCACCAAGCATAAATTCTTGTAGGAACTTAGGAGTTTTTATCGCCATTATAATCGCAGCGATTCCAAATAACATTTTCACATTCATTATCAGTATTATTGCGATTTTGCATAATATAATTTGTACTAAAACTGTTAAAATACTTTTTATAAGTTTCTCTGAATAAGATTTAAAAACTCCTCCGTCAGGATTTACCAAACCAACACAGGCAAGAGGAAATCCTAATTTTAATACAAACATTTCTAATGCTCTCATTAAAAATTGTATATATAAAACAAATAATAGTATTAAAGCAATTAAAGCTATTATTGCTGTAAACAAACCTGCTGTTGCAATATTAGCAATAATAGTAGTAAGTGATATATTATTTGCTAAGTTCATAGCTGTTAATATGGATTCTCCAAAAGATTGAGCAATTTGAACTATCCAATCATATAAAACTGAGAAACTAATTGCTACCACTATTGCTCTAACAAAATAGACAATGTAGGTAAGGGGAGGAGTATCAGCCTCTCCATCTGTCCATAAAATATACATATCAAAACCTTTTTTTAAAAACTTTAATACTATTAAGGATATTGCTAAACTTAATATAAGTGCTTTTAATTCAGAAAAATCAACTACTGTACTACCAAAGTTTGAGGCAATATAATTTTCAGAATTTAAACACATATCAATTAGTCCATTAAATGCAGAATTTATTACATTATCAGCACCACCAATAATACTGGTAATTAAGCCAGTTAAAATTGATTCCAAAATGTACCTCCTTATTTATAATATCCAACAATTAAGTTTATAAGTCCACTAGCAACTATTACACCTACACAACAAATAATTGCTATTTTTATCCTTGAATCCCACCTTTTGCCATCCATTTCATCACTTGATGATTTTCTTAGCAAATAATATCCTACTAATAATACTGTAAGTACAGGAGCAAGTATTAAAAGCCAATTTGTTAAATCAGTAATTAAATTTTGTGTACCTGTTGCTATTTTGCTGTCTTGCACAGCTCCAAAACAAGTGCTTGTTGCACAAAAAAGACTTGTTATAACAAGTCCTGCTTTTCCTATTCTTCCTAAATACTTTTTTGTTTTTTCTTTTATTTTCCTCATACATAAATTCTCCTTATCTATAAACATTCCATATTCCCCATAGTTTTATATCTTCAATTTCTTTAATAGGTCTTTGATTTTCTCTTTCTAATCTTAATTTTCTGTTATGCTCTTGATTTCCCATACCAAACAATTTGTTAAATTTCCATTTAGAAATATCAGGTAGTTTAGTTATTATAGGGAATAGACCTGCTTGAATTATTAAAACATAAGGTCTTTCAATTCTAAGTATTTCATCTTCTGTAAGTAAATTTCTGCTAATTAAATTAACAGATTCAGAATTACTGCCATTTTGATATTTGCTATAACTACTTGATCTACTATAACTAGAAGTAGTATAAGTTCCTAATTTTTTTGAGATTATACTTGCCGTTTCATTTGAGGCAGTTTTCAAATATATCCAAGTCTGACAGTTATCTCTTATATTTTCAGCAATTTCACGACCATATTTGTTGTCAAGTTGTGAAAAAGATTGCAAAAATAAATTAAATCTAATTCTTCTACCACCTGCAACAGTAAGCATATTTCCAAAAGCAGGTATAGTAGTAAAATTTCCAAACTCATCTAAAATATAATTAACTCTTATCTTTAGCTCTCCACCTCGTTCGTCAGCAGATTCTACAAGTGAAACATAGTTTTGATAAACAAAAAGTGAGGCAAGAGGATAATAAGTTGTTTTTTCATCAGGAAGTATAATATAAGTAACAGTTTTTCTTTCTCCTGATTGCTTTAAACTAAAATCACTTTTACAAGTCATTCCATAAATACTTTTACTTGTAAATAATCTAAGTGTAGTTAGTGCTGAAGTAAAAAAAGATCCTCTTGTTTTTTCAGGTGCAATTCTTGCAATATTAAAAATTGTACTTGCAGGATGTTCAGGTGGTAAACTTTCAATGTATTTATTTATAGGCATTTGTTGTCCTACTGTTTTACACATTTCTGATATAAAAGAATATACATTAGTCAAATTCTGATATTCAGGATGTTCTTTATTATCAAATACTACACTCATAATAGCTCCTGCTATTACTGACATTTCGCCATCTCTCCATATCTTTTCCATTTTAGTTTCTTCATTTCCAACTAAACTTTGAGTTATATCCCAAGCATATTCTTCAGCTTTTCTAAAGTCATTTTTATTTACTGCATCTATAACAGGTTGTAAAAAATTATATCTCGTACTTTTAGTAGGATTCTTAAAATCTAAAGTTATAATTTCATATCCCAAGTTTTCTAAAAACTTTGAAGTATAATGATATATTTCAGCTTTCGGATCTGAAATAATCATACTTTCTCCTGCTAAGCCAAGATTTCCAACTGTTTGTAATACAATACTCCTTGTTTTACCACTCCTTGTAGCTCCAACTACCAAACTATGAATATTATCATCAATATAATAAATATTCTCTTTGTTTTTTTGTTTTTCATAGCCTATAACAATTCCACCTGAATTAAATGTAGTATTTGTATCACTTAAAGTGTTACATTTAAAAGCTTTTTTAAACTCTTTTTTTGAAAGCCACCTAGCTGTACCGTGTTGTCCTTGTCCCATTATTTCAGGTGTTTTTAATTTATCTGTAACACTTACCGTTTCACTTTGAAAAACATTCTTATTTCCAAAACCAAAAAGCATAATAAATACAATTTCAAAAAGCAAATAAACAAGAAAAAATAGTAGTAATAATTGTTTATCAACTACTATTTGAGAAAATTCTATTTTAGCAAGTTTGGTGTGGATTATAGCACTTAAATAAATACTTAGGGGGATATTAAGTATTGATAAAACTGCTACTATACCAAATTTTCTTTTATTCATTTTCTAATTCATCTCCTTGTTCTAAATCATTTTCTATTTGAAATTCAACAGTATATGCTTTTATTTGTTCTTCAGTTAAATCTTTAAAGTCTTGATGTTTCTCGTCATTACCTGTTATTACAAAATTTCCTCTTATATTCAATCCGTCAATAGTTCTATTTACTGGAAGTAATTTTTTAAAGGCATCCTCGTCATAAACTATAAGAACATCTTTATATTTTATAACCTCAATATTTTCATTGCCCACAATTCTTCTTAAAGTATTTAGTCTATTAGGAATTCTTTTTAATTCAGGATCTTTACTATTTTCAACTATGAGAACTAACATATTCTGTTTTTCAATAATTACCACCTCCTAGAATTCCATTTCGTCTAATTCTTCTGTACTATAATGCATCTCTATGACTAATTCCTTTTTAGCACTTTTATTTAAACCAGTTAAGGTATGTGTATCTTCAGCTTGTTTGTTTCTGCTTAATTGTTCAATAATATCTGCAAGGCTAGAGTGAATACTTTTATATCTAACTTTTTCTTTACATACACTTTTAATGAATTTCTTAGATTTTTCTTTAAAATATTTCTCCATATTTTCTCGTAAATATTTTTCATTATGGAGTTTTCTATCACTACATTTATAACCTTTTGGAGTAGTGTATATAATGCTTAATTTTTCTTTACTCCAATTTACTTTGTAGCCTAATTTGTTCATTTCTCTAAAGAATTCATACTTGTTATTTGTTTTTTCCATTACAGAATCTATATCGTTTATAAGTAGCTGTTTCCAACTAATACCTTTTAATCTTGCTTGATATTCATTTATTCTAATATCCGACACTTTTGATTTATTTTCTGTAACAGTAAGTCCATATTCTTTACAAATTTGATTTGAAAATTCTTTTATTTTTTGTAGATCTTGTTTACTTTGGTGGAACTTCAAACCTGTCTTATAATTCACAGTATTTAAAACAATGTGATTATGTATGTGTTCTCTATCTATATGTGTAGCAATTACAACTTGAAATTCTTTAAAGTATTCTGCCATCCTTATACCTATTTCGTGAGCTTGTTCATAAGTTAATTTATCAGTAGGAGAGAAGGATTGCACAAAGTGTATTTTTTCTCTACCTGTTAGCTTGTTATACAATTTCTTAACTGTCATCATTTCTTCATAAGCTATCTCTGGTATGCAATCTTTACCTGAAATTAGTTTTTTATCTGTTTTTTCTTCTTTACATATATAATTTAAAGTCTTTTTTAAACTGACTTTGTTGTTAATAAATTTAATGATTGCCATAACTTTTGTAACTCCTTTTTTGTATCTTCTAAATCAACACAAGTAATTATTCTGCTATTAGCTAATCTTGTTAATTGATTAATATTATTTCCTATTCGTCTAAGTTCTGTTATCATTTCAGGTAATTCATTTATAACTATAATTTCTTTACCAATAGAACTTTTGATTATATATTCAGAAATACTTTTATTAGCTTGTTTGCTTTTTGTTGTTATAAGCATCTTTTCTTCAGGAGTTACCCTTATTTCTATTCTGTCTGTTTTTCTCAATATATCTCCTTCCTTGTGTTAATAAAACTTATGTGGTGTAACCACTTGATCAAAAAAAGGTACTTTTTGCTCCCTTTGTCAGTACAAAGGGGAATCTTGCTATATATCGCTGTCGCTCTTAAAGTAGTCATCTAATAATTTCTTAACTAAAATACTAAATTCTTTATCTGAATTAAATTTGTCTTTGTATTCTTTAAATACTTGTTTATTCAGCTTTCCTGTAAATTTATCTACTTTGTTTTTGCCATTTTTTAATAGTTTTAATACCTCTGTATAAGTAATGTTATTTTTATTTGCTCTTATTTTCTGAGATTGCACAAGTGATAATTTTATTTGTTCATCTTCTATTACTTGATTTACTATTTCTTGTTCTTCTTTAGATAAATAAGAAAGTTCAACTCCTGCTCTCGTAGATAAATCTTCATTTATTATTTTTTCTTGTAATGACTTAATAAGTTCTGTAAGCCTTATATATCTATAAATTTGAGTTTTACTATCTTCAGTTCCCATTGGGGAATTATCTTCAAAATCATTGATATTACTTATGTTAGGGTTATTTTTTAATATTTCCATTTTCATTTTATAAGCATAACCTTTTTCAATAGGATTAATTTTATCTCTATTACAAAGGTTAGTATCTATCATAATTAAAGTTGCTTTATCGTCATCACAATCCACAATTTGAGCAGGAATAGTGGATAAGTTAAGTTCTTTTGAACATTCTACTCTGTTATGTCCTGAAATAATTTCATATTTTCCATTTTCAATTTTTCTAATAATAATAGGTACTAAAACTCCGTTTTCTCTAATACTTTCTAAAACTTCTTGCTTTTTTATTTCATCATACATAGAAAAAGGTTGCCTTTTTCTAAAAGCAACCAATTTACTTAATTCAATATTTATAATATTATTAGTGTTTTCTACTTTTTGTTCTTCTACTTTTTTTGTGAATTCAGGTGTTTTATCTACCACAAATTTTTTTCTTGCATCTTCAATACCCAAAATATATCCTCCTATTCAAGTTCCATATCAGATTCAATAGAATTATGCTTTACATATAAATCTTGTACTTCTTCATAATGTAAGCTTTCTAATTCTTTATCTGTTATAAATTCTTTATCTTTTAAAATATCTTTATTAGTAACTAAAGATCCTATATTATTCACTAATACACCTCTTTCAATAGTGTATCCGTCATCAATAT
>CALXZC010000073.1 GCA_944393135.1 uncultured Clostridia bacterium | reverse complement strand
ACTAAAAAGTCAAAATTCATAGCTATATATTTCTGTAATAAGTTTGATTGTGTACTTAAAGATATGGTACAAAAAAAGACTAGAACTGCAATTCTAGTCTTTTTACATGTACTAATCGTCAAACATCTTAAGGATAAGATATATCAGAATTAATACAAGAAGTCTGATTGCGTTACCCAAAGATTTCACCTCCTTTTAAAGGGCGGGTACAAAAATATTATACAATAATCAAATAAATTAATCAACAGACAAAAAATAATAATCAGGTAAATTTAACCATATTACAATTATGAGAATTTCAGGGATGGGCAATTTTTGTCTCAAAAATATTTTTTAATAAATTCACATAAAAAGTTGCAAAAATGTTTTGTGTGTGGTAATATAATTTATATCTAAAATTTAATCATATAAAATTTTTATTAATTCTTTAATTTTAATCGTTTTTTATTTAATTTAAGTTTAATTAATAGGTTGTTTTTATTATTATTTTTTATATTTTTAATATTAATATTTTTATATTTTATATTTTAATATATTTCAGTTTATTGTTGTTTGCTTGTTGTTTTATATTTATATATATTTATATATTTGTTGTTATTTTAGTAATGTTATTTATAATTATTTGATATTTTGGTTATTTTTATTAATTATATTTAATTGTTATATTTAATTGTTTTTGTTTTTAGTTTTATTAGTTTTATTTAATAAGTTAATCGTTAAAATTCCAAGATAGAGAAAATAGAAAGTAAAAAATAGAAAAAAAGTAAAAAAATAGAAAAAGAAAATAGAAAAATATATAAAAATAAGAAAATAGTAATAAAAAAGAGAAAACAGAAGAAAAAATTGTGAAAGTTGGTTCTTTTACCGATAAAACAACTTGACTTGCTTGGTTAAATATAATACAATAAGGAGGAAGATATGGAAAGGAAAAAAGTACATGATATTGTAGTAAAAGAATTATTAAATAATAAAGAAGAATTTAAAGATTTTATAAGAGAATTTTTAAAATATCCAATAGGAAAAGAAGATGTTGAACAATTTAATAGAGAATATAGGACAAGTATAGGACTTGAAACAAAATATATAGATTTATTATATAAAATAATAGGAGAAGAAACATATCTATTATTAGAACATCAAAGTAAATTAGATTATGAAATGCTAGAAAGAATAGGAGAATATTGTATGGCAGTGGTAAAAGGAATAGAAGGAAATTATAGCAAAAATAAAAGAAAAGTAGTACCATTAATATATCCATGTGTATTAAATACATCAAAAAGAAAATGGAATGTACCAAGAACAATAAAACATACAGGAAAAAATCGTTTTAGATTTCCGAACCAAAGTTATCCAAAATATGATGTAGTAGATATAAATGACTATACAGTAGATGAATTACTAGAAAAAAGAACAGGAATGGGTCTAGTCATGGCATGTGAAAAAATAAGGACAATGGAGGAAGCAGGATATATAGCAAAGAAAATGGAAGAACATGGAGAAATAAACGAAAGAGAAAAAGCAACTATAAAATTAGTTGTAGAAAATATGGAAATATTTAGCGGATTTACACCTGAAGAAAGGGAAGAAATAAAAAAAAGATTATTAGAAATTATAGAAGAAGGAGGAAATGTTATGTCAAACTTAGAAGAATTTTTAAGAAAAGTAATAAGAGAAAATGCAGAAAAAGGAAGAGCAGAAGGAAGAAGTCAGGGAATATTACAAGTAGCTAAAGAAATGGTAAAAAGTAAAGTGTCTGACGAAGATATAATAAAATATACACATCTTAGTAAAAAAGAATTACAAGAATTAAAACTACAAATGGCATGAAAAGATAAACAAGAGAAAAAAATGTAGTAGTAGATTTTTAGAATTAATAAAAATAATATGAAAAATAAAGATAAAAGTTAGCTAAAGGAGATGAAAAACTCCTTTAACTGTTTAAAAACGAAAGAGAAAAAATAGTAAAATTAAAGTAGAAAATATAGAAAAATAAATTAGAAAAAATTATAGGGGAAAATGTTATGACAAACTTTGAAAGATTTTTAAGAAAAGTAATAAGAGAAAATGCAGAAAAAGCAAGAGCAGAGGGAATTGAGATTGGAAGAAAGCAAGAAATTGAGATTGGAAAAAGACAGGGAATATTACAAGTAGCCAAAGAAATGGCAAAATATAAAGTGCCAGATGAAGATATAATAAAAGTTACATGTCTTAGTAAAGAAGAATTGCAAGACTTAAAGAAACAAGAGTTAGGATATAAAGGAATATAATGGAAAATTGTAAAACCTTAAGTATATTTTGGAATACTTAAGGTTATTTTTTCTAAAAATGGGATAAAATCATGGAAAAAGTTTGGATTATTACAGAAGTGTTAAATATATGTTACATTTCTATTAATAGGGTTGACCATTTGTAAAAAAAAGAATAAAATAATATCATCAAAAAAAGGTTGGGTAAATAAATGAGGATAATAAGTGGAAAAGCAAGAGGAACAAAACTATATACATTAGAAGGAAAAATAACACGACCAACATTAGATAGAGTAAGAGAAGCACTATTTAATATAATACAAGAAAAAATAGTTGGAAGTAGCTTCTTAGATATGTTTTCAGGAAGTGGAGCAGTAGGGCTAGAAGCAGCAAGTAGAGGAGCAAAAAAAGTAATTTTATGTGAAAAATCTAGAGAAGCAATAAGTGTTATAAAAAAGAATATAGAAAAAACACATTTAGAAGTTAAACTATATGAAATGTCATATGAAAAAATGTTAGAGCAAATAAATGAAAAACTAGATATAGTATATATAGACCCACCATATAAAACAGACTTAGCATATAAATCAGTAAAAAAATTATTAGAAAGAAAATTACTAGGAGAAAAAAGTCTAGTAATAGTAGAAACAGATGAAGAAGAAAGAATAGTAGAGCAAATAGATGAGTTAGAAATAGAAATAACAGATATTAGAAAATATGGTCGCGTACATCTTATTTTTCTAAATAGGATTTAAGAAAGGGGTAAAACCATGGAAATTTTTACATTATTAGAAGCGTTAGAGGACATATTAGAAAATAGTAAAAACCTCCCATTTACATCAAAAAGCATAGTAAATAAAGAGGAGATGCTAGATTTAATAAAAGAAATAAGAATAAAACTTCCAGATGAGCTAAAACAAGCAAAATGGGTAAAAGAAGAAAGACAAAGAATATTAGTAGAAGCCCAAAAAGAAGCAGATGGAATAGTAAAAGAAGCAGAAAATAGAATAATAGCAATGGTAGATGAACATGAAATAACAAGAAAAGCATATGACCAAAAAACAGAAATAATAGAAACAGCAAACGAAATGTCAAGAGAAATATCAAAAGGTACGAAAGAATATGCAGATAATCTTCTTGCAAACACAGAGGACGTGTTAAACGAAACATTAAATAAACTAGGAACAAATATGACAGAAGCATTAAACCTTATGCAAATATCATTAGAAGATACAATAAAAACAATACAAAACAGCAGAAAAGAATTAAAGTAAAAAACAAAAGAAGTCAGATTTAGAAATTGTTTAAAATCTGACTTTTTAGAGATTAATGGAAGGATGGTAGAAATGGCTAAAAAAAGAAGATATAAAAAAAGAAAAAAAACAGCATCAAAATTAGATATAACAGTAGTAACACTAATAGTACTTAGTATACTTTTAGCTGTTTTAATATATACAAAATCAGGAACAATAGGAATAAAACTAAATGAAATACTAGGAGGAATAATGGGAGTAATGCAATATGTACTTCCAGTAGGAGGCTTAGCCATTGCAATAAAGCTTGCATCAGATGGAAGAGAAGAAATAACATCAAAACTATTGCAATATGGAGTAGCAATAGTAGCTCTTAGTGTTGTTTTTAGTGTGTTTCAAATATCAAGTGGAGAACTACACTCTAGTAAAGAAATCTCAGAAGTAGTAAAAGACGCATATTACTATGGCTCACAAGGACATGGAGGAGGAGCAATAGGAGCAGTAGGAGGAGTAATATTAGCAAAACTACTTGGAAACGTAGGAGCAGTAATTTTCTGTATAGGAATAGCAGTAATATTACTAGTATTCGCATTTGGAATAAATTTATCAGATATAATAAATATGTTCATGGATAAAATAGAGGAAAAAAGAGAAGAAAGATTTGAAAGAAAAGAAGAATTAGCAAAAGAAAGAGAAAAAGAAGATTACGAAACACCAGCACAAAGAAGAAAAAGAATACGTGAAGAAAGAAAAGCAAAAATAGAAATGGCAAAATTAGAAAAACAAGAAAAAGAACCAATGGACAATCAAATAAAAATCAACTTTGGTGGAAGAATTGTGGAAACAGGAGATGAAAATAAAGGTTTAAAGAAATATGACCATGCTGGAGACGATTTAGAGCCATTAACAAAAGAAAGTAAGAAAACAAAAAATACGAAACAAGAAATACAGCCAGATGTAATAGATAGCAACTTATTTAGAGAAGTAGAAGAACAAAAAGAAGATAAGAAAAAAGCAGTATTACAATTAGAACATAGTGTAGTAGTAGAAGATGAACACTATGAATATCCACCAGTAGAACTTTTAAGTAAACCAGGAAAGAAAACACTAAAAGGAGGAGCAAAGGCCTTAACAGATACAGCAACAAAATTACAAAAAACATTATATAGTTTTGGAGTATCAGCAAAAGTAGAAAACGTATCAGTAGGACCAGCAATAACACGATATGAACTAAAACCAGCAGAAGGAGTACGTGTAAGTAAAATAGCAAACTTAGCAGACGATATAGCACTAAACTTGGCAGCAGAAACAATAAGAATAGAAGCACCAATACCGGGAAAACAAGCAGTAGGAATAGAAGTACCAAACAAAGAAAAAGAAGTAGTGCATTTTAGAGAAATAATAGAAAGTAAAGAATTCAAAGAAAATAAATCAAAACTAACAGTAGGACTTGGAAAAGATGTAGCAGGAAATGTAGAGCTAGCCGACATTGCAAAAATGCCACATGTATTAATTGCGGGGTCAACAGGTTCAGGAAAAAGTGTATGTATAAACACAATAATAACAAGCATAGTCTATAATGCAAAGCCATCAGAAGTAAAATTTGTAATGGTAGATCCAAAAGTAGTAGAACTATCAGTATATAATGGAATACCACATCTATTAATACCAGTAGTAACAGATCCAAAAAAAGCAGCAGGAGCCTTAGCATGGGCAGTACAAGAAATGGATGATAGATATAATAAATTTGCAGAAAAAGGAGTACGTGACTTAAAAGGATATAATAAAGCAATAGAAAAAGAAAACGAATTTGGAAAATTACCACAAATAGTAATAATAATAGATGAGCTTGCAGACTTAATGATGGTAGCAAAAAATGATGTAGAAGATGCAATATGTAGACTAGCACAAAAAGCAAGAGCAGCAGGAATGCACTTAGTAATAGCAACACAAAGACCATCAGTAGATGTAATAACAGGACTAATAAAAGCAAATGTACCATCAAGAATAGCATTTGCAGTATCATCACAAGTAGACTCAAGAACAATATTAGACAGTGTAGGAGCAGAAAAATTATTAGGAAAAGGAGACATGTTATTCTTCCCATCAGGAGCACCAAAACCATCAAGAGTACAAGGAGCATTTGTATCAGATGATGAAGTAGAAAAAATAGTAAGTTTCATAAAATCAAATGGAACAGCAACATATAGTGAGGATATATTAGAAAGTATAGAAAACAACAATAAGACAGACAAAGAAATATCAGAAAGCACAGAAGATGATGAAACAGACCCATTCTTAATGGATGCAATACAAACAGTAGTAGAAACAGGACAAGCGTCAACATCATTCATACAAAGAAAATTCAAAGTAGGATATGCAAGAGCAGGAAGAATAATAGATCAAATGGAAGAAAGAGGAGTAATATCAGGATATCAGGGAAGCAAACCAAGAGAAGTACTAATGACGTTAGAAAAGCTAAACGAACTAAGAAACGGAACAAAAGAAGAAATTTGAGACAAAAGGAGACGGGCAATTTTTGTCTCAATAATTAAAAAATCTAACAAAATAGATAATTTTGGGGGAAATAATGAATGGAATAGACTTAAATAATATCCTATATTACTATTCACAAATGCTTCGGATATGATGAAAATATATATGATGACTTAGAAGATTTGGAGCAAATATATAGAATATTAGGAAAAAAGTTAGAAAATTATAAAGGAAAAAATATAGATTTAGATAAGTTTTTTATAGACAATGTATATAAAATAACTATGGAAATACTAGAGAAATTGGATAGTGGAGATGTGGGGTATTTCTTAAAGAGAATACCCTATTTTGTAAGGGTTACTATACTAGAAGACAGTGAAAAAATAGACGAACTAAAAACTCTAGGCTATGTAGCGCAAAAATTAATAATAAAAAGCTTAAAATATACTGATGATGAAAAAATAGAATTGTTAGAAGAAATACAAGAAGTAGAGTTGAAACTATTAATAGTAGAAACAATACGGAGACGATAATAAAAAAATAGAGTTATTAGAAAAATTTCCAAACAAAGTACATAAAGCACAAATAATAGGAAGTCTTAAAAGTGATGAAATAAAAGAACAATTCTTAGAACAATTTGAAGAAGAATATATAAAAATAAACATAATAGAAAGCTTAAAAAACGACGAAAATAAAATCAAATATTTATCAAAAACAACAGATGAATATTATAGAACAGAAATTATAGCCTCATTGAATGATAATGATAGAAAAATAAGCTTTTTGAAAGAAATAAAAAATATAGCAGTCAAAGAAGAAATTATCCAAAGCATAAATATAGAAGAACTAACAGACGAAAATAAAATTTTATTATTACAAGAAAATTTAAGTGAAAAATTAAAAGAAATAATAATAGAAAACATACAAGAAGATGAATTAAAAGTAGCACAATTAGAAGATATAAAAGATGAAGAATGCAAAACGAATATAATAATTAGTTTAAAAAGTGATGAGATAAA
>CALXZC010000072.1 GCA_944393135.1 uncultured Clostridia bacterium | reverse complement strand
AAAAAAAAGTAAAAAATAGAATAAATATGAGATTAACAAAAAAAAAAAAAAATTTGAAAACTAAAAAAGTAAAAAAAAAAAAAAAAAAAAAAAGAAACACTAATTTTCAAAAAAGCGAACAGTGATTACATAAAAAAAAATAAAAAAGTAAACGTTTACTACGCAATAAGAAAAACAATATTTTAAAGCAAAAACAAATCAAACAAACAAAAATAATAACCTTCATGTTAAAGTTTATAGTAGGGCTCATAAAAACATGATTTCTGTTTCACACGGAATGAAAAACGCTGTGTTGTTACAGTGGTAACGGGTACAGAGAAAATGAGACAAAAAGGAACGGACAATTTTTGTCTCACTTTTAAAAGATATAAAAATTACAATTCTACAAGATATCTAATGAAAGGAAGAAGATTAATGAATATAAATAAAGGAGAATATATTGCAGGAGAATATGATGTAGCAGTAATTGGGGCAGGACATGCTGGTTGTGAAGCTGCACTTGCTTCAGCGAGATTGGGAAAGAAAACACTAATATTTTCTATTAGTTTAGAAGCAGTTGCAAACATGCCATGTAATCCACATATCGGAGGAAGTTCAAAAGGCCATCTAGTAAGAGAAATAGATGCCTTAGGTGGCCAAATGGGAAAGAATATAGATAAAACAATGATACAAATAAAAATGTTAAATACTTCTAAAGGACCAGCAGTACATTCATTGAGAGCACAAGCTGATAGAAAAAAATATCAAGCAGAAATGAAACACACTTTAGAAAAACAAATTAATTTAGAGGTAAAACAAGCGGAAATTACAAAAATTTTTGTAGAAAATGGAAAAATCAAAGCAATAAAAACAGATCTAGGTGCAATTTATTTAGTAAAAACAGTAATAGTAGCCACAGGAACTTATTTAAAAGGAAAAATATTTATAGGTGAATTTTCCAAAGAAAGTGGTCCAGATGGAGTAGCAGCAGCTAATAAATTATCTGATTGCTTAAAAGAATTAGGTATAGAACTAATAAGATTTAAGACTGGAACTCCAGCTAGAATAAATAGAAGAAGTATTGATTTTAGCAAGATGGAAATTCAAAAAGGTGACAAAGAAGTAGAAGCTTTTTCTTTTGAGGACGAAATAAAAGATTTTGAACAAGTAGATTGCTATTTAACATATACAAATGAAAAAACACATGAGATTATTAGAAAAAATCTTGATCGTTCGCCTTTATTTGCAGGAATGATAGAAGGTACTGGGCCTAGATATTGCCCTTCTATAGAGGACAAAGTAGTTAGATTTAGTGATAAACCGCGCCATCAGGCTTTTGTTGAACCTGTAGGACTTGACACAGAAGAAATGTATATACAAGGTATGAGCTCATCATTACCAGAAGATGTACAAATTGCTTTATACCATACTATACCTGGATTAGAGCATGCAGAATTTACGAGACCAGCATATGCGATAGAATATGATTGTATAGATCCATCTAATTTAAAATTATCTTTGGAATATAAAGGAATAAGTGGATTATTTATGGCCGGACAAATAAATGGAACTTCTGGATACGAAGAAGCTGCGTGTCAAGGCTTAATTGCTGGAATAAATGCAAGTAGAAAAATTGATAATAAAGAACCCTTAATATTAGATAGAAGTCAGGCATATATTGGTGTTTTAATTGACGATATAGTTACAAAAGGAACTAATGAACCATATAGAATGATGACATCTAGAGCTGAATATAGGCTACTTTTAAGACAAGATAATGCAGATTTAAGGTTAACTCCAATAGGGCATGAAATAGGTTTAATTTCTGATGAAAGATATGAAAAATTTTTAAATAAAAGAAAAAATATTGAAGAAGAAATTAAAAGATTAGAAAAATTAATAGTAAAACCTGAAGAAAAAGTGAATAAACTATTGAAAAAAGCTGGGACATCAATACTTACAAACGGAACGAAAATGAGCGAATTATTAAAGCGTACAGAATTAACATATGAAATGTTAGAAGAAATAGATTTGGATAGACCAAAACTTTCAAAACAAGAAAAGGAAGAAGTCGAAATACAAATAAAATATGAAGGATATATTAAATTACAAGAAGCTCAAGTGGAAAAATTTAAAAAATTAGAAGAGAAAATACTACCAGACAATATAGATTACGAAACATTAAAGGGAATTAGTTTAGAAGGAAGGCAAAAATTAAATAAATTTAAACCACATTCTATAGGCCAAGCATCTAGAATTTCAGGAGTTTCTCCTGCCGACGTTTCAGTTTTACTTGTTTATTTACAACAAAAAAATTTAAAATAAAGGAAAAAATTATGGAAATAGAAGATTTTGAGAAAATTTTTTATAAATATATAGAAGATTTAAAAATAAAGTTGAATAAAGAACAAATACAAAAATTTTATACATATATGAATTTATTACTAGAATGGAATGAAAAAATTAATCTTACAGCAATTACGAAACCAGATGAAATTATTCTTAAACATTTTATAGATTGCCTAATGATAACCAAATATATAAAAAGTAATGACAAACTAATAGATATAGGCACAGGAGCAGGATTTCCCGGAATACCAGTGAAAATCCATGAAGAAGAATTAAAAATAACTTTAGTTGATTCTTTAAATAAAAGATTAATTTTTTTAGAGGAAGTTATAAAAAAATTAGATTTAGAGGGTATAAATGTAATTCATTCAAGAGCTGAAGAATTAGGAAAAAATAAAATTTATCGTGAAAAATTCGATGTAGTTACATCAAGAGCAGTAGCAAACCTTTCAATTTTGGCGGAATATTTATTACCTCTTTGCAAAGTAGGAGGAAGATGTATTTGCATGAAAAGTGCAGATATTGAAGATGAGTTAAACAATGCTAAAAAAGCTATAGAAATATTAGGTGGAAAAGTAATTGAAAAAGACATATTTAGTCTGCCAAAAAGCAATATAGGAAGAAGCATAATTGTAATTGAAAAAGTAAAAAATACTCCATCAAAATTTCCGAGAAAGCCTGGTATGCCTTCAAAAGAGCCAATTATATAAAAAATATAAATAAAAATTTAAAGAATAAAAAACATATAAAAAAGTCAATAAATTATCAAAATTTTATTGACTTTTTTCCTTTCTTTATATACAATAATATTGTAAAAAACTTAGAACTTATTTATAAACATTAACTAAAATGGGGGCTTTAAATTGGGAAAAATTATATCAGTAGCAAATCAAAAAGGTGGAGTAGGAAAGACTACAACCACAGTTAATTTAGCAACTATATTAGCTAAAAAAGGAAAAAAAGTTTTGTTAATAGATGCAGATCCTCAAGGTAATGCAACAAGTGGATTAGGTTTAGATAAGGACTTAGAACCTTCTACCTATGATGTACTTGTTAATGATACAGAACTTGAAGAAGCAATGCAAAAAACAATAATTAAAAACCTAAAAGTTTGTCCAGCTAATATGAATTTAGCAGGAGCAGAAGTTGAGCTTGTTTCTATGATGTCAAGAGAACAAAGGCTCAAAGAAAAAGTTGACATAATTAGAGAAAAATTCGATTATATTTTAATTGATTGTCCACCTTCTTTGGGACTAGTTACATTAAATTCATTTACAGCTTCAAATAGTGTATTAATACCTGTACAGTGTGAATATTTTGCACTAGAAGGTTTAGGTCAATTATTAAATACAATAAATTTAGTAAAAAAACATTTAAATAAGGAAATTAAAATAGAAGGAGCTTTACTAACAATGTATGACATAAGAACAAACCTTTCTAATCAAGTTGTAAAAGAAGTAAAAAAATACTTTGAAAATAAAGTGTATAAGACAGTAATACCTAGAAATGTAAGATTGAGTGAAGCACCAAGTTATGGTATGCCAATTACAGAATATGATCCTCGTTCTAAAGGTGCAAAAAGCTATATTAAATTTGCAAAAGAATTTTTAAAAAATAATGAGGAAGAAAACAAAGCGAAAAATATGCAAGAATAAAATTTTTAAGGGGGAATTTATAAATGGCAAAGATGACAGGTTTAGGAAAAGGATTGGATGCATTATTTGGACCAGTTCCTGAGGAAGAACAACTACATGAAAATGATACATTAAAAAATTTAAAAATCACAGAAGTAGAACCTAATAGAGAGCAAGCAAGAAAAAGATTTGATCAAGAATCATTAGAGGAGCTTGCTGGGTCAATTAAAGAATATGGGTTAATACAACCAATAGTTGTAACGAAAAAAGATGATTATTATAGTATAGTAGCAGGAGAGAGAAGATGGAGAGCATCTAAAATAGCAGGATTAACAGAAATACCAGCTATTATTAGAGAAGACGACGAAAAAATTAATGCAGAAATATCATTAATAGAAAATATGCAAAGAGAAGATTTAAATCCTATTGAAAAAGCAACAGGGATAAAAACTTTAATGGATAATTATGGAATGTCACAAGAAGAAGTTGCAAAAAAACTTGGAAAAGCTAGAAGTACAATAGCTAACTGGACAAGAGTATTAAATTTGGATCCAAGAGTATTAGAAATGGTAAAAGAGGGAAAAATAACAGAAGGACATTGTAAAGCATTACTTGCGATAACAGATAATGAAAAACAATACATAGCAGCTATTCACATGTTAGAAAGAGGAACTACTGTAAGACAAATGGAAAATAAAGCAAAAGTTAAAATGTCTAAAGAAGAAGAAAACAGAAGACATATTTTATATAAAAATATAGAAGATACTTTCCAAGGATTTTTTGGCTCAAAAGTTAAATTAGATCCAGGAAAAAGACGTGGAAAAATTATTATTGAATATACTTCAAATGATGACTTGGAAAGAATTTTAGGATTAATAAGCAATGAGTAACATGGGGTGGTTTCGTGGAAGATTTAATAAATTCATTGGGAATGAATAATATAATATATATCTTAAGTGGATTATTAATAATTGTATTAATTGGGTTTGTAATCTTATTAGGAAAAGTTATAAGCTTAAACAAGATATATAAAAAATTTATTGTAAAACTTGGTGATGGAAAAGATTTACAAGAAGATTTGGAAAATTATATGTATAGAGTAGAAAGAGTAGAAAGACAAAATGCAGAAATTTTAGGACAAATAATTGGATTAGATAAAGATTTAGAAGGCTGTATCCAAAAAGTAGGAATACTTAGATATAGTGCTTTTCAAGACACAGGGAGTGATTTAAGCTTTACACTTGCTCTTCTTGATGAACATGATAATGGAGTTGTATTAAATGGAATTTATTCTAGAGAAATGTCAAATATTTATGCAAAACCAGTCGAAGGTGGAAAATCAAAATACACTCTTTCAGCAGAGGAACAAGAAGCAATAAAAAGAGCAATAGAGACGGATCAGAAAAGAAGAATTAAATAAAAAAGTAAAAAGATTTAAATATCAAATAGAAATATTTAAATCTTTTTTTGTTGAAAAATTTGAAAAAATATGATAATTAAATATTAAAATAAGAAGGAGAATTTCTATGAGAAAAGCAATAGAAATAATAAAGAAAAAAGAAAATATATTTATTTTAATATTAATATTTATATCATTAACAGGAATAAGTTTGTGTATAAACTTAGCGGCAAATGATGAATTGTGGAATTTTCAAAATATTTATAAGATGTATAATGGATTTCAAATATATAATGATGCAAATGTTATATGTACGCCGTTGTTTTTCTATTTGGGAAATTTATTATTTAACATTTTAGGAGCAAATTTTTTTGTATTTAGAATTTATAATATTATTATTTATTTAATTTATTTTTTCTTAATTTATAAAATTTTAAGAAAACTAGAAATAAATATTAAATATGCAACAATGAGTACCGTTATATTTATAATGTTAGGATATTATTTAATACCAAGAGTAATGGCTAATTATAATTCTTTAGCATTAGTATTTGTATTTTTAGGAATATATTTATTTTTAAAAAACAAATGTATAATAAATACCAAAAATATTATAATACAAAGTATAATATGTTTTTTAGTCATTTTGACAAAACAGAATATAGGCTTGTTTTATGCTATTGCTTTAGCTATTACTATTTTCTTTATGAAAAAAAATCATAAAATTTCAGGAGTTTTACAAGAAGCAGGCATACTATTAATATTAAGTGCTCTATTTGTTTTATATTTATATACAAATAATTTATTAAATGGATTTATTAATTATACTATATTAGGGATGAAACAGTTTGCAAGTTATAATACTTCATTTTCTGTATTTAATATTGCTATTTATATATCTATTTTAGTTATTAATTTATGTACATCAATATTTCTTATAAAGCAGAAAAAAATATTAATAACTCAAGATGAAAAAAACAATTTATTTATACTAAATTGTTTTTCAATAGCAATTTCTCTAATGGTATATCCGATAATAAATATAGGTCATTTGCTATTTGCTATTAGTATTGCAGTAATATTGTTTATATATTTAGCAAAAATAATATTAACAAAAAGTGATTTAAAATTAAAGAAAATTAATTTTATTATGAATTTTATTTTAATAATATTAATTTTAACAGATATTTTTAGAAATATTTATGCTCTTATTACTTGGATAAAAGACATTAAAAGTAAGGAATATTTTTATAGTTATAATGAGCCATATTTTGGAGCAGTAGTAAATGATGAATTATATAAAAATATAGAAGTAATGACTAATTATATAAAAGAAAAAGAAGCAGAGGGAAAAGATGTTATTATATTTTCTCCAAAAGCAGCATTATATATGGTACCTTTAAAACAAAGTAACGGTTTTTACGATTTACCATTTAATGGCAATGTTGGAAAATTAGATGAAGAAGATATAATAAAAGATTTAAAGAATAAAAAAGATACTTTGATTTTGATTACAAAAAATGAAAAAGATTTATTATGGCAAGAAAATAGAAAAGTTGTTAATTTCATAAAGGAAAAATTTAAATATGTTGAAGATATAGAGGATTTTAGCATATATGCGCCATAAAGTTTAAAAAAGTCTTGACAATTAATATATAGTTATGGTATTATAATAATTGTCTGTAAGACAAATGGAGAGGTGGTCGAGTTGGTTTATGGCACCAGTCTTGAAAATTGGCGTGCGTTTATAGCGTACCGTGGGTTCGAAT
>CALXZC010000071.1 GCA_944393135.1 uncultured Clostridia bacterium | reverse complement strand
CAACTTAATTATATATGATTTGAATCACTTATTCAATTTTTATTATTTTTGTTTCACATCTATTGTAACACTACAAAAATATTTATTAATAAATATTACATTCTTATATAACATACTAATTATACAGCTTGTCTTTTATTATTTTTATTTTTTAAATTTTTTTCATGTTACTTTAGTTAGTAAAGAACTTATCTTGTTCGACAAACTCTAATTATTATGTGCTACTTTGTAATATGCTTGTATTTTTCATAATTTTCTTGACACATTTTTATTTTTATTGATTATTTTTCTAATAAATAGTATAATAATTTCGTTCCATTCCTTTCGTTTTTCCATCGAAAGGAGGTGTGTTACCTTATGGATAATCTTATTAAGCTGATAGCATTAATTGTTATCGCAGTTATACTAAGTTTCTTTGATTAGTATAATTAAAAATACTAGAGAGTGGCTTCTCTAGTATTTTTTTGTTCCATTTCTGGATTTAATCTTATTAAGCTTTTACAGATTTAGAAAGGAGAATAAATAATATGTTTTTATTATTTCTTTCTTATCTGTACTATATATTATACTAGAATTATATTTAAAAATCAACACTTTTCTGTATTTGCTATCATTTTTTCATTTTAATTTTGTTATAAGTACATTTATATTATGTCATTTTTCTCTGATTTTATCAATTTTTCTATACTATGATATCATTTAGTAAAAAGACCTACTAAGTTTTAATAAACTAAGCAATATTTTAAAATTTTTATATTAAATTACATTAATTCTAGTTGCATTAAAATTGCATTACTTTAATTATTTTTTATAAAAGAAAAACAACTGTAACTACTATAATATAAGAGTTACAGCTATTAATATTTTAATCCTTAATTTTGTGTATATGGTAATAAAGCAATATGTCTTGCTCTTTTTATTGCTTTTGTTATATCTCTTTGATGTTTACTACAAGCTCCTGTTGTTCTTCTTGGTAATATTTTTCCTTTATCATTAATGAATTTTCTTAATTGTTCAGGATTTTTATAATCTAAAACGAAGTTTTTATCACTACATAATAGACATACTTTTTTTCTTTGTTTTCTAAATCTTGGATTGTAGTCATCATCATAGTTTTTATTTTTTTTGTTTTGCTTTTTATCTGACATTTTATTATCCCTCCTAAAATCTATTAGAATGGTAGGTCATCACTTGAAGACATTTCAAAGTCTGAACCCATACTTCCTGGTTCTGTATTACCAAAAGTATTTTCAAAGGTTGAATTTCCTGCTTCTTGTTCTCTTTTGCTGTCTGCAAAATATGCTTCTTCAGCAACTACTTCTGTTACGTAATGTTTTACACCTTGGTCATCATCCCAATTTCTTGTTTGAATTCTTCCGATTATACCTACTTGTTGACCTTTTTTAAAGTATTTACTACAAAACTCTCCTAGTTTACTCCAAGCAACTATGTTTATAAAATCTGCTTGTCTTTCTTCTCCTTGTCTAACAAATCTCCTATTTACTGCTAAACTAAAAGATGCAACTAGTGTGTTATTTGTTTGTGTATATCTTACTTCTGGATCTCTTGTTAATCTTCCCATTAAAATAACTTTGTTCATTATTATCACCTTTCCTACTTTAAATATTAGGCCCTTCACTTTTATTTTAATTATTCGTCTTTTTTTACAACAATGTGTTTTAATATTTCATCTGTAATTCTGTAAATTCTTTCAAGTTCTGCTATAGATGCTGGCTTTGCTTCAAAGTTGAATAATAAGTATGTACCTTCACTAAACTTTTTGATTTCATAAGCTAGTTTCTTTTTACCCATATTTTCAACTGTTTCTACTTTACCATTTTCATTAATTAATCCAGTAAATTTTTCTTCTAAAGCTTTTAAACCTTCTTCATCAACATTTGGATTAACAATGATAATACTTTCGTATTTACTCATTATTTTCACCTCCCTTTGGATTTATAACCTACATTCACTGTAAGTAGAGACTTTAAAAATCAGCTATGCCAATTTTTAAAGCACAATTATTCTATCATATTTATTATGTTTTTGCAAGTAATTTTACACTTTTTTACTAAAACCCCTCTCTATCAGTCTTTTATAAAATGGAATATATTATTGAAAATCGGGTTAAATAGACATAAATGTCGTTCTAATTCAACTATAACTATAATATAATAATTAAAATCTTATATTGGAGGTAAAATATGATTAAACAGTATAGAAAAAGCCATAGCCTATCACAAGAAGAACTTGCAGAAGAAATTGGTATTAGCTCAAGACATTTACAACGTCTAGAACACAATGAAGAAAACACAAGAGTATCAACCTTCAAAAAGATTGTAAAAGCACTAAATATACCAGATGAAGAAATTATAAAATTTATAAAAAAGTAACAGATATTTAAATAACTTTTAAATATCTATTTTTATATGCTTTTTTCAAACTCTGATTTTATATCTTTTAATAAATCATTAACATCTACACCTAACACATATGCTAATCCAAATAATTCATAATCTTTTACTGTTCTTTTATTGTTTTCAATATCATATATACTTTGTTTATGTATGCTTATTCCCATAAGTTCTAATCTTGCTGATAATTGCTCATAAGAAATTTTTTCTTTTTCTCTATATTTTTTTAACAATTTTCCTGTTACATTTAATTTTCCATTATATTTTGTAATCAATGACATAAAACCCACTCCACTTTTTATAATTACATATTGATTTTATTATTTTTCTATGTTATATTTATAAGTGTTAACACTTTACGTGCCTAATAAATTCTAATGAAGAAAGGAAAGATTTATATGAAAATTTTAAAAATAACGGAAAAAGGAATAACACTTATTAGTTTAGTAATAACTATAATAATTTTATTAATCCTTGCAGGAATAACAATAGGATTAGTAACAGGAGATAATGGGATACTTACGCATGCAACAAGAGCAAAAGAAGAAACAGAGAATGCACGAAGAGATGAGGAAAGTTCACTAGAAAATTATGAACAATATATAGAAGGCTCAACCAATGGAGGAACTTTAACAACAGTATCAGGAAAAGAAACAACTAATACAAAAGTACAAGATAGTTTAGGAAATATTATTACCATACCAGCAGGTTTTAAAGTAGTAAATCCAGGAGATAATGTAGAAGATGGAATAATAATCGAAGATGTAAGTCATGAAGAAACAAAAGGAAGCCAGTTTGTATGGATACCAGCAGGAACAATTCACACAACTAGTGGAGATAAAATAATAACATTGGGAAGATATGAATTTGACGATTTAACTAGAAAACCAAGTGATTATACAGGAATATTTAAGGAGGGATCTTATGGGAACGTGCAAGCAAAAAATATACAAATATTTATACAAGAAGCTACAGAAACCGGAGGATATTATTTAGCTAGATATGAAGCAAGAACATTAAATGAAAGAACTAACAAAGAACAAGCATTAACACAGATTGTAGTAAATCCAAATGAATTTGTATATAATTATGTAACGCAAAGTCAAGCAGCAAATATAAGTAGAAATATGTATAATAATGAATGTTTTGATAGTGATTTAGTAAATAGTTACGCATGGGATACTGCAATATTATTTATACAAGAGTGTTCCGAAGATAAAGATTATTCAAGACAAACAAGTTCTAATAGTTTTTTCGCAAATAAAGGAACTAATAATACAGAATTTAATGATGAAAGATGCAATATATTTGATATGGCAAGCAATTCTTACGAATGGACAACAGAAACATCTACATATGTAAGTGTACCTTGTGTAAGTAGAGGTGGAAGTTACAATGATAATAAAAATTTCACTAGTAGAAGAAATAATAATAGTTCTACTCGTTCAGAAACAGTTACATCTTTTAGACCAATTTTATATTTATAAATATTATAAAACAAAATTGGATACCTATAAGATACTTGAACTCTAGCAACAATGACAACAACGCATTTTTTATTATGTTGTTTGGAAATAAATATATAATAGATAATTTATATATTATATTTACAATTAAGTGGATGAATTGACATAGATAAGTGGAGTTGAACTTTTGGATTTATAATCACCTATGAAATGTACTAAATTACTTATACCTCTCTATGGAGTAAATTAATAAAATAGTAAAAATTTTTATTAATCTTATTTTAAGATTTACATTAGAAATAATAATTATATATAGAAAATAAATGAAATTTAGTATGACAAACAATATTAAAGGAACAATAAATATATAACTTAATTACAATCAATTAAAGACGTGATAATTTCTTAGACGAATGTATATACTTTAAGATTATATAGCAAAGAATTATCTACTGAAAAAGTAAAAGATAATTACCAAAAATCAATATCTTATCATGAAAACTTGAAGTAAAATTTACTTTTATATTCTCGTTAAATTACATTATGTAAAAAAAGAAGCTTTATCAAACAATAAAACTTCTTTTTTTGTTCTTTAAATTTCCTGTTTTTTAACATAAATTACTTTTCCAAACTTCATTTCATTTACCTTCTTTTGTAATTCCATAATAGGAATTGGAAGTATTGAAATTATACTTGTTATTAGCCACTGCATACCATTTAATGGAACTAAGCTAAATATATTGGCAAATGTAGGTACTACAACAACTATAGTTTGTATTATAACTCCTAGTATAAAGCTACCTATTAAAAATTTATTTTCAAAAATTCCAGTTTTAAATATAGACTTTCCACTTTTTATATTAAAACTGTGTACAAGTTCTAGAACTCCTAATGAGACAAAAGCCATTGTCCTTCCAACTTCTAAGCCATAATATTTATTACCTATACTAAATGCTATTAAAGTCAACATTCCAAGCATTATTCCTTCTAATATTATTTTGTTCCATAGTCCATCTGAAAAAATTCCTTTTTTACTATCAATAGGTTTCCTTAACATGATATCTTTTTCAGCTGGCTCTAGTCCTATTGCAATCGCTGGTAAAGAATCCGTTACTAAGTTGACCCATAATAATTGTATTGCAAGAAGCGGTGACTTAAATCCTAAAACTAGCCCCATAAAAATTGTTACTATCTCACCTATATTTGTCGCTATCAAAAAATGAATTGCCTTTTTTATATTATCATAAATATTTCTTCCTTGTTTTACTGCTTCTACAATCGTTACAAAATTATCATCTGTTAGTATCATATCAGATGCGTTTTTTGCTACATCTGTTCCATTTTTGCCCATAGCTATACCAATATCTGCATTTTTTAGTGCTGGGCTATCATTTACTCCATCTCCTGTCATAGCAACAACTGCTCCTGTACTTTGCCATGCTTTAACTATCCTTACTTTATGTTCAGGTGTTACTCTTGCAAATACAGAATATTCTTTTATTTCTTTTTTTAACTTGTCTTGTGGTATTTTATCTAGTTCTTTACCTGTTATAGCTTTATCATATTTGCCTAAAATGTCTAACTTTTTTGCTATAGCTTTTGCTGTTACTATATGGTCTCCTGTTATCATAACAGTTTTTATGCCTGCTTTCTTACAAGTTTTAACTGCTTCTTTTACTCCTTCTCTTGGTGGGTCTATCATTCCAATTAGCCCTACGAATTTCAATTCCTTTTCTATTACATTACTTTCTATTTTTTGAGGTAGTAAAGAAATATCCTTATATGCCACAGCTATTACTCTTAATGCTTTTTCTGCCATCATCTCATTTTGCATTTCTATTTTATTTCTATCTACAATAGATATATTACATCTGTTTAAAAGAACATCTGGTGCTCCTTTAGTAATAATTCTGTATCCTTTATCTAGTTTATGTATAGTTGTCATCATTTTTCTGTTAGAATCAAATGGTATTTCATTAACCCTTGGCATTATATGATATAATTCTGTCTCGTTCTTATTATATCTTAGAGCCCCCTCGACTAATGCAATTTCTGTAGGTTCTCCTTTTACCTCTTCTTTCCCTTTATTATAACTAATTTCACAATCAGTACACATACTAGCAAGTTCTAATGCCAGACTATCATTATTTGATTTTATTTCTACAACTGTCATTTTATTTTGTGTTAGAGTACCTGTTTTATCAGAACAAATTACCTGACTACTTCCTAATGTCTCAACAGCTGGTAATTTTCTAATTATCGCATGATTTTTTGCCATCTTAGTTACACCTATTGATAATACAATAGTAACAATGGCTGGTAATCCCTCTGGTATGGCTGCTACAGCTAATCCCACTGATGTCATAAACATTTCTACCGGATTTATTTTCTTTATCATGCCTATTAAAAATATCAAAACACATATACCTAGACATACCATTCCTAGAATTTTTCCAACTTGTGCTAATTTCTTTTGAATTGGTGTCTCTGGTGTTTCATCTTCAATTATCATGCCTGCAATCTTTCCTACTTTAGTTGCCATTCCTATATCTGTCACAATAGCTTTTCCATGTCCATTTACAACTATACTAGCCATAAAAGCCATATTTAACATATCACCTAATGCAATCCCTTTTTTCGCAATCATATCAGCATTTTTCAAAACAGGTTCAGTTTCTCCTGTTAAACTTGCCTCTTCTATTTTTAAATTATGGCTTTCAATTAATCTACAATCAGCAGGAATATAATTTCCAGCCTCTAATATTATAATATCACCTGGAACCAATTCTTCTGCATTTATTTCTTTTGTTATTCCATTTCTTATTACCTTGGCTTTAGGTGGTGTCATTTCTTTTAATGCTTCAATAGATTTTTCAGCTTTTGCTTCTTGTATAACTCCCATAGTAGCATTTAAAATTACAATAGTAATTATTATTATAGAATCTATATAATCATTTTCTCCTTGAAAATAGGAAATACCAGCAGATATAATAGATGCTATTATTAAAATAATAATCATAAAATCATTAAATTGTTTTATAAACTTTACCAATATACTTTCTTTTGGCTTATCTTCTAACTTATTTTTACCATATTTACTTCGCCTAAACAGTACCTCTTCCTCATTTAAACCACTTCTTAAATCCGTCTTAAGTGTCTTTACAACTTCTTCTTTTCTCAATGTTTCCCACATAAATATCCTCCTTATTAAATTAGGAACATTCCTATTTGGATATTTTCCCAATTTTCATTTGTTTCTTTTAATATCTATGTGGGACATACTGTTTTTATTACTAAAATTATTCACTTTTCTTTTTTAATTAGAAAATTAGATATATAAAAATTCCCCCTAACATATTAAAAATTTTGTCATAATATGTTATAGGGGGTATTATTATGTTATTTACTACCATCTTTTTAGCAGTCTCTAGTAGTATAGATGCTATTGGCATTGGAATAACTTATGGAATAAAAAATGCAACTATTTCAAAT
>CALXZC010000070.1 GCA_944393135.1 uncultured Clostridia bacterium | reverse complement strand
TTCTTAATCTAAATAATTATCTACTTTTTTTATAAAAATAAAACTCTCTATTATATCAACTAGACCATATATAAGAATTGCAATACCAACTGTTTGTAAAATAGCTCCTGTATTTACTAATACATAAACACCAACAATTATAGTAGTAATTGCAAGAATTAATGTTACAAGCCATACTTTTGATTTATAATCTTTCCAAATAATTGCTGTTTGTAAATTCATTATTCCACTATATATAATCCAAATTCCTATTAATATTCTAAACACTGACATTATAATATCTGCACAAAACATTATAATTATACCAATCAAAATCATTACAACAGAAAGTGCAATTAAGTAATTATCTTGTTTACCATTTGAATAATAATCAACAACTTTTAAAATTCCCATTACAATAAATATCCCACCTAAGAGTATTGATATAATTGACATTATTGCTTCTGGTCTTGATATAAGCATAATTCCAAATATTACAAATATTAACGAAATTATAATATCAGCCCAACCCGATTTCTTCAAAAATTTTTTCCACATATTTTTCTACCTTCTTTTTCTTTATTTATTATATAATATACCAAAATCCCCTAATTAAAACAAGTACTTATTTTATTTTTCCATACCATTTTTTAAAATCTCTAATTCTTTTTCAAGTATTTCTTTTCCCTCTTCTTTAGAAATTCTTTCAGATAGAACTTCCATAGTTACAGATCTTATTATCGCTGTTATAATTCTCATGAAATAATATAAATCTTTATCTGATTTTAAATTTAGTTTATCCTTATCTATAAATTCCATTAATGATTTTTCATTTTTTAATATATCTTTATTTTCAAAAATATTAATGTTATTTTTTCTTAATTCTTCTAAAATATTTTTCACAAGCTTAATATCAAAATTAAGTATTGCATTACTTGTTCTATAATCATATACTCTAACAGCTGCATCAAATATATCTCCTTTAGTCTCAACTAAACATTGATATATTCTTTCATGGTCTGATAACACAAATTTTTCTATTAAATATTTAATTGCATCTTTTTTATCTACAAAATATTGGTAAAAACTCCCTCTAGGAATATTGGCTTCTTTTATTATATTTGTAATAGATGCTTGCTCAAAGGAACTTTTACTAAATTCATTAATTAACGCTTTTTCAATTCTTTGTCTTTTTTCTTCTCTTAAATTAAAAAAAGTTTTTGTTGGCATATTAATTACCTCCTTTATGACACCATGTCATTTTTAGAAATTTTATATCATCTTGTGAATAATGTCAAGAAAAAATAACACTCGCATGTTACAAGTGTTACCCTTTTATTTTACGCATTTTCAGTTTCTTTTTTAGCTACTATTTCTTTTCCATCATAATATCCACAGTTTTTACAAACTCTATGTGGCATTATTGGTTCGTGACAACGTGGACATGTTGATAATGTTGGTTTTTCTTTTTTCCATGTTGCTCTCTTTTTGTGTGTTCTTGCTTTTGACCATCTTCTTTTTGGTTGTGCCATTTTATCTCCCTCCTCGCTCAAGATATGCCTATACATCTATTTTAATTTTATAAAAATTGGCAATTTACGACTTTTATTAATCACTATAAAATTATACAAGTATTTTTTAGTTTTGTCAATAGCAAACCTTAAGTTTATTCACAATATTTTTTATAAAGTTCTTTCAAGTGGTCCTTTTTTAGTGTATTATTAATATCTTTTTCAACAATTTCGTTAAAAACTACTGTAACAAAATCTGCCACTTTCTTATTAATCCTTATTTTTTCTTTTTCTTTCATCCAATAATCTAACTCATATTGGTAAGTAAATTCTTTTTTCATATAAGCTTTTCCAGCAGCTATTTTGTCACAAATCATCTCAACACAATATTTATATGGTATTACAGGTGTTTTTTCTGGAGCATTATCATCTATCCAATATTCTGCATGATGTTTATTTCTCCCCTTGTGATGAAGCCATGCAAGCGAATAACCTTTATCTTTTTTTGCTCCTGTTATAGGAGAATTTCTACCTGTATAATATTTTACACTTTCAAAGAACTCTGTTGGAGAATATTTTGATAAGTCATGTGTAAGACCTCTCCATGGCTCCCCTGCTTTACAACATAGTTTGAATACTAACCACCTATGGTAAGTAATAAGTTTAAAATGTAAAAATATATTTTTCAAATACATTGTTTTCTTCCTTTCATAATTTTAAGTTTACTATAATTTTTTCTAAAAATCAATAAATTTTATTTAAGTTTTTGCATAGAATATATAAGTGGAGGGATAAATATATGTGTGGTTTTGTTGGATTTATTAATTTAAAAAAAGATATTTCAAAAGATAAAATAGTTTTGGAAAACATGAATAAAACTATGGTCAAAAGAGGACCTGACGAAGAGGGATATTATATAGATAAATCTGTTGCTCTTGCTCATAGAAGATTAATTGTAATTGACCCTGAAGGTCGGAAAACAGCCTATGATTGAAAAATATTCTTTTGGTACATATGTTATTGTTTACAATGGTCAAATTTATAATTCAAAAGAACTGAAAAAAGTTTTACTTAAAAATGATTTTTCGATTAATACTCACTCAGATACAGAAATTCTATTAAAATCTTATATTTATTATGGAAAAGATGTTGTGAATCATTTAAATGGAATTTTTGCTTTTGCTATTTGGGATACTGCTAAAAATGAATTGTTTTTAGCAAGAGACCATTTTGGAGTTAAACCTTTATTTTACACAGTGTTAGATGATACTTTGCTTTTTAGTTCTGAAATAAAGGCTTTATTTGCCTATCCAGGTGTTGAAAAAATTATAGATAGTCAAGGTATTTCTGAATTGTTTGGAATAGGTCCTGCTCATACTCCTGGGACTACTGTTTTTAAAGATATATATGAATTAAAGCCTGCTCACTTTGCTATATTCAATAATTCTGGGCTTCATATCAAACGTTATTGGAAATTACATTCTAAAGAACATACAGATAGTTTAGGAAAAACTTGTGAAAACTTAAAATATCTTTTAAATGATGCTATTACTAGACAACTTGTTTCAGATATGCCTCTTTGTACATTCTTATCTGGGGGATTAGATTCTAGCATTATAACAAAATTCGCTTCTGATTATTATAAATCAAATGGTTTTCCTACTTTAGATACTTACTCCATTGATTATGTAGATAACGATAAAAACTTTGTTAAAAGCGATTTTCAACCAAATTCTGATAGTTCTTATGTTGATTTTATAAGTAAAAGACTTCGGAACAAATCATCATAAGATTATAATAGATACTCCTGAACTTGCTGATAGTCTAGAGGATGCAATGATAGCTCGTGATATGCCTGGTATGGCAGATATAGATTCTTCTCTTCTTCTATTTTGTAAATATGTAAAAAAAGATATGACTGTAGCTTTAACTGGTGAATGTGCTGATGAAATCTTTGGCGGTTATCCTTGGTTTTTCCGTGAAGATGCATTAAAGAGTAATACTTTTCCTTGGTCTATTTCAATATCAGAAAGACAGCATTTATTAAATCCTTCTATAGATAAAAGGATAAATTTAAAGGAATATATAGATTATCGTTATAATGAGAGTTTATCAGAAGTAGAAATTTTAGATACAGATACTAAAGAAACTGCTGAAAAAAGGAAAATATCTCATTTAACATTAAATTGGTTTATGCAAACTCTCCTAGACCGTTCAGACAGGATGGCTATGTATAATGGTTTTGAACTTAGAGTTCCTTTTTGTGATTACAGAGTAGCAGAATATGTATGGAATATTCCTTGGGAATGGAAAGCCTTAAAAGGAAGGGAGAAAGGACTTCTTCGTTATATTTGTAAAGATTTTCTACCTTCTGAGATTGTAGATAGAAAAAAATCTCCATATCCTAAAACTCATAATCCTACTTATTTAGCAAAAGTTAAAGAAATGCTTTCTAAAATCATGGAAAATAAGAATGCTCCTATTAATAATTTACTAAATCGTGAATATATTTTAGAAATTTTAAATACTGATGGTAAAGCCTTTACTAGACCATGGTTTGGGCAATTAATGGTAGGTCCTCAGCTTATGGCATATCTTTGCCAAGTGAACATGTGGCTTGAGAAATATCAGCCTAAAATTGAGATTTAAAAATAGAGGTTCTAAAGACCTCTATTTTTAGTATCATAAAAACATAATCATAAACAATGGGTAATGTTCCACTTTTTCTTCATCTTTATAAATATTGCAATTATCCTCAAACTTCATATATCTTGTTACTGTTTTATAATTTTGTATAATTGATTTTAAAGATTTTGCTTGTTTATTTTTGCCTGATTTTACTTCTATCGCTGTAACTTTTCCGTCTATATTTAATATAAAATCAATCTCTAAAGTACTTTTTCTCTCAAAATACATTAATTTATTGTGTCTAGTAGATATTTCCTCCGCACATACATTTTCTAAGAATGCTCCCTGATTTATATATAAGTCATCTTGTAAAATTGCTTTTTGTGTACCTTCTTCTAGCATAGATACTAATAACCCTGTATCTCTCATATATATTTTAAAACAATTTAATCTTATATTTGATATTAAAGGCAATGCAGGTTCTGATAAATTATAACAGAAATGAATAATTCCTGCATCTTTTAACCATTCTATCGCTGATGCATACTTTCTTTCTCCAATATTTTCTTCATCTTCTTTTATCTCTGAAAATAAAAATTTCTTATTTTTCTTTGATAATTGTATTGGTATACTATTAAATGTGTTTATAATTTTCTGCTTATTACTTACTTCAGCAAACTTTACAACATCTAATAAATAATTTTCCACTATTGCTTTTTGAATAATTAATACTTTTGATAAACTACTTGTCTTTATATATTCATTTACAACATTAGGCATTCCTCCAACTAACATATACATTTTAAATTGTTCTGATAATTGTTTTAATATATATTCATCTATTGGTTCTAAATTTTTAAAACAATTCTTCACATAATTTATAGTATCTTTTCTTATGCCTATTCCCCATAAAAATTCTTCAAAATCCAATGGATATAAATCTATAACTCTTTCATAACCTACCGGATATGATGTTACTTCTTTATAATATAATCCTAATAATGAACCAGATGAGATTACATCAATTCTTCCATCTAAGGCAAAACTCTTCAACGCTGTTCTTGCATTTGGACAAGATTGTATTTCATCTAAAAATAAAATTGTTTTATTTGGTACTATTTCTATATCTGGAAATGTTACCTCCAATTTCATTATTAATGTTTTGATATCTAAGTTTCCGTTAAAAATATCTTTATATTCAGGAGTTAACTCAAAATTTATATAAATATAATTTTCATAATTTTTCTTTGCAAAATCGTCAATTATAAATGTTTTACCAACTTGCCTCGCTCCTCTTATCAATAAACATGGTTTATTTTCTTCTTTTTTCCATTCTTCCAATATTTTGGTAATTTTTCTTTCTAACATTTAATCACCTCTAAATTTCATTCTTCTTATTATATTATACAATTTTTTTACTATTTATGCAAGTTTTTACTAGGACTTTTGTGTTGACAATGCAAGTTTTTATGAGGACTTTTTGCGTTTAGTTGCAAGTTTTTACGACGACTTTTATAATGTAAAAAATAAAGGTTCTATTTAAAGAGCCTTTATTTCTTCACATTTTAATATCTAGCTTCAGTAGATAAGTCAAATATATCTTCTCCACCAATAACTTCGCCAGTTGTTGCATCTATATAATAAGTTCTTGTAAGTCCGAATGGTCTATTTTCATAAGAAAAAGTTACAGTATATGCTTTTCTTACTCTTCCATTCATCTTATAAGTATAATAATAATATATACTTCCATCTTCCAATGTTGCTTCTTCCATACCTTTTCCCAGATTATTCTCTTTTAAATAAACTTCAGGATTTACTCTAACAATTTCAAGTTTACTATCTGTCGATTTTCTAATATAATTTTCTGTATTAATAACATCATCTTTTTCTTTAGCAATTTCAACAGCTTGTTCCATTGATATTTTAATTTCATTATTTTCAAAAGGTTCATCACTAATACTAAAACTTGTAACCTTGTTTACTTTAGGAATAATTGTCATACTAACTGACTGAAATCTATTAAATATACCATCATATTCTTTTGAAAATGTAATATACCATAAATAAGAATTATTTTCATTATCGCCATCATTAGAGCTCACATATGATATTTTATATTCATTTTCATCATATCCATATTCTTTCAGTTTAATTTTTGCTTGGTTTAGCATATCTTCTCTATTAGATGTACACTTTTCTACTTCTTCTAAACTCAAGCCATCATCAACTTGGAAATATCTTAAATTTCCTGTAATAGCATCTACGAAAAAGTCGTCATGTTCATTTGCAGTAATAACATAAGTAATTTCGTCATAATTAGGATTTTTTTGTAATTCTATTTCTTTTATATAATTTGTATCTAAATTAATTTTGTATCTTTTTAGTTGTTCTACCGCTTTATTTACCGCTTCTTCTTTAGTGATCGCCTTTGATAAATCATTTTCAGTAACTTTTAATTCATCAATATAATTTTCTATTTTTTCAGGTTCATTAAAAATCTTATCATATACTATTGTCCCTGCATAAGTAACACCTGCAACTAAACCTATAACTATAAAGAACATAGCAACCATTTTGAAAACTTTTTGTATATTCATTGGTTTTTCCTCCTCATAAAAGTTGGATATAGCTATTTTTAATCTTACTTTATCTAGAATTCTATTTTCTAATTTCTTATATTCCATATCTATACCCTCCTTTTTCTAATTCTTTCTTAATTTTTTTCCTTGTCCTATGAAGCCTTACTTTTATTTTTGCCTCACTAATATTCATTATCTTAGATATTTCTTTTATTTTTCTTTGTTCGTAATAAAACAAAATAAATATTTCCCTACTTTCTTTATCAATATTGTTAATAATATTTTCTACGAATTTAATTTTTTCTTGCTCTTCATACGAATTTTCTATATCATCATTGGTTTTTACAATATTAATATAATTCTCTATATTTACATTATTAACATCTTTTTTGTTTTTCTTCAGCTTATTTAATAAAATATTTTTAGAACATCCAACTAGATAATTTTTTACATTATCACTTGAATTCATTTTATTATAATTTTTCCAAAGAGCAAAAAAGCTATCAGATATTATTTCTTCTATATCTTCACTAGTTAAATTATAGCTATTATTTTTTATAACTTTATACAAAAATTTACTATAATCATTAATAATTTCTTCAATATTAAGTACATTGTTTTTTATATAATTTTCTAATTTTTCCAATTTATATATAAATCTCCTTTTTAAGATATCTTATATAAATATAATACCTCTTT
>CALXZC010000069.1 GCA_944393135.1 uncultured Clostridia bacterium | reverse complement strand
TGTATCATTATTAAAAATAATTATTTTCGCCATAAAAAATCCTCCCATATATACTCTTTTTATATACTATGAGAGAATTTTAATTTTGTTAATTATTTTAATAGATTTACAACCTCTTCTATTAATTGATACGGAGTTGAAGCTCCTGCCATAATGCCCACTTTATCACATTTTTTAATCAATTCAATATCTAGCTCATTTGCAGTTTCTACACATACACATTTTTCACAATTAGACTTTCCGATTTCAAATAATTTTTTAGTGTTTGAACTATTTTTTCCACCTATTATTATCATATAATCTACTTTTCTTGCAATTTCTTCAGTTTCTTTTTGTCTTAACTCAGTAGCTTTGCAAATTGTATTTTTTATTACTAATTCTACACCTTCTGGTAAATTATTTTTTATTAATTTTTCTATTTTATTAAATCTTTCTACACTATAAGTAGTCTGTAAAATCACTAATAATTTATCTATTTTACTTTTTCTTAAATTTTCTAATACTGGTTTTACATCTTGTTCTGTTTCTATGACTGAAACATTATTACCACAAAAACTTAAAGTTCCTATATTTTCTGGATGTTCTTTACTTCCAATCAAGAAAATATAATATCCTTTTTTTGCGTATTCTTCTGCAATTTTATGAATTTTCAAAACATTAGGACATGTATAATCTTTAAGTTTTATATTAAATTTTTTTGCTATTTCATATATTTCTTTTTTTACACCATGTGCCCTAATTACAGTTTCTCCTTTTGCATCTTTAATATCTTCAATAAATATTAATCCTTTCTTTTTCAACTCATTTATTACTTGTTTATTATGTACTATTTCTCCTAAACAATATATTTTTTCTCTTGCTTTCTTTAATTCATTGTTCGCTCCTTCAACTGCTCTTTTTACTCCATAACAAAATCCTGCATACTTACCTAATATTACTTCCATATCTATACCTCTAGAAACTTTCTTAATTATTTATCATCTTTAAAATTTCTTCTTTTAGTACTTCTACGATTTTCTCTTGTTTTACTTTTTTTATAATTTCACCTTTCTTAAAAAGTAACCCTTCTTTTACACCACCTGCAATTCCTATATCAGCCTCTCTTGCTTCACCTGGTCCGTTTACACTACATCCCATAACAGCAACTGTTAAATCACCCTCTATTTCCTGTAAAAATTCTTCTACTTCTTTTGCTATAGGTATCAAATCAATTCTTGTTCTACCACAAGTAGGGCAAGAAATTAGAGTTGGTGATTTTTTATATAAATTACAGTCTTTTAAAATTTCTTTTGCAACTTTAATTTCTTTTACTGGGTCGTCTGATAAAGATACTCTTATAGTATCTCCTATTCCATTTTTTAACATATATCCTAAACCTATACTTGATTTTATTGTACCACTAAATTCTGTTCCACTTTCTGTTATTCCTAAATGAAGAGGGCAATCAAATTCTTTTGAAGCTTCTTCGTATGCATCAATACATAAATCTAGGTTACTTGCCTTTAATGATAAAATATAATCATAAAAGTCTAGATTTTCTAAAATATCTATATGTTTTTTTGCACTTTCAACCATTGCTTTTGCTGTTGGCTTTCCATATTTTTCTAACAATTCTTTTTCCAATGAGCCTGCATTTACACCTATTCTAATTGGTATATGTTTTTCTTTACATTTATCAACAACTGCTTTTACTCTATCTTTAGATCCAATATTTCCTGGATTTATTCTAACTTTATCTATTCCAGAATTAATTGCCTCTAATGCTATTCTATAATCATAATGTATATCTGCAACTATTGGAATATGTATCTTTTCTTTTATTTTTCTTATTGCTTTTGCATCTTCTATATCTAAACACGCAACTCTAATTATTTCGCATCCAGCTTTTTCTAATTCTAATATTTGTTTTACTGTTTCTTCTACATGTTTTGTTTTCGTATTACACATTGACTGTATAATTACTTTATTTTGTCCTCCTATTTGGACATTTCCTACCATTACTTTTCTTGTTTTTGTTCTTTCCATTTTATTTTTCCTTTATCATTTTTTATTTATTTAATCACATTTTATTTCTTTTATCAAGAAAAAAAGAACTTATTTGTTAAATTCTTTAACAATAAATTCTTTTTTCTCATTATTTACCTGATGATATATAATATCCTACACTTCTTTTTGTTATCAATATTTTAGGTGCTGATGTGTCTTTTTCTATTTTCTCTCTTATTCTTCTTACTGTAACATCAACAGTTCTAATATCTCCATAATATTCATATCCCCAAACTTTTTCAAGTAAAGTCTCTCTTGTTACTACTTGTTCTGGTTGAGAAGCTAAAAATTTTAATACTTCAAATTCTCTTAATGTTAATTCAACAACTTCTCCTCTTACTTTTACTTCAAATTTATCTAAATCTAACTCTAAATCACCAACAACAATTTTACTTTCTTTTTTCTTTGTTGCATCAGGTCTTATTACTTGGCTATTATTTGTTTCAACTTCTATTTTTCTTAAATTAGCCTTAACCCTTGCTACTAATTCTCTCACACTAAAAGGCTTCGTAATATAATCATCTGCGCCAAGTTCTAATCCTAATATTTTGTCTATTTCACCATCTTTAGCTGTAAGCATTATTATTGGAACATTATATGAGTTTTTAACTCTCTTACACACTGATAATCCATCTAGTTTAGGAAGCATTATATCTAATAAAATTAAGTCTGGTCTTTTTTCTAATGCAATATCAACAGCTGTTACTCCATCACTTGCTTCTATTGTATTATATCCTTCCTTTTTTAAATTATACACCAATATATCTCTAATTGGTTGTTCATCATCAACAATTAATATGGTTTTTACATCCTTCATTAATTCTTCTTCCACAAAAATTCCGCCTTTCTTATATAGCTTTATTTTTATAGTTATATTTATATCACAAAACTTTAGTTTATACAAGTTTTTTAGAGAAATATATTTAGGAAATTACTCCACCACCTAAAACAATTCCACTTTCATCATAAAAAACTACTGATTGTCCTTTTGTTATTGCTCTTTGTGGCTCTGTAAATTCTACTTTTACACTTTCCCTATTTTTCATTACTACTGCTTTTGCTTCTTTTGCTCTGTAACGAATTTTTGCAAAACATTCAAAGTTTTCTCCAAGTTCTACTTGAAAGTTCAATTCATTTGCAAATAATTCTTTACTATATAATTCTTCTTCCTTTCCTACTATTACTTCATTTTTCTTGTAATCTAAATCTATAACATAAAGTGGGTACTTATATGATACTCCTATTCCTTTTCGCTGTCCTATCGTATAATTTATAAGCCCATTATGTTTCCCCAATATTTCTCCTGTTTTTAGTTTTATATTCCCTGTTTTGGGTTTTTCTTTCATATTTTCAAGTAAGAATTTTTGATAATCATTATCTTTTATAAAACATATTTCTTGGCTATCTTTTTTATTTGCTACCTCAAGTCCTTTTTTTAAAGCTATCTTTCTTATTTCTTCTTTATTTCTATATTCTTGAAGTGGGAATATTATATACTCCAATTCTTCCTTTGGAATATTATACAAGAAATACGTTTGGTCTTTTTTTTCTTCTTCTGATTTCCTTAACACATATTGATTATATTTTTCAGAGAATTCTATTCTTGCATAATGACCAGTTGCAATATATTTACATCCTAATTCTTTTGCTTTTTCATAAAATATCCCAAATTTCATTTTTTTATTACATTCAATACATGGGTTTGGTGTCCTTGCCATTTTATATTCTTCTATAAATTTATTTATGACATTGCACTTAAATTCTTTTCTTAAATCAAAAGTATAATGAGGTATTCCTAAAGATTTACATACTTTTTTAGCATCTTCTATTCCTTTTTCCTCTTCACCATGTAATATCATGGTACAGCCTATTACTTCAAATCCCTTTTCTTGTAGAATAATAGCTGAGACAGAACTGTCTACTCCTCCACTCATCCCTAATAATACTTTTTCCATTTATTGCTCCTTAATTTCCAATCGGTGCAAAGTGATCTGTTACAATCTCTTTATCACTTGAAAAATCTTTTATTTCCATTTCTAATAAATTTTTGTATTCTTCATACTTTTCATTATTTATATTTTCTTTATCTTTAAATCCTATTAAAATTAGATTTTGTTTTATATTTCCATCAATATTTCTTCTTACTTTAAATAATTTTACATGAGTAAATACTTTCTTATATGTAGCATATTCGTATTTTATAAAATCACTTTCTTCTCCTTCTAAACTTGAAATTATATTTGTAATGACCATTCCATTTTCATTTAAAGCATTCTTGGCTTTTTGTAATGCTTCATATGTTGTAAGTTCAAATGGTGCATTTAACCCTTTAAATGCATCAATCAGTATTGTATCATATTTATTATTTGTATTATTTATAAAGCTTCTTCCGTCCTGATGATAAATTTTCAACCTTGGATTTTCTGTATCTAAACTAAATTGTTCTTTTGCAAGCTCAGTCATTTTTTCATCTATTTCTACTACATCCATAGTTTTATCTTTATATTTATTTAAGTAATATGTTGGATATGTATATGCTGCTCCGCCTATCATTAGTGTTGATTTTGCATCTTTATTATAATAATCAAATAGATCATAATAATAAAGATATGCTGCTCCCATTTTGTTTGTTTCTTGATTTACATATCCCTCAAGTCCTGTATCAACCTGCATTGCTTTATATTTCACATCATTTCCAGATATGTTTTTAATCCATATCCTACTATATTGGGAGTTTACATCTTCTATGATATCTGGATTATTTTTTTCAAATATTACTTTTCCATAGTAGTTTAGCCCTATTAATGCTACTAAACATATTATCATACATGCAGAATATTTTACATTTTTTCTTTCAAACATTATAAATGATAATACAAGTAGTATTAATGTAGTTATTAATATAAGCGTTCTAATGCCTAAATTCGGTATTAATAAAAATCCTGCAACAAATGTTCCTACTATACTTCCTATTGTTGATAATGATGAAATTTTTCCTGATGTTTTTCCTACATCTTCATGTGTTTTATCTTCTAATTTTACAGCATATGGTGATACCATTGCTAATATAAAGCTTGGTATTCCAAATACTACTGCTGAGCATATTATTGCAACAAATACTAAATTACTTGATAATTCTGACAGCGGTTGTACAAGAATTGCTTCTAATATTGGTATTAAGCTTGTAAAAAATGCCCCTGCTAATATAAATGCTGACAACACATTTATATCTGGTTTTTTATCTGCAAATTTTCCTCCTAACCAATATCCTATGCTCATACTAGTTAACATTATCCCTATAATTGTTGTCCATATTAAGTTAGAACTCCCTACATATGGAGATAATATTCTTGCAGCTACTAATTCTAATACCATTCCTAATGCTCCACATAAAAACACGGTTATTTTCATTTTATATTTTTTCATACGTTCTCCTCTAAATCTAATTTTATATGAACATCTTTTAACTGTTGCTCTGAAACAACTGATGGTGACTGCATAAGTAAATCTCTTGCTCTTTTATTTTTTGGAAACGCTATTACTTCTCTTATATTATTTGAGTTTGCAATTAGCATTACCATTCTATCAATCCCTGGTGCTGCCCCTGCATGTGGTGGAGCTCCATATTCAAATGCTTTATACAAGGCTCCAAATCTATTTTTCACATCCTCTTTTGTATATCCTGCTATTTCAAATGCTTTTACCATTATTTCAGGATTATGATTTCTTACAGCTCCTGATGCCATTTCATATCCATTACATACTAAATCATATTGATATGCTAAAATTTCTAATGGATTTTTTGTCTCTAATGCTTCTAGCCCTCCCTGTGGCATAGAAAATGGATTATGATTAAAGTCTATTGTTCCCTCGTCTGATAATTCATACATTGGAAAATCTACTATAAAGCAGAATTTATATGTATTTTTTTCTAGTAAATCTAACCTATTTCCAAGTTCTATTCTAACAAGTCCTGCTATTTTTTGTGCAGCTTTTAATTCATCTCCTATAAAGAATATGCTATCACCATTTTTTAGTCCATATTCTTCTTCTAAAGTTTTTTTCATTTCTTCTGTTATGAATTTTGCAATTCCACCTGTTAATTCTCCATTTTCCAATTTTGTCCATGCTAAGCCTTTTGCTCCTACTTCTTCTGTTTTTGCAAAATCAGTCATTTTATCAAAGAACTTTCTTCCTTGGCTTGCTCCACCTTCTACTATAATTGCTTTTACTGTCTTTCCTTCAAAAGCTTTGAAATCTGATTTTTCGAATACTTTTGTTACATCTTGAATTATTAGTGGATTTCTTAAATCTGGCTTATCTATTCCGTATTTTTCCATAGCTTCTTTATATGGTATACGCATAAACGGACCTTTATCTACTTTCCAGTCTGTGAATTTTTTAAATGTATATGGCACTATTTCTTCTATTACTTTAAATACATCTTCTTGAGTAGCAAAACTCATTTCAAAGTCTAATTGGTAAAATTCTCCTGGTGCTCTATCTGCTCTCGGATCTTCATCTCTAAAACATGGTGCTATTTGATAATATTTATTAAATCCTGCAAGCATTAATAGTTGTTTAAACTGCTGTGGTGCTTGTGGTAATGCATAGAATTCTCCTGGGTTTAATCTACTTGGTACTAAATAATCTCTTGCACCTTCTGGTGATGAATTTCCTAGAATTGGTGTTTGTATTTCTGTAAATCCTAGTTCATCCATTTTATCTCTTAGAGTTTTCATTATTTTTGAACGAAGTAATATATTTTCATGTAGTTTTTTATTTCTTAAGTCTAAAAATCTATATTCTAGTCTTAAATCTTCTCTTACTTCTTGATTAGTATTTATTTCAAATGGAAGTACATTTTTACACTTTCCAAGTACTTCTATTTTTTTAGCTAATACTTCTATTTCTCCTGTTGGAATTTTTGAATTTTTATTACTTCTTTCCACAACTTGTCCCACAATGTGGATACAACTTTCTGTAGAATATCCTTTTATCTCTTCTTCCATTTTCTCGTCATTTATAACTATTTGTGTTATTCCTTCTTCATCTCTTAAGTCTATGAAAACCATTCCACCTAAATTTCTTATTTTTTGTATCCAACCTGATAACTCTACTTCTTCATTTACATTACTTAAATTTAATTCTCCACATGTTTTTGTTCTATACATTTTTCTCCCTCTTTTTTTTCTTTTTTTAACTATTATATAATACCACAATCTTAGCTTGATATCAATGTTTTTTATAATTTTACAAAAAAAATATGAATGGCCAATATAAGAAAACAAGCGAACATATACAATCTATTTTTATTTATAGCTATATTGTTTTTTATTTATATTAATGTTATTATAATATTAGATTAAAA
>CALXZC010000068.1 GCA_944393135.1 uncultured Clostridia bacterium | reverse complement strand
CCTAAGTTTATTACTCCACTACCATCTGTTGTTTCTGTTCTACTACTTCCGTCTGGCATCGTTATTTTAAACTCTGCTCCACTTAATTTTACTTCTTCATCTTTATTATCTACTTTAACTATTTGTAGATTATAATTTCCTTCTATCTTTTTAGTAATTAATTTTTCAAAGTCATCATCATCTTGTTGTCCTTCATAAAAATAATCTTTATCCGTTAAATCATCTTTATTGTCATCTTTTCCTTTATAATCTTCCATATTGTCTTTATTTACATCTGGTTTTGTGGAAGGTTCAGAATCTCTATCATCGCCGATTTCATTTGTTATTATATTTCCATCTATTGTTTGTTCTTCTGCTATCCATGCAACATTTGTTAAAACTTTATCTCCCTCTTGCGTCTTTACTGTACACTCTATTTCAAGAGTTGTATAATCTAAATTATTTCCATCAAAGGCTGTTAATCTATCTTTATTATCTTCATTTCTTGTAATTGTCACTATATTATCTTCTTCATTATAAGTTGCCATATATCCTGTAGTTATTAGTTTATTAAATTTCAATCCTGTTGGTAATTGGTCTACTATTTTATTTACATATCCATCTACATCTCCCTCATTGTATACTCTTATGTTATATGTGACAATATCTCCATTTTGAACTAAAATAGGATCTTTTTTATGTTTGTATGTAGCTGTTGTTTGAGTTTCATTTTTTAAGTTTGTTAAATCTATTTGTGGTTCTCTTGAAACATTTACACTAACGTTATTTATTTTTGTTATATATTTTCTAAGTGATAAATCAAATTGTTTTTCTCTTTTTATTTCCATAAGTGGTTGTTCTTCCCCATTTACACCCTGTGCTGTGTATAATACTAACTTTGTTTTATAATTTTTAGAACTATCTTCGTAATTTCCACTATTTGCTTTTGCTGTTTTTATTAAATATTTATATAAAATTTCTGCCTGTTGTTGTCTTTGATATCCTACTCTATTATTGCCAAGTCCATAATCTGCTAAACTTGTATATGTGAATCCATCTGTAGTATAATTTAGCCATGCTGTAGCATTTGTTTTATCATATTTTCCATTTTCTTCTCCATAGTTTGTAAAATACCATATTGCTGCTTGTTGTACTGCTTTTACTTCATCAACAGTTAATAGTTCATCCCAATATTCTTTTGATATTCCTGCTTTCTTTAAATATGCTTCTAAATCTTCTGTTTCATCTTCTGCTAAATATAATATATTTGCTAATGCTAATAATTCGTTATAATGTCCTCCATTAACTAAACCATTTAATGTTGTACTTTTGGCCGCGATTTCTTCTCTTTCTGTATACATGTTAAACTCAAAGTTGTAAGTAGCACGTCTATGAGTATCGTTAGCAAATCCTACTCCTGATTTCACACAGTATACATCCACTTCTGTTGGGTCATTTGAAGTACTTGTACTGTATTTTAGTATATTCCATAATTTAATTCCTTTTCCATCTTGGTCATTATTTCTTGGATTTCCAATAGCATATCCCAAGTTGGGAGTAGATAAGGTTCTCATTTCATTAATACCAAAATATAATGGAGTTGATAATTGTTTTGCCTGCACTTCATTTTTTCCAAAACAAAAATATATAATTCCTATTAATAATAACACTAGTAATATTTTTACTTTAGTTCTCATTTTCTTCACCTATTTTATATAATATATATATTATTATAACATATATATTTATCATTTTTCACTTACAATTTATGCTTAAATTGTATATCCTTAGGGAAGTAAAACTTCTACTTTTTATTACATTTTGTTATCAATTTCATTTCATAATTATTAGTGTATTTTTATATTAAAAAAAATTCCAAGAAATATTAAACTCTAATATTCTTGGAATTTTATTTATATTCTATAAAACGAATTTCTTAATTAAGATTATGCCTCCTGCAACTGTAATTAATACTACAAATCCTAATGTAAAGTATATTCTTACCTGTCCTGTTGATACTGATAACAAGACTTTCGCATCATCTATATCATCTTCTCCTTCTTCTTGATTGTCTGGTGTTGAGTCTTTGTCTGGTACATCATAATCATTATAATCTTCTGATATCTCTGCTGTATTTATTTTTACTCCCATATTATCTGCATCATTTATCCATGTTAGCACTACTTCTACTTCTGCATATTCTCCTGGTTGTAATAATGTATTTTCTAATAATCTTGTTGATATTACATTATTTCCTTCATCTGTCCATCCCGGATTATCTTCTGGTAAAAATCTTAACCCTTCTGGTACATAGTCTGTTATCTCTTTTGCATATCCTTCTATTTCTCCTTCATTTGTTACTCTGATTTTATATCTGAATTTTACTGTTACATCATTTATACTCTTTCTGTATATCTCTACTTTTACTATCTCCTCTGGGTCGTCATATGGTTGATGTCCTGTTTCTGTTATTGTCTCTCCTTTATCATCTATTACTATTGCTTGTGTTACCCATTTTCTTAATGATAAGTCAAATTCTTTTATTATTACTTTTTCAAAATCATCATCATCTTGTTGTCCTGGTATATAGTCTCCTTCTTCCTCATCTTTGTATCCTGGTAATTCCTCATCTGCTGGTAATTCTACATTGTCCTCTTGTGAATCTCTATCTGTTGTTGGATTTTTATTCTCATCTTGATATTCTGTTATATCTGCTATGTTTGTTATATTTTCACTTGTTGGCGCATCATCTGTTATTCTACACATTATTGGTACTTCTACATATGATAACACATATGTTCCTTCTTCGTTCTTCTCTGCTGCATCTATTAAACTATTTTCTAAATATCTTGTTGTTACTGTTCTTCCATCTTCTGATACTTCCCATCCATATTCACTATTAAATTCATTATCTACAAATTCTAAATATGGTGGTAAATGGTCTTTTATTTCTGATGCATATCCATCCATTTCTCCTTCATTATATACTCTTAACATATATATAACATAATCATTTGCTTGAACTATTAGTGGCTCTTTTGTATGATTATATATTGCTGTTGTTATCATGTTTCCGTTTTCATCTGTTGTGTTTAATAATGATGTATCAACTATTGGTGCTCTTGTATATGAACCGTCTGCATTTTTTAGATATTCACTATCTGATATTTCTTCATCACTACTTACTGCTATTATGAATTTTCTTAATGCTAAGTCAAATGATTGTAATATTATATTATCATAATCTTCATCATCTTCATATTTTACCCACTCTTCTGTATCAGAGTCTCTATCATCTACTGGATTTCCATCTTCGTCTGTATCTTCTGTTATTGCTGCTTCGTTTCTTATTACTTCTCCTGATACATTGTCTGATATAACTCTTAATTTTACAGACACTTCTAAGTAATGTATATCATCTTCTGTTTTAGTTCCATCATTTGAACCAAAAGCTGGTATTAGATTTCCATCAACAGTTGTTTCATTTTCTTTTGATAAATAATCTGTTGATATTTGTATTATTCTTTCTCCACTTTCATCATATACAAAATTACCCCATAAATATTTTTGGTTAAACTCAATAGCTTCTTTTTCTGCTTCTGTTAAATTAGGGTCATTTTGTAAATCTTCTCCCTCTAATTCTGACCATAAGAATTCTAAGCCTTCTGGTATATCTTCTGTTATTTCTGAAGCATATCCATCAATCGTTCCTTCATTATAAATTCTAAATGTATATGTTACAATATCTCCTTTTTTTACTGCAACAGGGTCTTTGCTTAGTGTATAATCACCTGTTGTAATAAGATTTCCATCTGGTCCTATTGTATTTAATTTACTTACATCCACATCTTCTATTCTTTCTGGTACATTTTGATTATTTACTTGTGTTATTCTTTTTATTAATTTTAAGTCAAATGATTCTGGCATTAAAACTAATTTTTCAAAGTCATCATCATCTTGTTGTCCTTTATAGTAATAGTCTTCATCTGATAAATCGTCTTTATTTCCTTCACCTTTATAATCTTCCATATTGTCTTTATTTACATTTGGTGTTGTAGATGGTTCAGAATCTCTATCTGCTCCATCTTGATTTGTTATTGTTACATCATCTTCTGCATCATATTCTTCTGATATCCAAGCTACATTTGTAAGTACTTTTGTATCTGAATTATCTGGCTCTGCTGTTACTTCACATTCAATAGTTATTGTTTCTGAACTTGGATCACCTGAGCCTGTATATGCTGGTAAATTATCTGCATTTCCTGCTTTTCTTACTAATGTTAATCTATTATCTCCATCTTCATCATATGATTGTAATTCAAAGTTACCACTTATAATTTTATTGAATTTTAATCCTGTTGGTAATTGATCTACTATCTTAGTTGCGCGACCATCTTTTTCTCCTTCATTATAGATTGTAATATTATATGTAACTAAATCTCCTGTTTTTACTTGAAGTGGATCTTTTCTGTGGTTATATGTAGCTGTTGTTCCATTTTGTAAAGTACTTTCATCTATATTTGGTACCCTTGAATTTGTAACATCAGTTCCATTTATTTGTGTTATATATTTTCTTAATGCTAAGTCAAATATTTTTTCTTCTGGTATTACTTCTAGAGTTTTATTTTCTTCCTCTTCTTCTTTTTCTGGTATCATTACAGGCTGTTCTTGATTATTATTTCCTGATGTCCATAATTTAAGTGTATTTGTGCTGTATTTTATACTAATGTCTATTGATATTTTTCCTATATCATCAGTATCTATTGATATATAAAAGTCAGATCCTACTAAATCTTTAACAGTTGTTCCTTCATTTACTGGTTTTTTACTACTATCTAATAGTTCATAATCATTTACTTCTGTTCCATTTTCTTTAACTGTAAAATCTATTGTGTATGGCATATCAGAGTTTTCAGTAATATTAATTGGTCCTAAAATATATTTTCCATCTTGAATTTCATAGTTTAATGTTGTTGTATTTATTTTAGCTGGTGCTCCTGATGTAGTTGTTCCTGTTGAGCTTGAATAATTATTTGCATTTGCTATTGCTGTTTTTATTAAATATTTATATAAAATCTCTGCTTGTTGTTGTCTTTGATATCCCTCATCTTCTATCCCATTTACCGTTCCTTGTGCATAATCAGATAAACTTGTATATTTGCTTCCATCTAATGTGTAGTTTAACCAATTATCATCATCTGTTTTATCATATTTTCCCTCTGGAGTATCATCATAGTTTGTAAAATACCATATTGCTGCTTGTTGCACTGCTGCAATGTCATCTCTTGTTAAAAGTTTATCCCAATAATCTGTTGTTATATTTGCTGCTTCAAGATAAGCTTCTTTCACAGTTTCATCATTTTCGTCATCTATTAAATATAACATATCTGCTAAGGCAAGTAATGCATTATATACATTTACTGTTCCGCTATCTGTTTCAATAGTTCCGTTTACAACACTTTCCATTGGAGGAACATTACTTGCGATTGTCGCTCTTTCTGTTTTCATGTCATAAAAAATGTTATATGTTGCTGATTTATGCGTATCACTAAAACCTATTCCTGCTTTTACACAATATATATTTTTATTTCCGTCTGCTTTTACAGGGTCTCCTTCATTTGGTCCTGTATGTTCTTGAATATTCCATATTTTTGCTCCATATCCTTCTGGACCATTTTTAGTTGGATCTCCGATTGCATACCCCATATTAGGTGTGTCGTTTGTTCTTATTTCTGTAATCCCTAAATACAATGGAGTTGTTGCTTGTGTCGCATTTGCAATAGTTGGAAATAGACTAACTAAAATTAATATTAATAGCACTATTCCACTTAATAAAAGATTTTTTGATTTCATAATTCTCTCCTCTTTCTTATTTATATGTGTCCTCTTGTATTATATTTTACTAGTTTTTTCACATTAGTCAATAGGATATTTTTTCTAAAATTTCCTTGTTTTTTCTTGTAGTTTAAAATCTTACGGATATAGGTTTTTGAAGCTTATAGAAAAAATTACCCCTATATTACAATTATATTACATTTTTATGTCAAAATCAACATTCCTCGTAAATTTAATTTTTAGTAAGCTGCTATCTAAATCCTATAGGTTTGCAGTTGCTTTTATTTCAAAACTTTTTCATTTCATCATATTATTAGAATTCTTTTAATATATATTAAATGGTGATAACATGTGCTTAAAATATATCAATAAAAAAATCTTACTTTTCTTTTTTGTTTTTATATTTCTGTTTAATTTTAACATAAGTTTTGCTTCAGAAGAAAATCCATTAAAATTAAATGCTCGCTCTTGTGTAGTTATAGATAGGACTAGTAAACAAATTTTATTTGGTAAAAACGAGTATAATAAAGTAAAAATGGCTTCTACAACAAAAATTATGACCGCAACTATTATAATTGAAAATTGTGACTTAAACAACATTGTAACTATTTCAAAAAAGGCTGCTGGAACTGGTGGTTCAAGATTAGGTCTAAAAACTGGCGACAAAATCACAATAAAAGATTTACTATATGGCTTACTATTAGTCTCTGGAAACGATGCAGCAGTTGCCTTAGCCGAAACTTGTTCTGGAAGTGTCTCTGATTTTGCTGATATTATGAATGAAAAAGCTAAAGAGTTGCAACTATATAATACTCACTTTGAAACTCCTCATGGTTTAGATTCTGATAACCACTATACCACAGCATATGAACTAGCACTTCTTACAGATTATGCTTTAAATAATTCTACATTTCAAAATATAGTTGGTACTAAAAATTATACTATTACAATAAATGGATATCCCAAAAATCTAACTAATACAAATGAACTTTTAGGTAGTGTAAATGGAATATACGGAGTTAAAACTGGTTTTACAAATGGTGCTAATCGCTGTTTGGTAACTGCTTGTAAAAGAGGAGAAAAGGACATTATTTGTGTAGTCCTTGGTTGTGATACTAAAAATTTTAGAGCATCTGACAGTACTAAATTGATTAATTATGCTTTTGAGAATTTTGAGTACATAAATATTGAAAATAAAATAAATGAGTTTTTTAATAGCTGGTTAACTTCTAATATAAATACTTTCTATATTGAAAAAGGTAATTCTCAAAACATAAAGTTAAATTATTCATTTACAGGCTGTCCAATAATACCAATTAAAAAATCTGAAATTAATGATTTAGAGTTTCATATAAATGTAAATACATACTTAAAGGCTCCCATTAACCAGAATAAAAGAGTTGGATACATAACAGTACTAATGGAAAATAACACTATTTGTAATTGTGATATAATAAGTGAAAACACCATTGAAAAAAAATCTTTTTTGACTTATTTATTTGAATTTTTAAAGAATTATAATAATTACATCTCATCTATAAAATGAGACAAAAATTGCCCGTTCCTAAAATTCTCATTCGTTTAAATTTTCTTCTATGTTTTCTTAAAATAAAAAGTTCAGCTTTTACACTGAACTTTTATTTATTTTACATTTTCTTTTATGTAGTCAACTACATCTCCTACTGTTACAACCTTTTCTGCATCAGCATCTGGGATT
>CALXZC010000067.1 GCA_944393135.1 uncultured Clostridia bacterium | reverse complement strand
ACAAAACTTGGAAGAGAATTAGTAATTGCAGTAAAAGAAGGAGGAGCAGATCCTGAAGGAAATTCAAAACTAAGAAACGTTATAGCAAAATGTAAAGCAGCAAATATGCCAAACGATACAATAAATAACGCATTAAAAAAAGCAACATCAAGTAATGAAAACTATGAAGAAATTACATATGAAGGATATGGACCAAATGGAGTAGCAGTAATCGTAGAAGCTGCTACAGACAATAAAAATAGAACAGCAGCAGATGTAAGACATGTATTTGATAAAGCAGGAGGAAATTTAGGAACAACAGGGTGTGTATCATATATGTTTAATAAAAAAGGAGTAATTATAATAGATAAAGAAACAACTTCAATGGATGAAGAAGAATTAATGATGCTTGCAATAGATGCAGGAGCAGAAGATTTCAGAACATTAGAAGAAGTATATGAAATAACAACAGACCCAAGTGAATTCTCTACAGTGCATGACAAGTTAGAAGAAGCAGGATTAGAATTTTTAGAAGCAGATGTACAAATGGTACCAACAACAACAGTAAAATTAGATGAAAAAGGTAGCGAAAAAATGGAAAGACTAATTGAAAATCTAGAAGATTTAGACGATGTATCTAATATTTATCATAATTGGGAAGAATAAGACTAATAATCATTATTCATTTTACGGGGGATAAAACTATGGGAAAAAATAATAATACCAAAATAGTAAAGATTTTAATTATAATATTTATAATAATAATATTAATAATAGGATGCCTTTTCATATTTTTAACAACAGATATATTTAAAAGCAATAAAATACTATTTATGAAATATGCATCACAATTAGCATCAAAAGAAAATAGTCTTATAGAAGATAACGTAATAGAATATTATGGAAAAATACTAGAAACACCGTTTGAAAACTCAACATCACTTAGTTTTAATGCAAGTTCTAATATAGGAGAAAATCAAAAACTAATTAACCAAGCAAATATTTCAATTAATGGAAGAATGGATATTAAAAATAAAAATATAGAAGAAACAGCAAACATTAATTATTCGCCAACAGTAACATTGCCTATAAATTTAAGATATAAAGATAATTTATTTGGATATCAGACAGAATATATAGGAGCAAAATATATAGTAGATGATAGAGAAAATTCATCTAGTATAATATCAGATATAAACTCAAACGAAAATAACGAAGAAAACGCAAACGAAAAAGAAAATTTAACGAAAAAAGATATAGAAGATATTGTAAAAAAATATGGCGAAATAGCATTAGAACAGCTACCAGAAGAAAAATTTACAAAAGAAAATGAAGAAGAAACTACTGTTTATAAACTAGAAATAACACAAGCAGATATTGTAAATATAGAAAAAGCAGTACTTGAAGAATTAAAACAAGACCAAGAAACAATGGACAAGCTAAAATTAGAAGAAGAAAAAATAACAGACTATTTAGAAACAGTGCAAGAAGGCGATGTGAAAAATAGTGAAAGCAATATAGAAATAGCTTTGTATAAAACAAGAGGAGCAATATCAAAATTAACAGTAGAAGTAGGAGGAAAAGCAAATATCTCTTTAGAAAAAACAAAAAACGGTAGTACTTTACAATATAAAATAACTATAGCAAGTGAAGCAATAAATGCAGAATTAAATGTATCATATAATGGGCTAAAAGATTTACAAAATATAGTAGATAGCTATTCATTAAAATTAAGTAAAGTAAACAATGGAACAGAAGAAGATATAATAACTTATAATCTAAATAACAAAATAGATTTTGTAGATAATGTAAACATAGAAAGTTTTAATGACAACAATGCAGTAATATATAGTAAATATAATCAGGACCAAATAAATAGTTTTGCACAAGCAGTAAACGAAAGAATGGAACAAGTAAATCAAATGCAAATGGGGCAACTAGGACTAACAGACCAGTCACAAAACCCTATATTATTAGCAATTATGTTACCATTATCAAATATCATTGCTATGCCAAGTAATGATAATGTTACAAGCCAGCAAGACTTAACACAACAAGTAGATGTAAATGTATTTAATCAAAAATTTGAATTATATCAAGGTACAAATATACAAGGAACAACAGTAAGAGGGTTGCTTACAACAATTTCTAGTAATAATGGAATACAAGAAAATGATTATACAACTACTCAAACAAATATAGACAGTAATTCAAACTATAAAATTAAGGAAATAAACTTCAATGGAGAAGAATATGAAGTAAATCAACAAAACATAGCAGCATTAAAAGAAGAAATAATTCCAGAAAACTATTATAGAGTAGAATTTGAAAAAGAAATGGAAACAGGTTTAATATATAGAGTAGTAATAACTCCCAAATAGTTCTAAAATAAAAAAAGAGGCATATAATAACATATATGTCTTTTTTTGTTGAGAAAAAAGGGGACAGGCAATTTTTGTCTCATTTTGGGAGGGGATTATGGATAGATTAATGGAATTGTTAAATTATTTTCCATCTAATATTGGAAATTTAATAACAAATACAATAAAACAAAATAAAAAAATAGAAGAAGAATTACAGGAGATAAGAATTAGATGTAATAGACCAATAATATTAAAACTAAGAAATATAGAAATTGTAATAGAATATGATGTTAATGAAACAGAAATTATGCAAACATTAGAAAGACTTTGTAATAATTCTATATATGCATATAAAAATCAAATATGTGAAGGATTTATAACAGTAAAAGGTGGACATAGAGTAGGGATATCTGGAACTACAATTATAGAAAATGGAAAAATTATAAATATGAAATATATAACAAGTCTAAATTTTAGAATAGCAAGAGAAGTAAAGGGGTGTAGCCTAAAAATATTAGATAAAATAATAAATATAAAAGATAATACTATAAATAATACATTAATAGTATCACCTCCAGGCAAAGGAAAAACAACAATGCTAAGAGATGTTATAAGAAATATAAGTAACGGAATTCAAAATGTAAATTTTCAAGGAAAAACCTGTGGTGTAGTTGATGAAAGAGGAGAAATTGCGGCAATGTACCATGGAATACCTCAAAATGATATAGGTTTACGAACAGATGTTATGGAAAATGTATCTAAAGCAAAAGGAATGAGAATGCTAATAAGGTCTATGGCGCCAGAAGTTATAGCATGTGATGAAATACGGTTCAAAAGAAGATGTACAAGCAATAAAAGAAGCAACAATATCAGGAGTAAAAGGGATATTTACAATGCATGGTAGAAATTTAGAAGAAATAAAATTAAATAAAGACATTAATGAATTAATTGAAAACAAACAAATAGAAAGAATAATTTTTATATAAATTTAGTTCTAAAATAAAATTAGTATTCATATAATATTAAAATAGAAAGGACAAGATATATGAAATTAATAAAATATTTTATGCTATTTCTAATTTTAGTTTTATCAACAATGATAGGAAAATTTTTATCAAAAAAGTATATTTATCGATTAGAAGAATTAGAAGATATAAAAAATGCTTTTAATATTTTAAAAACAAAAATAAAATTTACATATGAACCAATACCAGAAATATTTGAAGAGATTTCTGAAAATGTTAGTAAAAATATTGGAGAGATATTTAAAAAAGCAAAAGATGAAATGAAATCAAAAACAGCAAGTGATGCTTGGGAAAATGCAGTAGAGAAATCAGAGTGCAATTTGAAGAAAGAGGATAAAAATATTATAAAAACATTATCTAAGTTACTTGGTCAAACTGATGTAGAAGGTCAGATTAGTCAGATAGAAATAACTGAGGAATTTTTGGAAGGACAAATAAAGGAAGCAGAAGAAGAAAAAAGAAAAAACGAAAAGCTTTACATAAGATTAGGTACAGTTTTAGGTTTGACCATAGTAATAATATTGTGCTAGTAGCAATTAAATCTAGGGGGATTATAGATGGATATAAATTTATTATTTAAAATAGCAGCGATAGGGATTTTAGTTGCGGTCTTACATCAAGTATTAGTAAGGGCAGGAAGAGAGGACCAGGCAATGATGACTACACTTGCTGGTCTAGTTATTGTTTTAACAATGGTAATAAAAGAAATTAGCGGTTTATTTGATACAGTTAGAACAATATTTAATTTATAAAGGAAAATATCATGGAATTTATAAAAATTATTGGAATTGGATTAATTGCATTAATAATAATAATTTTATTAAAACAATATAAGCCTGAGTTTGTAATATATATAAGTTTACTTACAGGTGTTCTAATTTTATTACTTGTTATGGACGAGCTTTCAGGAATTATAAATTTACTTCAAACTTTTGCAAATAAAGTATCTATTAATAGTACTTTCTTAAAATTACTTATAAAAATAACAGGTATAGCCTTTTTATCTGAATTTGCAGTAAGTATTTGTAAAGATGCAGGAGAAACAGCAGTTGCAAGTAAAATAGAAATTGGAACAAAAATCATTATAATATCTATGTCAATACCAATAATATCAAGTTTACTTGAAATAATACTATCCGTATTGCCATAGAAGAAAAAGGAAGTACAAATGAAAAAATTTAGAAAAATAATATTTATACTTATATTGTTGCTAATAATTATAAATAACCTTTCTTATGCACAGACAAACAATGAACAAACTATTGAAGAACAACAAGAAGAATTTAATATAGAGGAATTTATAGAAGAAAGTAAAGAATATACTGGAGAATTTTTTAATGATATAGATATGGGAGAGCTCTTAAATGATGCAATTAGAGGAGAAATTGATAATAAAAATTTAGTGAGTAGAATTTGGGATTTGTTAGGAAGTGAAATAGGAACAACAATAAAAAGTCTTGTAAGTATATTAGTTATAGTTATAATACATAGTATTTTAAAATCTATTAGTGAAAGCTTAGAAAATGAAACTATTAGTAAGGTAATCTATTATGTACAATATATTTTAATAGTAACAATTATAATGAGTAATTTTTCAGAAATAATAAAACTTGTACAAAATACAGTAACTAATTTAGTAGGATTTATGAATTGTCTAGTACCACTGCTTATGGCTCTTATGTTGTATACAGGAAGTATTACAACAAGTAGTATTTTAGAACCAATTATTTTATTTATAATAAACTTTATAGGAAATATGATGCAAACAATAATAATACCTCTTGTTTTAGTGTTTACGAGTTTAGTGATAATATCAAAAATCTCAGACCAAGTACAAGTAAGTAAATTGGCAAACTTCTTGAAGTCAGGAATAGTATGGTTTTTAGGCATAGTATTAACTATATTTGTTGGAGTTGTATCATTAGAAGGAACTATGTCAAGCTCAATAGATGGCATAACAGCCAAAACAACAAAAGCAGTTGTAAGTTCAGCAGTGCCTGTTGTTCGGAAAGATATTAGGAGATGCGGTAGATACTGTATTAGGTTCAGGTGTAGTACTTAAAAATGCAGTGGGAGTAATAGGAGTAATTATAATAGTAGGTATTTGTATTATGCCGATAATAAAATTAAGTATATTGACTATTTGCTATAAATTACTAGGAGCAGTGACAGGAGTTATTACAGATAGTAAAATAACAAGTCTTTTAGAACAAATAGGAGATGTTTTTAAAATATTTTTAGGAATTTTAAGTGCAATTTCAATAATGTTAATTATAGGAACAGCTTTGGTATTAAAGATGTCAAATAATGTAATGATGTATAGGTAGGAGATTACAGATGATAGAGGTAATAAGTTCGTGGGCAAAAAGTTTAGGAATTGTGATTGTATTAGTATCGATAATAGAGATGATTTTGCCTAATAATAGAACCAAAAAGTATATAAGGATAATTTTGGGAATTTTTGTAATATTTAATATAGTATCACCATTTATAAAAAATAAAGATGATTTAGCTTTAGCATCTATTGATATCGAAAATTATGTAAGTAGTAATTCAATAAGTAAAAATAAGGATAATTTAAATCAAACTAGTATGGACCAAAGAATAGAAACGCTTTATCAAGAAGAACTTGAGAAAGATATAATTAAAAATATAGAAGAACAAGGATATGAAGTAGGAAGATGTAATGTAGAGGCGAAATTGCCAAACAACGATAATGATGAAGAGAGTAATACAGGGATTATGAAAATAGAAATAAAAATAGATGGAAAAATTGAAGGAGAAAGCAAAGAACAAGAAAATAATATAGAAAATAAAATAGTAACAGAAGTACAAAGAATTAAAGAAGTAAATATTCTTGAAAATGAGGAAAAGAAATATGAGGATAAAGAAAATAGTAAAGTAACAAAAAACGATATACAAAATATAAAGAAATTTTTAATAGAAGAATATGAGGTGAGTGAAGAATGCTTGGAGATAAATTAAAGAAATTGTTACCTAAAAAGGAGGGTGAAGAAGAAGTTGTAGGAAATGATAAAAAGAAAATAGAAAATTTAGTGTTTTTTGTGGTACTACTTATTATCACTATAGTTATTATAAATTTTATATGGAATGGAAATGAGGAGGCTAATAATAAAGAGACCATGAATGATACATCTAAACAATTAGCGAGTTCAAAAGATGGAGCAGAAAAAAATATTAATTCTAACAATTTGGATGATACTGAGAATTTAGAAAATAAATTGAAAAATATTTTATCAAAAATACAAGGTGTGGGAGAAGTAGAGGTGTGTTTAAACTATTCAGAAACTAGTGAGGTTGTTGCTATGTATAATGAAAATTCTACAACAAGTACAACAGAAGAAACAGATGATACAGGAGGAAGTAGGAAAATAGAGGAAACTGACATTAAAAAAGATGTTATTTTTGAAGAAAATGATGGGACTAAAACCCCAATAACTGCTAAAGTTATTAAACCTAAAATAGAAGGAGCAATAATAACAGCACAAGGTGTAAATAATGCAGAGATTAAAAATAATATTATTCAAGCAGTAGAGGCTGTTACAGGTCTTGCCACACATAAAATACAAGTGTTTGAGATGAATGTATAAAGTTTTAAATGAAAGGAAGTTTTAGTAATGAAATTATTAAAGAAAAATCAGGTCATTATTTATGTTATCGCAGTAATGCTAATGGTTGCTGGGTATTTAAATTATACAACTAGAACTGGTGATGAAACAGTTCAAGCAAGTAGTTTTTTAAATGAGGCAGAAACAAATACAAATATTGGTGATGCAAGACTTGTTAGTAGTGAAGCAGTAGAAGAAAATAAAGTGGAAAATCAAATATCTGAAAATACTACAAATACAACTAATTCTACAGAAGAAAATCTTATACAAGAAACAAGTAATAACGTAACAGATGATTATTTTGCAAAGTCAAAATTGGAAAGAGATACTATGTATTCTCAAATGATAGAGACTTATGAAAATATTTTAAATAGTACTAATGCTACAGAAACTCAAAAACAATCTGCAACTACAGAGATAACTAAGATAAATAATACTAAAAATAGTATTATGATTTGTGAAAATCTTCTTAAGACTAAAGGGCTTGAAGATAGTGTTATTTTTGTAAATGATGAAAGTATTAGCATAATTATAGGGGCACAAGAATTGAAAGAAGAAGAAATTGCACAAGTGCAAAATATTATTTCTAGAGAGATGAAAGCTGATATTGAAAATATCCATATTTCTACTAAATAATATGAATAATGGCAAAAAACACCTGGAAAAGTTAAAGAAAAAATTAGAATTAAAAATGACAGAAAACTTAA
>CALXZC010000066.1 GCA_944393135.1 uncultured Clostridia bacterium | reverse complement strand
TACTTAAAAATAATAGATGCAAAATCCTATATTCCAAAAAATAAAATATTAAATGAAGAAATAGAAAAAGAATTAAAGTTAAAAAGAAGTTATATAGAAAAAAGAACAGGGATAAAAGAAAGGTATTATGCAAAAGGAGAGAAAATAGAAGAAATAGCATTAGAAGCAGTAAAAAAAATAGAAAAGAACAATAAAATAGAAGATATAGACTTAATAATAACAGCAACAACATCAAGCAAAAACATAATGCCGGGAATATCAAACTATATACAAAAAAAACTAGATATAAAACCATGTATAGCTTTAGATATATTAGCAGGGTGTAGCGGATTTATAAACGCATTTGATATTGTAGAAACTTATATAAAAACAGGAAGAGTAAAAAAAGCATTAATAATTGGAGTAGATGTATTGTCAGAAATAATAGACAAACAAGATATAGGTACAAGAGTAGTATTATCAGACGGAGCAGGAGCATTATTAGTAGAAAAAACAGAAGAACAAAGAAAATACCATGTAAATATCAAAGCAGAAAGTGATGAAAAAAACATTCTTACATATAAATCAGATAGTAAAATATATATGGATGGAAAAGAAGTATATAAATATGCGGTTACAAAAACAATAGAAAATGTAGAAGAGTTATTAAAAAAATCAGGAGAAAAACTAGAAAACATAAAATATATAATACCACATCAATCTAATTTAAAAATAATGAAAGCAATAGCAAATAGGCTAAAAATTGACGAAGATAAAATCTATATAAACATATATAAAAAAGGAAACACATTTTGTGCAAGCATACCAATAGCAATAGCAGAAATGAAAGAAAAAGGATTATTAAAAGATAGAGACAAGATAATATTATTAGGCTATGGTGGAGGATTAAATACAGGAAGTATATTATTAGAAATTTAATAAAAAATGGAGGAAAGAAATATGAAAAGAGCATTTTTATTCCCTGGGCAAGGAGCTCAAACAGTAGGAATGGGAAAAGACATTTATGAAAAATATGAAGAAGCAAAAAAAATATATGAAAAAGCATCTGAAATATCAGGAAAAGACATAAAAAAAATATGTTTTGAAGGACCAGAAGAAGAATTAAACAAAACAGAAAATACACAAATAGCAATACTAACAACAAGTTTAGCAATATTAGAAGTATTAAAAACAAAAAAAATAGAAGCGAAAATAGCTTGTGGACTAAGTTTAGGAGAATATACGGCGTTAATATATTCTGGAATAATCACATTTGAAGAAGGAATAAATCTAATCAAAAAAAGAGGATATTACATGGGGAATTTAATCCCAGAAGAAGAATATCTAATGGCAGCAGTAATAGGATTAGATGTTATAAAAATAGAAGAAATATGTGAGAAAATAAGAAAAGAAGGGAAATTTGTAGTACCAGCAAACTATAATTGTATAACACAAACAGTTATATCAGGAGAAAAAACAGCAGTAGAAATAGCAGTAGAAAAATTAAAAACAGCAGGAGCAAAAAGAGTAATACCATTAAACACAAGTGGACCATTTCATACAGAAAAATTAGTAGAAGCAAAAAAAGCATATGAAAAAGAACTAGAAACTATAAAATTTAATATAAAAAAAGAAGATGGAATAAAAGTCATAAAAAACATAGACGGAACATTTTATAATGAGAAAGACAATATAAAAGAAATACTTTCAAAACATATAATAAGCCCAATAAGATTTGATAAAGCAATAAAAATAATGCAAGAAGAAAAAGTAGACGAATATATAGAAATAGGACCAGGAAGAACCTTAACTGGATTTGTAAAAAAAGATAATAAAGAAGCAAAAACATATAATATAAACAATATAGAAAGTTTAGAAAAATATTTAGAGGAGGAAAAAATATAATGGAAGAAAAAAAAGTAGTATTAATAACAGGAGGAGCAAGAGGAATAGGAAGAAAAGTAGCAGAAGTATATGCAAAAAATGGATATGATGTAGTAATAAACTACGTATCAGATAAAACAGATGTAGAAGGAATAAAAAAAGAAATTGAAAAAAGAGGAGTAAAATGTACACTTGTAAAAGCAGACGTATCAAAAGCAGAAGAAGTAGAAAAAATGGTAGAACAAGCAATACAAGAATTTGGTAAAATAGACGTTCTAGTAAACAATGCAGGAATAACAAGAGATTGCCTACTTATGAGAATGAGCGAAGAAGATTTTGACAAAGTAATAGAAATAAACCTAAAAGGAACATATTTAGTGACAAAACAAGTAATCAAATATATGATGAAAAAAAGACAAGGAAGCATAATAAACTTAGCATCAGTAGTAGGAGTAGTAGGAAACGCAGGACAATGTAATTATTCAGCATCAAAAGCAGGAATAATAGGATTTACAAAAAGTGTAGCAAAAGAACTAGCAGCCAGAAACATAAGAGCAAACGCAGTAGCACCAGGATTTATCGAAACAGACATGACAAATGTACTAAAAGACGAAATAAAAGAAAACATAAATGAACAAATACCATTAAAAAGAATGGGAACAGCAAAAGAAGTAGCAGAACTAATATACTTCTTAGGCTCAGAAAAAAGTTCATATATAACAGGGCAAGTAATAAACGTAGATGGCGGAATGGTAATGTAATAAAAAAATTGACCGACTGTATCAATAGAAAAATAATAGAAAATATGGTAAAATATTAAAATGTATTGAAAAATAAGGAGATAAAAAATGAGAAGAGTAGTAATCACAGGATTAGGAGCAATAACTCCATTAGGAAACAATGTAGAAAAATTTTGGGAAGGAATACAAGCAGGAGAATGTGGAATTGACTATATTAAATCATTTGACACAAGCAATTTTAAAGTAAAATTAGCAGCAGAAGTCAAAAACTATAATCCAGAAGAATACTTTGAAAAAAGAGAAACAAAAAGACTAGATAAATTTTCACAATATGCAATAATAGCATCAAGAGAAGCTTGGAAAGATAGTGGATTAGATAAAGAAAAAGAAAATATGGAAAGAGTGGGAGTAGTAATAGGATCTGGAATAGGTGGAATAGAAACAATAGAGACAGAAAACAAAAAGTGCAACGAAAAAGGACCAGATAGAGTATCACCTATGTATATACCAATGGGAATATTAAATATGGCAACAGGAAATGTAGCAATAGATATAGGAGCAAAAGGAGAATCTTATGCTATGGTAACAGCATGTGCATCAGGAACACATTGTATAGGAGAAAGTTTTAGAATGATAAAACACGGGTATCAAGATGTTGTAATAGCAGGAGGAACAGAAGCAGGAATAACACCACTTAGTATAGCAGGATTTACAAACATAAAAGCATTAACAAAATCAGAAGATAGACTAAGAGCAAGTATCCCATTTGACAAAGAAAGAAGTGGATTTGTAATGGGAGAAGGAGCAGGAGTAGTAGTATTAGAAGAATTAGAACATGCATTAGCTAGAGGAGCAAAAATATATGCAGAAATATTAGGATATGGAGCAACATCAGATGCATATCATATAACATCACCAGCACCAGGAGGAGAAGGCGGAGCAAGAGCAATGAAACTAGCAATGGAAGAAGGAAACGTAAAACCAGAAGAAATTACATATATAAATGCGCATGGCACATCAACGCATCTAAACGATGCATGCGAAACACAAGCAATAAAAACAGCATTAGGAGAAGAAGTGGCAAGAAAAGTAATGGTAAGTTCAACAAAAGGAAATACAGGACATTTATTAGGAGCAGCAGGAGCAATCGAAACAATAATTTGCAGTAAAGCAATAGAAGAAGGATTTGTACCACCAACAATAAATTACAAAATACCAGACGAAGAATGCGATTTAGACATAGTACCAAACGAAGGAAGAAAAGTAGAAGTAAAATATGCAATATCAAATTCATTAGGATTTGGAGGACATAATAGTAGTTTGCTAATGTCACAATGGATGTCTCAGTAAGTGTCTCAGGGGTGTCTCATGGGGACAGTCCCCATGCCTATAAAATGTCGCACTGGGGACAGATGATAAAATAACCTATAATAATTCTATGATGGGAGGAAAAAAATGGATTATAATGATATTAAAAGATTAATTGATGATATGGGAAATTCAAAAATAGATTCTTTAAAAATAGAATTTCCAGATGGAGTAAAAATCAGTATGAAAAAAAATACTGAAAAAGAAGTTGTAATTGCAGAACCAACAAAAATTATAGAAGCAGGAGTTTCTGTACCACCAGCAGTAAAAAAGCAAGAAGAAAATTCTTTAGTTAAAATGGAAGAAACTGAAAACTATAAAATAGTAAAAAGTCCTATGGTAGGGACCTTCTATGCAAGTTCTTCACCAAAAAAAGAGCCATTTGTAAAAGTAGGAGATAAAGTACATAAAGGTCAAGTTTTATGTATAGTGGAAGCTATGAAATTAATGAATGAAATAGAATCTGAATTTGATGGAGAAATAGCTGAAATCTGTGTAAACAACGAAGATATAGTGGAATATGGAACACCATTATTTAAGATAAAATAATAAATAAAAAAGGAGAATAGTATGGTTTTGGATAAAGAGGGAATAAAAGGTATAATACCACAAAGAGAACCATTTTTAATGATTGATGAAGTAGAAGGATATGTGCCAGGAGAAAGTGCAACTGCATATAAGCATGTAAATGAAAGTGAATACTATTTCAAAGGACATTTCCCTGGAAATCCCATAATGCCAGGTGTATTAATTGTAGAAGCACTTGCTCAAACAGGAGCGGTTGCAATTCTTTCTATGGAAGAAAATAAAGGGAAAAATGCTCTGTTTGGAGGAATAGATAAATTACGTTTTAAGAGACAAGTGATACCTGGAGATACGATAAAATTAGAAGTAAGAATAATAAAAAGAAAAGGGCCAATAGGAATAGGAGAAGCTATAGCTACAGTTGATGGAAAAGTAGCGGCAAAAGGAGAGTTAACATTCGCAGTTGTGTGAGACAAAGAGGGACGGGCTTAATTTGTCTCATTTGGTAAAAAATGTAAAAGTGAGACAAAAATTGCCCGGCCTCAAAAATCTCAAAAGAAAGGAAGAAGAAAATGTTAAAGAAAGTATTGATTGCTAATCGTGGAGAGATTGCTGTAAGAATTATTAGGGCTTGTAGAGAAATGGAAATTAGAACAGTTGCTATATATTCAGAAGCTGATAAAGATGCTTTACATGTGAGCTTAGCAGATGAAGCTATCTGTGTGGGACCAGCACCATCTAATAAGAGTTATTTAAATATGAAGGCTATTTTAGAAGCAGCATGCCTTACAGGTGCTGATAGTATTCATCCAGGATTTGGTTTTTTATCTGAAAATGGTACTTTTGCTAAGATTTGTGAGGATATGGGGATAAAATTTATTGGACCTAATTATAAATTAATTGAATTATTAGGAAATAAATCAAAAGCCAAAGAAACAATGAAAAATGCAGGAGTACCAGTAGTTCCTGGTTCTGATGGATTAATAAAATCTAAAGAAGAAGCAGTACAGCTTGCAGAACGAATAAAATATCCTGTAATGCTTAAAGCATCAAGCGGTCGGTGGTGGAAGAGGTATTCGTGTAGCATATAATAAAGAGCAGTTGGAAAAAGAATATGATTTAGTAAAGCAAGAAGCGAAAATTTCTTTTAATGATGATAGTCTTTATCTGGAAAAATTTATGGAGAATCCAAGACATGTAGAAATTCAAGTTTTGGCGGATGAACATGGAAATTGTGTTCATTTAGGAGAGAGAGATTGTTCTGTTCAAAGAAGAAATCAAAAGGTTTTGGAAGAGACACCTTCAGGAATATTAGATGATAAAACAAGAAGGAAAATGGGAGAAGTTGCTGTAAATGCAGTTAAAGAGATAGGTTATACTAATGCAGGGACAATCGAGTTTTTAGTAGATAAGAATAAAGATTTTTATTTTATGGAGATGAATACTAGAGTTCAAGTGGAACATCCAGTAACTGAAATGGTAACAGGAATTGATATTATAAAAGAACAGATAAAGATAGCAAGTGGTGAACCTTTAAGTTTTAAACAAAAAGATATTAATTTTACAGGACATAGTTTAGAAGTTAGAATAAATGCAGAAGATCCAGATAAGAATTTCATGCCATGCCCTGGAACGATAACAGATTTACATTTACCAGGTGGAAATGGTGTAAGAATTGATACAGCAATTTACCCTGGGTATAAAATACCGCCAACATATGATTCTATGATTGCTAAGATTATAGTACATGGAAAAGATAGAAATGAGTCTATTGCTAAGATGAATAGTAGTATAGCAGAGTTGGTGGTTGATGGAATAAAGACGAATACTGACTTTATTTTAAAGATATTAGAAGATAAAGATTTTAAAAATAATAATTATGATACTTCATTTATTTCAAAAAAATTTGGAAAGAAATCTCATTAACTTGAATATAATTAAGAAAAGAATAAAAAAGTAAATGTTTTTTTAAGAAAAGCATTTACTTTTTTAAAAATTTTGTATACAATGGTGTAAGAAAATGTCAAAATAGAGAAAATATTTAACAAAAGAAAATATAAAAGTAGAAAGGGAGAAGTTTTATGAAGATACTAATGTTAACATGGGAATATCCACCAAGAGTAGTAGGGGGAATTGCAAGAGTTGTTTATGATTTATCAAAGACATTGCATAAAGATGGTCACGATGTAACTGTAATTACTTATAGAGAGGGAGATGCACCTTATTTTGAAGATGATAAAGGTGTAAAAGTTTATAGAGTTGATAACTATATGATAAACCCTAATAATTTTATAGATTGGGTATTACAGCTTAATTTTAATATGATAGCTAAAGCAAATGAGATTATGCTAAAAGAAGGAAGATTTGATGTTATACATGCCCATGATTGGTTAGTAGCTTCTAGTGCTAAGACTTTGAAAAATTCTTATAATATCCCTATTGTAGCAACAATACATGCAACAGAAGCAGGAAGAAATAGTGGAATTCACGATGAACAACAAAGATATATAAATGATACAGAATGGATGCTTACATATGAAGCTTCTGAAGTAATTGTAAATAGTAATTATATGAAAAATGAATTACAAAGATTATTTGGACTTCCATATGAAAAGATAAATGTAGTACCAAATGGAGTTAATTTAAATCTATTTAATGGCATTGAAAGAGATTATAATTTTAGAAGAAAATATGCAATGGATAATGAGAAGATTATTTTATTTATGGGAAGGCTTGTATATGAAAAAGGTATACAGCATTTGATAGCAGCTATGCCTAAGATATTGGGTGGATATAATGATGCTAAACTTGTTATTTGTGGTAAAGGTGGAATGGAACAAGAATTGAGGCAAGAGGTAAATAATCTAGGTTTAGGTAATAAAGTATATTTTGCTGGATATATGAATGGTAAAGATGTACAGAGAATGTATAAGGCAGCTGATATAGCAGTATTTCCAAGTACCTATGAGCCATTTGGGATAGTTGCCCTAGAGGCTATGCTTTCTGAAAGACCTGTTGTAGTATCAGACATAGGAGGTCTTAATGAAATAGTAGAACATAAAGTAAATGGTATGAAAACATATTGCGGAAATGCTAATTCTATTGCAGATTCTATATTGGAATTACTATTTGACCATAAATTATGTGCAGATATTACAAGAGTTGCAAAAAATAAAGTTAGAAATGATTATAATTGGAGTAAAATTGCACAAGATACTCATTTTGCATATCAAAAAGCAATTTGTCAATCTATGGCTGAAAAACAGAAAAGAGAACTTGAACAAGAGAGAGCTAGAAAAACTAAGAAAGCTAAGAATACAGAAAATGAAATTACTAATTTACTTAGTTTCAAAAAACGTCAAGCATATGCTTAAATACTGGAGAATACAAGAGAGTTTAAGCTCTCTTGTATATGTAAATAAAAAAAAGTGAAAAAATCAAAAAAAACTATTGACAAGTATAGAAAAAATTAGTATAATAAATCTCGTCGGAAGAACATGGTCGCTTAGCTCAGCTGGGAGAGCATCTGCCTTACAAGCA
>CALXZC010000065.1 GCA_944393135.1 uncultured Clostridia bacterium | reverse complement strand
TTAAGAAAAATAAGTGATATATTAAATTATGAGTATCCTAATTTGCTAGATACTATAATACCTACCAAGGCATCTGTAACAAAGTTAAAACAAATAGAACAAGATGAAAAGATGCTGATTGGAAAAGAAATAAGTTTTCCAAAACCTAAGTTTTTGAAAGGTGATGAAGATGAAAAAATCTCATCAGCAATGAAAGGTACTTTAGTTCATCTATGTTTACAAAAGTTAAATGAAAAAACAGATTATAATCTTAAGAAAATAGAAGATTTAATAAATGACTTAGAAGCAAAGAAAATAATAACTGCCAAGGAAAAGGAGGCAATTAATGCTAATAAGATTTTAGAATTTACTAAATCAAGTATATGGGAGGAATTGAAAACAGCAAAAGTAGTTGAAAGAGAAAAGCCTTTTTATATAAATGTTCCTGCAAAGGAGATTTATAAAGATGATAGTTCCCAAAATATACTTGTTCAAGGTATTATTGATTTATATTATATCGATAAAGATGATAATTTAAATCTTGTTGATTATAAAACTGATTATGTTGAAAAAGGTAAAGAAGAAGATTTAGTTAATAAATATAGAAAACAATTAAAGTTATATAAGGAAGCTTTAGAAAACTCATATAATAAAAAAGTTAATAATACTTATATTTATTCTGTATTTTTGAACAAAGAAATTAACATAATTTTTGACAATTCTTGAAAAAGGCTAAAAAACTTGTTATAATATATATATTAGATGGAAAGGTAAGGAAAAAATTATGGCAAGGATGAAAACTTTTTTGATATATGCACTAATAATTGTAGGTTTTTATATATTTTCAGAATTTATGATTAATGTAGGACTAAATTCATCATATAAAGATATAGAAAGAAGAGACAATATATCACAAGTAGAAATATCAGAGGCAAAAGCTACTTTAGTAAATGGGAAAATTAAAGGAACTATAATTGAAAGTGAAAATGAAAATTTAACAGGAAAATATTTAGAGATAGACCTATACTCTAAAAGAGATAATATGGTAGGTAAGAGGTATATAGAAATTAATACAACAGATGTAAATAGAACTCAAGACTTTAAAATGTATTTTGAAACACATGAAGTAACTTCTTATTCTCTTGCAATAGTTGATGAAAAACAAGGAGAAGAGTTAAAACTAATACCAGATGAACTTACTAAACCAGAAATTATTGTAGGTACAATACTTGCTTTGCTTATACTATGGTAAATAATTAAAGAGGAGCATTTTGCTTCTCTTTAATTATCTTTAGGATTTACATATAATGTTGAATAATCTGTATAAATAACCATACCAGGTTTTGCACCTTTTGTTTTTTTAACATAGCGAACTTTACAAGTATCTACAGGAACATTAGAAGAAAATCTTGCTTTACTGTGAAATGCAGTGATTTCAGCACATTTTATTAAAATATCTTCTGATGGTGTTTTATTATTTAAAAATAAAACAGCATGGCTACCATGAATATCTTTTGTGTGAAACCATATGTCTTGTTTACTTGCATATTTTAAAGTTAAATAGTCATTTTCTTTATTATTTCTCCCAACTAAAAGAGTAAAGCCATCAACTGTATATTTTAAAGGGTTAAAACTAACATTTTTATTTTTAGTAAGATTAGATTTTTTAATTTTATTTTGTTTCTTACTTTTTAAATTTTTAGTTTTCTCTTTAAAAATGCTATTTTCAGAAATTTCATCTAAAATTTCAGCGATTTCTTCTATAGAATTTGCAGTTTCTAATTCATAGACAACGCTTTCTATGTAATCAAGTTCTTGAATTGTTTCTTTCTTTTGGACAGTTACAATTTCTAAAGCGTTTTTTAGTTTATTATATTTCTTAAAAAATTTTTTTGCATTTTCTCTTGGAATGTATTTTTGGTCTAAAGGAATTACTATTTTTTTATTATTATCATAGTAATTTTCAAGTTCAATTTCTTTTAAATTTTTATTTGGAATTCTATAAAGGTTAGCAGTAATAAGTTCTCCATAAAGTTTATAAATATCCATATTATCACATTCTTTTAGCTTGTTATTTATAGAAACAAGCCTGTTGTTATATTTTTTAAGAGTAGATAATATTAACTTCAAAACTGAATTACGGCTAAGTTTTAGTTCTTCAGAAGTCTCTTTATTATAATAAAAATCATCAACTAAAAAATTAATCGTGAAGTTTTCTTTATTAGAGTTATCAGGTACTAAAAAGTAATCATTATCTTTAAAGTCTAATTTTAATTTTAAAGTATCTGTTCTATTAATAATATCTTTTAGAAAGTTGTAAATACCTTCTGGAGTTTTTAAACTATATTTTTCTATAATAAAAGAAATATATTTTTTACTAATTCCATTATAATTATTGCTAATAATTTTTGGGTATAAAGATATATCATCTGTATTTAGAGAATTTTTGAAATCTCCTAAATTACAAGATAAAAAATCTTTTTTATTAATTTCAGGGTATTTGTATTTAATATGTGGAATTACGATATGTGTTGCATTTTCGTTATTAATGTGTCTTAAGCTATCTATTATTATACCCTCATCATTAAGTAATATAATATTACAATGTTTTCCCATAAGCTCGATAACTAATTTTTTATTTATAATATCATCTATATCATCAAAACCTTCAAACTCGATTGTTACAATCCTTTCTAAAGAGTTTGTGAAAATGTTTTTAATGCGTAAACCTAATAAATGTTTCCTAAGTACCATACAAAAATTAGGTGCGACTTTAGGGTTCATTTTAGAATGTGTGGTTAGGTTTATTCTATAATTTTGTGGATTTATACAAATATTTAATGCATAATTTAATCCATCTAAATAAAGACCTAAAACAACTGTACTAGAGTTGGGTTCAAATATTTTATCTATTCTTGCGCCAGAAAGTAAATTTAATTCGTTAGCAATAGTTTTTGTTATAATTCCATCAAATGCCATAATTAATCTCCTATTTTTGATTTTTAAAACATAAAAATTATAACACAAAAATAAGGAAAAATCTATTGATTAAAAATATTCTTAAGTATATAATGTAGAAAAAGTAATTTTTAGAGGTTAGAATGGAAAAATTAAAAGACTTAAATATAGAAGAAAAAATAGGCCAAATGCTGATGGTTGGAGTAGGAAGTAGAGAAAAAATTGGTAAAGTAGAAAAACTTATAACAAAGTATAAAATTGGTCGGAGTTCTTCTTTATAAAAAGGATTATAAAAATTATCAAGAATTAAATCAATTAATAAATAGGCTAAGAACTTTAGGGAGACAAAACAAAATACCTTTATTTATTGCAATAGACCAAGAAGGTGGAAGAGTAAATAGGATGCCAGATGAGTTCCAAAATCTTCCGTCTGCAAGTGAACTTGCAAGAGAAAATTTAGTGGAAGAAGCAAGCAAAGTTACTGCTAAAATGCTTAAAGAAACAGGATTTAATTTTAACTTAGCACCAGTTTTAGATATAAAGAGATTTAAAAATAACCAAGCAATAGGAGATAGAGCATTTAGTAGTAGTGTGGAAGTTGTTTCTAAATGTGGAATTACATATATTAATAAAATGAAAGAATATAATATAGTACCAGTAATTAAGCATTATCCAGGACATGGAGCAACAAAGAAAGATTCTCATTTAACACTTCCTAAAATAGAGGAAACAAATAAAAATTTAGAAAAAGAGGATTTAGTACCTTTTAAAAAAGCAATGGAAAATGGTGCAGATGCTTTGCTTGTAGGACATTTGAGAATTAAAAATATCACACATGGTTATCCAGCTTCTATGTCAAAGAGTTTTGTTAGAAAATATATTAGGAAAAAACATAGATTTAATGGAATAGTAATTACAGATGATATAAGAATGAAAGCTGTTAGGTTAATTTATGGAACAAAAAGAGCTTTAATAAAAGCATTTGAAGCTGGTAATGATATAGTTTTGTTTAAGTACAATTTAGGAGATGAAATATTAATAGACAAAATTATAAAAGAAGTAAAGACAGGAAAAATAAATATTTCTAAGATAAATAGAAGTGTAAGAAGGATTTTAAATGTTAAAGAAAAATATGGAATAGAAAATGAAGAAATACCATATTTAGAGAATTTACCAGAAGATATTAATATGGAAATAAATAATATAAAAAATAAAATAAAGGGGAATTTAAATGGAAAAGATTAAAAAATTAGGAATTATTATATTTTTTGTACTTTTATTTTTAATTATTGGAAATAAAAGTGATGCAGCATCTGGTGATTTAGAATTAAATAATTTAAATTTTGATGTAAAAATTTTAGAAAATGGAGATATGCAAGTAACTGAAACTTGGAATATAGACATTGAAGATACAAATACATTATATAAGACATTTAAAACAGATATTAATAAATATTTAGATATAACAGATGTATCTGTAAGAGAAATTACAGATGGAAAAAATAAAGATTTTAAAGAAACAACAAGACTGGCATATCATGTAACAAAAGATTATTATTATGGATTAATAAATTCAGATGGAGACTTTGAAATAGCTTGGGGTGTTGGGTTAGATGATGGTAAAGATACTAGAGTTTATGAAATCTCTTATTTGGTAGAAGGAGCAGTAGGTGCATATAGTGACTATAATCAACTTTATTGGCAATTTGTAGGAGAAAATTTTGAAATAGATGCTAAAAAGATTGCAGGAACTATAACATTACCAAAAGCTGTAGAAAATAGAGATGAGATAAGAGTATGGGGGCATACGCAAGGCTTAAATGGAGAAATATATGCAACAGAAAATAATGAAATAAAATTTGTAATAAATAATTTTAAAGCAGGAACATATGTAGAGGTAAGGACTTTATTTCCTACATATGTATTAAATGGAGAAATTAAAAGAACATATAATCATCCTATTTTAGATGATGTATTAGATGAGGAAACAGTTTGGGCAAATGAAGCAAATAAGATAAGGGCTAGAAGAAATTTTTATATAGTAATCTTCTATTCTGTGATAATTACGCTTTCTATATTTTTAATAATTAATATAATAAGGAAAATAAAAGCGATTATAGCAAGAAAAAAGATAAAACCAAGTGAAGAAATAATTTATTTTAGAGAAATACCAAGAGAAGATAGTTCACCAGCAGAAGCTCTATATTTGTTAAAAGAAATAAAAGGAGATATTCAAACAAATGACATTGGTAAGATTTTTTCTGCCACTTTACTAGATTTTTCACTAAAAGGATTAATTGAGATAGAGAATAATCAAAATGAAAAAGGTAAAGATGAAATTTTAATTAAATTAATTAATAAAGATGGTATTTTAAATTTAGAAAATAAAGATGAAAGAGAAATCGGTGCATTTTTAATATCAGCCTTTGGTGGTAAAATAAATAAATCAATAACTGTAAAAGAGTTAGAAAAATTTATTAAAAATTCATCAAATAGTAAAATATTAAAATTACAAGGTGATATAAGGAGCAAAGCCAAAAAGAAATTAATAGATAATGAGTTAATAGATAAAGAAAAAAAGAGAAAGTACGATAAAGAAGTTGGCTCTCAAGCAGTATTTTTATCACTATTTGTATTTTGTGTATGTTTTTCTTTTCCAATAGTAGACTATTTTGGAAAAACTGGTGTTTTGGGTTGTGCTATATTAATTGCTATTATAATTTTGAACTTTATTGTATCTGGAATTGCAACTTCAAGAATACAAGTATTTACTCAAAAAGGAATAGATGAAAGTGCTAAATGGAAAGGTCTAAAAAAATACATGGAAGAATTTTCTCTTATTGATGAAAAAGAAGTTCCTGAAATTGCAATATGGGAGAAGTTTTTAGTTTTTGCAACTGCATTTGGTATTGCAGATAAAGTGTTAAAACAATTAAAAATAGTATATTCAGATATAGATAGTACAGTAATTTCAAATACATATCCACATGTATATTTAATGATGCATACAGACTTTTCAAGAAGTTTTTCAAATGCGATTAGCTCATCAATGTCAACTGCATATACATCTGCTTCAGGAGGAGGCGGAGGATTTTCTGGTGGCGGTCGGTGGTGGCCGGTGGCCGGAGGAGGTGGAGGAGGAAGATAGAACTCCTTCATATTTAATAAAAATTTAAGATTAAAGAAAGGATTAGAAAATGGAAGAAGAGAAAATAAAAAAAATCTATGAATTGTTAAACAATGTGCCATTAACTGAGAAAAATAAAACTATAATTGACGAAATAAAACAAGAATTATTAAATAAGGATTATATGGCAGCATTCAAGAAAATAGAAGAACTAAATAATTTAAAAGAAGAAAAAGAAGAGACTGAAGAGGAAGTAGTTGAAGAAGTAGATTATGAAGGCGTATATCCTAAAGAATTAAGTAATGTAGAACTAGAACGCACTTTTATTGGAATATTATTAAATGACCCAAAACTTATTGTAAAATATTATTTTCCGTTTGAAGAATGTTATTTTGAAGATAATGACTGTCTAAATGTATATAAAAGTATTATATTTACAGAAGGTGGAGCATATAGTTCTGAAGATGCAAAAAGAAATTTTAACTTTGCAAGAGATAATGAAACAGTGTATAAATTTAAAATGGAGCTAAAAAATGAGGTACAAGGAAAAGAATATGATGTGGAAAAGATATATATTGGATTAAGAAAATTGTTTGTTTTAAGAAAAGCATATTTAGCAATTCCTATAAAAGCAGTTCAAGATAAAGTAGTAGAAATTACTGGATATATTCTTTATGATAAAATGTCTGTTGAGGAAGTTAAGAGTGCAATAGAACAAGTAAATGCTACAGAGAAATTTAAACGTGCTATATTAAACCATAATCTTACAACATTTTTAGAGGCTGGGGATAATAATTTAAGAAATGGGTTACCACTTCCATTTCCAATTCTTACAAGTGTATTTAAAGGAATAAGGAAAGGAGAGACAATGGCATTTGCAATGCCTTCAAACTCTGGTAAAAGTAGATTTACAATAGATGTTGCAGCACATGTGGCTCTAGTTCATAAGAAAAAAGTTTTAATAATTTCAAATGAGATGTCAGAAGAGAAGATGAAGTTATGTTTAATAACTACTATAATAAATAATAAAGCAATTCAAGAATTACATGGAATACATTTAAGTAAAACAGAAGGTGAACTTTTGGAGTTTAAATTTAGAGCAGATGAGCCATCTAAAATTGAAACAGATGATGATGGATATATTTTAAGGAAGCCAAAAGAAAAGCAGGGAGATTTTGTAAAAAGACTTATGGAACAATCAGAAGAGTTTAGAAAGACTGTAGAAATTACTAATTGGGCAAATCAGGAAATAAATAATTCAATTTATTTTATTAATATAACAGACCATACAAATGATGAGTTACAAAAAGTTATTATGAATTATTATTATAAGGAACAAATAGAGTATGTGTTTTATGATACATTGAAAACAGATACAGCAAATATTGGTATAGGTGAAGAATTAAAGAAAACAGCCACAATTCTTTCTAATTTAGCACAGAACTTTAATTTATATATTTGTTCAACTTTGCAACTGGCAGAAAGTAAGACCTTACCAGTTAATCTGGATGTAAATGATTTAGCAGTAAGTAGAACAGTAAAGGAAGTTTTAGATACACTTTGTTTGATGAAACAGATAAATAGAGAAACACTTGGAGATTATGAATATTCTTTAAATGAGGTTGACACAAAGTTTTTTAATCTTAAGAAATTTAGTGACCCTGATGTTAGATATTATGCTTGTGTGGTTGATAAAAATAGAGCTGGTGCTAAACCTACTTTATTATTTAGATTAAATTTAGCATACAATGTATGGGAAGAGCTTGGGTATTTACGTTTAAAACAAGATGTAGAAGATTAGAAATAAAAAAATTAACAAAAAATAACTTCTTTCATAATATATAGAAATGAAAGGAGTTTATTTTTATGAGTTATGAATTATTGGAAAATGGAAATGTAAAAATAGGTGAAAAAGCACCAAACTTTGAGGCTATGTCGACATTCGGAAATGTAAATCTAAAAGATTATGAGGGAAAGTGGTTAGTGCTATTTTCACACCCAGGAGACTTTACCCCAGTA
>CALXZC010000064.1 GCA_944393135.1 uncultured Clostridia bacterium | reverse complement strand
TTCCCAATGTTGATTGCTGCAATAATAGAATACTTCTTTGTAAAAGATGTAAGTAAAAATTATGTAGAAGCAAAAACTATAGGAATATTTACAGCAATAAGTTTTGTTATAGTTGCTTTCTTTACATATTCTGGAATAATAGGAACAAGTCTTATAGTGATAGATATTTTAATATTTATATTAAGCATAATACTAGGAGAATATGTTGCATATAGACTTATGAAAAGAAAAGATGAAAGCACAGTAGCAACAGAAGTTTTAGCAATTATAATACTTACATTATTATTTATATTTTTTATTATATTTACCTATTTGCCACCAGAAGTTAACTTGTTTAGAGATGTAACAACAGGTTTATATGGAATAGGAAATATAATATAATAAATTAAGGTCTAGATAGAAGCTTAAAATCTAGACTTTTTTACAATTTAAAATTTAAAAAATTTTCAAAAAATTTAAAAAGTTAAAAATTTTCAAAAAAAGCATTGACAAAAACTGTAAATATAAGTATAATATTTACAGTTTTAAAATCTAATATTTAAAATCAATTTATTATATCGAATAAAAAATCAAAGAAAACATATTTAGATATCTGAGGTCATTATAAACCCCCTTATATTTTGATCCCTAATTTAAGTCAGGTTATTCCTTATCTTTAAAACTTTGAAATATTACAAAGAGATGTTAAGCAGGCCCTCTTAAAATCCCTTAAAATAAAAGTAATTGAATATTTAAATTTTATAATGGCCTCAGATATCTAAATATGAATAATAAAAAAATTGAGGTAGGAGGAATTATGCAAAAAATATTTACATCAAGGAAATTAATTATAGAAAATATAGTTTGTAAATATTTAAAAGATAGAAAATATATAATAATAGAAAAAGATTTTAAATACAAAAAAATGGTAATAGACTTAATAGTATATGATAATATTACAAAAGAATTAGTATTTATTAAACTTAATAGTAGTTCTACAATAAAGGAATTTAATGTAAGAAATAGAATACGAGCACAAGATAGATTAAAACAAATAGCGAAATCATACAACCGTGATTATGGGCTTTATGACATACCTGTTAGATTTGATATGATAAAAATATTTTTAACAAATAGCAGGTATATTATAAAACACAAGAAAAAAGTTATAAAATAAAAATTGTCCAAAGAAAAATCTCTGAACAATTTTATATTAAAATCTAATTATTTCATTATACATCTCCATAGCAAAATTATCTGTCATGCCAGAAATATAGGAAATAATCGCTCTAGAAAAATCATATTCATCTGAAATATCAAAAATAATTTTATTTTTTAATTTTAATTCTTCTCTATTAGAAAAATCACAATAATTCTCTAAAAAATAATAAAAACCATCAGCTAGTTTAGGATAATATTTTTTTAAAGAAATTATATTATTTATAGTATTTTCTTTATCAAAACATTCTTTTAAAATATCGTAAATCTCATTAATAACAAGTTTAAAATACTTTATAGAAGTTTTAGTACGTCTACAAAAATAAATATGTTTATAATTAAAATCTTTTATTTTATTCATAAGGTCGAGAGCATTTTTAGAAAAACTTAATCCATTATAAGGAGAAGAATTTTCACATAAATCACATACTAAATAATTAATTATAGTACTATTATTTAAAGTCTCAGAAGAATTATAATTTAATAAGTCATATAATTCTTGTAAGTGATTATCAAGTATTCTTAAAGTAATTGCATCTTCTATATCACGACCTATATATGAAATTTTATCAGCTATTTTAACAACACAAGCTTCCCATGTATAAGGAGCATATTGATTAGGGTAAGAATAATCCTTTAAATCTATATATTCATCTCTAGGTCTTAAAGAATTTTCATTTATTTCGCCACAATGTGAAATAATACCATCACGGACACCATAACAAAGATTTAAATTCTTTTTATATCCATCATGACCATTTAATAATTCTATGAAATCAACAAACTCTAAACCATTTTTCTCATGCCAGAAGCTAACACCTAAATCTCTATTAGAAATTTCGGAAAGGATTTTTTCACCAGCATGTCCAAAAGGGCTATGTCCTAAATCATGAGCTACTGAAATAGCTCTTGTAAGTTCAGTATTTAAACCTAAATAGTTTGCAATAGTATAACTAATAGAATTTACATGAGTTACATGTTCTATTCTAGTACATATATGGTCATTTTCAGGGGAAAAGAATACTTGTGTTTTATGTTTTAACCTTCTATATGCATTTGAGTGTATAATTCTTGTATAATCTCTATCAAAATTACTTCTTAAATCAGTATCTCTTGTTTCTAAAGGCGAAATTCTTGAGATAGCATTTTCCCACTTTGGATTATTTTTAGTCATGGCATAGTCTTTAAAAGAATTTTCCATATGTGCATACCTCCAATAAATTAATAATTTTGTATAATTAGTTTATAACAAAATTTAAAAAAAGTCTATAATAATACAATATCTCTATTGACTAAAAAATTATAAATAGTATAATAATTTTGGAAAAGGAGGATTAATTAATGTTTAATTTAGTAAAAGATGATTTTGATGAGAATTCAGATGATATATTAAATTCTATTAATAAGATGTTAGAGCAAAATAAAAAAGATAAAGAAAATAAAGAAAAAGAAGAAGGAGAATAAAATGGGAAAGTTATTTGTAATAGATGGAACAGATGGAAGTGGAAAGCAGACACAGTTTACTAAATTACAAGAAAGGTTAGAAAACGAGGGAGTGGACTTTAGAGTAGTGAGTTTTCCAAACTATGACAGTCCAAGTTCTGGGCTAGTTAAAATGTATCTATCTGGGGAATTCGGTGAAAATGCAAAAGATGTAAACCCATATATAGCATCAACTTTTTATGCAGCAGATAGATATGCAACATTTAAGATAGGATATGAAGAATATTACAATAAAGGAGGAATAATATTAGCTGATAGATATACTACAGCTAATATGGTACACCAAGCAGGGAAGATAGAAGATATAAAAGAAAGAGAAAAATTCTTAAATTGGTTATGGGATTTTGAGTTTAATTTATATGGCTTACCAGTTCCAGAAGAAGTATTTTTCTTAAATATGCCGGTAGAAAAATCTATAGAGCTTATGGAAAATAGAGAAAATAAATTTACACATGAAAATAAAAAGGATATACATGAAAGAGATAAAAATCATTTAAAAGATGCATATAATGCAGCTTGTTATGTAGCAAAAAAGTATAATTGGTATGAGGTTAAATGTGTAAAAGATGATAAAATAAGAACAATAGAAGATATTCATGAAGAAATATATCATGAGATTAAAAAACATATTTAAAACATAGAGAAATCTATGTTTTATTTTTGTAAAAATGTGATTTTAAAGATAAAAATTACTGGAATTTTGTGATATAAGAATAAAAAATAACTAGAATTTTGTGAAAAAACGCTAAAAATATACTGGAATTTTGTGATTTTTCTTGCATATTTTTTATTATATATGATATAATATAGAAGAAGGTGGTTTTATGGAGTTATTAAAAAGAAAAATTGATAAATTTTTACTAGATTGGAAAAATAGAGAAGATAAAAAGCCATTAATTATAAAAGGTGCACGTCAAATAGGAAAAACAGTATCTATTAAGAATTTTGCTAAAAATAATTATAAAAATGTAGTAGAAATAAATTTTGCGCTAGATAAAAAATTTAAAAGTATTTTTGATGATGGTTTTAATGTTGATACGATTATAAGGAATATATCATTTATGAACCCAGATTTTAAATTTGTACCAGGAGAAACTTTAATATTTTTTGATGAAATACAAGATTGTATAAATTGTGCTACTTCTTTAAAGTCATTTAGGCAAGATGGAAGATATGATGTTATATGTTCTGGCTCTCTTATGGGAATTAATTACCAAGAAATAGAGGCCAATAGTGTAGGAAACAAGGAAGATTATGAAATGTATTCAATGGACTTTGAGGAGTTTTTGTGGGCTAAAGGCTATAAAGAAGAACAGATTGAAGATATGTATAATTGTATGATAAACTTAAAACCTTTGACTAAAACACAACTTACAGTTATGTTTGATAATTTCAAAGAATACATGGTAGTTGGAGGTATGCCAGAAATTGTAAGAACATTTGTTAAAAATAAAAATTATAGTGGTATATTAAATATGCAAAAACAAATACTTGAAGATTATAGAGAAGATATAACAAAATATGCCAAAGGTTTAGAACAAGGAAAAATACTTAATTGTTATAATAGCATACCAATTTTTCTTGGCTTAGACAATAAAAAGTTTAGAATATCAAAGATTACAAAAGGAGCAAGAAGCCGTGAGTATATTGGTACTATTGAATGGCTAAATAATGCTGGAATTATTAATGTTTGCCATTGCTTAGCAATGTTAGAACTTCCTCTTGGTGGAAATTATAATCCTGAAAATTATAGAGTATATTTTAGAGATACAGGGCTTTTAATTGCTTCTTTAGATGATGAGGCTCAAGAAGATTTAAGAGCTAATAAAAACTTTAATACATATAAAGGTGCTATTTACGAAAATATAATAGCAGATATGCTTGTTAAAGAAGGATATAAATTATATTTTTATAAAAATGAAAAATCTACTATTGAAATAGATTTTTTTGTCAGGGATAAAAATTCTTTAATACCAGTAGAAGTAAAAGCAAATGACAATGCTACAGTTTCTTTAAATAATCTTATTAACGATAAAAAATATGAAGATATTAAATATGGTATTAAACTTTGTTATAAGAATATTGGATTTAATGGTAAGTTTTATACTTTTCCTTATTTCTTAACTTTTCTTTTAAAAAGATTTTTAAGAGAAAAAGATATTAATTAAATTGTTTTACAGTAAAATAAAGCAGATTATTATTAATTAGTAATTTGCTTATTTTTTATATGTTAAGTTTATAAATATGCAAAAAATAGAAAGCAAATAAAAAGTTAAAAATAAATTAAATAGAAAAAGAACATAAGAAACAAGGGAAAATTAGAAATAAAAGGCACTAATTTAATTTAGTGCCAATGTGAAAATTTTTAATTTCTTTTTCCTCGTTCTAGTTTAAGCATCTTTTTCAATATCAATTAACTCATCAACAGTGCATTCTAAATACTTACAAAGATCTTCTAAGTATTTAAAAGAAATAGAAGAAGTCTCACCACGAATAACACGATTTAAATTCCTAGTCGTGATATTCATATTTTGACATAACCAATATTTAGATTTATTTTTCTTCTTCAATAATTTTTCAATATTAAAATGAACCATGTTACTTACTCCTTGGTTAATATTATAAAATATATTGTTTAGACAGTTAAGATATTTGAAAATACCATGTTTTAAGTGTTTAAATTAAGTTAATAATAAAAATAATCTAGAACTTAGTTTTAATTATATAATGCTAATCGTATTAATTTTGTCGAAAAATGCGATTAATAATTCAAAATAAAATACTTGAAAAAAATATATAAAAATAATAAAATTAGTTATCATAAGAATAGGTGGTGTAGAAAATGAAAGTGTTGTTAACAGGAGCATCTTCAGGAATAGGAAAAGACATGGTAAAAATATTAAATAAAAAAGGTTATGATTTAGTATTAGTTGCAAGAGACGAAGAAAAATTAAATAATGTAAAAAAAGAATTAGAAGAAGAAAAAATAGGAAATAAAATAGAAATAATAGCAATGGATTTATCAGAAGAAGCTAATTGTAAAAAATTATGTGAGCAAATAAAAGATATTGATATATTAATAAATAATGCAGGATTTGGAGACTGTGGAGATTTTACAAAAACAGATTTAGAAAAAGAAATAAAAATGATAAAAACAAATATAATAGCATACCATATATTAATGAAAGAATATTTAAAAGAGATGAAAAAAAGAGGTTCAGGTAAAATATTAAATGTAGCATCAATCGCAGGATTTATGCCAGGACCGTTAATGGCAACATATTATGCAACTAAAGCTTATGTAGTTAGGATATCAGAGGCGGTAAAAGAAGAACTAGAAAGAGAAAAGTCAAATGTTAAAATAAGTATATTGTGCCCAGGGCCAGTAGCTACAAACTTTAATAATGTAGCAAATGTAAAATTTAAATTAAGAGAAGCAAATAGTTTTGATGTTGCAAAATATGCAATCAAGAAAATGGAAAAAGGGAAATTTTATATAGTCCCAGGCTTAGATGTAAAAATAGGAAAATTAGGAGCAAAAATATTTCCAACAAACTTAGTTGCAAAAGTTTCATATATGGTGCAAAAAAGGAAAATTTATAAATAGGTGTTGACAATAAAGAGAAAATTATGGTAAACTAAAAATGTATTAAGAGTGTATCTAAAAATATTTTGAGCGATACAGGGTAGTAAAACTGCCTACACTAGAAAAGTAAGAAAAGCCTTACTTGAGGAGTCTTAAACGAAGATTTTTCAGGTGAGGCTTTTTAGTTTTCAAGGGGGATTTAGTATGGAAAGTGTTGAACAAATATTGGAAAATTATTATTCAAGAGGAGAAGAAATTAACAGATTAGTAAAAGACAAGGCGCATAAAATAGAATTTTTAACAACAACAAGATATATAGAAAAATATTTAAAAAAGAAAGATAGAATACTAGAAATAGGAGCTGGAACTGGCAGATATTCTCTTTATTATGCAAAAAGAGGTTATAAGGTAGATGCAGTAGAATTAACAAAATCAAACATAGAAGAATTTAAAAAACATATAGATAATAATATGCAAATAAATATTAGAAAAGGGAATGCATTAGAATTAAATATGTATAAAGATAATACTTTTGATATTACATTATTATTAGGACCAATATATCATTTATTTAGTCAAAAAGATAAAGAAAAGGCAATTAGAGAAGCAATTAGAGTAACAAAGCCACATGGAAAGATTTTTATAGCATATATAACAAATGATATTGTTATTATAACTTATGGATTAAAAAAAGGAAATTTGCTAAAAATGAAAGACATATGTGATGAAAATTATAGAGTAAAGGAAATACCAGAGGAAATATTTTCAGTAAATTATGTAGAAGAGTTTGAAAAGATGATGGAAAAGTTTGATGTAAGAAAATTACATCAAATAAGTGCAGATGGGATATCAGAAAGCCTATCAGAATATATTAATAAATTATCAGATGAAGAATATGCTATATGGTTAGATTACCATTTTAAGAATTGTGAAAGAAAAGATTTAATTGGATATAGTAGTCATGTAGTTTATATTTGTGAAAAATTGGGAGATGATTAAAATGTCAAAACTAGTGTTATTAACAGGACCACAAGCTGTTGGTAAAATGACTGTAGGTCAAGAACTTGAGAAAATAACTAACTTAAAATTATTCCATAACCATATGACAATAGATTTGGTATCAAAGTACTTTGGATATAATACTGATAAAGGAAGAAAGTTAGTAAATGATATTAGAATGATGATATTTAATGAAGTAAGTAATAGCAGTCTAGAAGGTATAATATTTACATTTGTGATGGCATATGATTGCAAAGAAGATGTGGAATTAACAAAGAAAATAGAAGATATTTTTAGAAAAAATGGTGGAGAAGTATATTATATAGAATTACAAGCTCCATTAGAAATAAGACTTGAGAGAAACAAAACAGAAAATAGAATAAAACATAAAGAAAGCAAAAGAGATATTTTATTTAGTGAAAAATTATTATTACAAGCAGAAGGAAAATATAGAATGAAGTCATTAGAAGGGGAGGTAAAGGAAGAAAATTACATAAAAATAGATAATACAAATATATCAGCAAAAGAAGTTGCAAAAATGATAAAAGAAAGATTTAAACTTTGAGGAGGAATTTATAAATGATTAGATACTATAAGAAAGAAGATATAGAACAAATAGCAAAAATAATTGATGAAGATTGGAAAATTGTATATAGAGGTATTATTGATGAAGAGTATTTAGAGAAATTAAATTATAAAGATAGAGAAAAAAGAATTAGAAGTAAGTACGAAAAAGAAAAAGCGATAGTATATATAGAAGATAATGTAGTTAAAGGTTTTTGTAGATTTGGTGAGAGCAGAGATGAAG
>CALXZC010000063.1 GCA_944393135.1 uncultured Clostridia bacterium | reverse complement strand
GCCGTAAATTTTATAAATAGAATATTTAAGTTAAATCTAAAACCAGATGGAATAGAAGCTTATGATAAAGAATTTATAAAGAAGGGAGGTAGGATATTAGAAGCAGATATAATATATAAAGTAAAAGGAAAAAATATATTTTTCTTAATAGAGCATCAAACAAAAAATGATTATAGAATGCCATTTAAAATATTAAACTATGAAATAGAAATAATGAGAACATGTGACGTTAAGGATAAAGTAGATAAAGAAGGAACAGTATTAGCGGCAGTAATACATACAGGTCATGATAATTGGAATGCAGCAACTAGTATAAGAGAAATTCAAGAAGATGTATATAACGAAGGAAAAGTGGTATTAGGAGATATTCAAACGTTGGGAAATTATATATTGGAAGATATAAAAAATTATACAAAGAATGAATTATTAAAAAGTAATGGATTGTTATATAAAGCAATGTATTTGGAAAAATCGAATAATACTGATGAGTTTATAAGAGCATCAAAAAAAGTATTTAAAGTGATAACAAAAGAAGAACAAGAAAAAATGTGTGACATTATAAGAATAGGACTTTCAGGAAAAATTGTAAATAAAGAAATAGAAAAATTTATAAGAGATTTAAAAGGAGGAGTGGTTAATATGTTAGCAGTAAAAGAAGTAATTGATGCAGAATTTGAAAGTTATAAAAAGCAAGGCATAAAAGAAGGCATAAAAGAAGGCATAAAAGAAGGGGTAAAAAAAGGAAGAAAAATAGGAATAGAAACTGGAAGAAATGAAGAAAAATGTAAAATAGCGAAAAAATTATTAAGTATGGGCTATAATACAAACAACATATTAGAAATTACAGGACTTAGTAAAGAAGAAATTATAAAAATTAAAAATAAAAAGTAAGAAAATATGAGGAGTGACCAATATGTTAGCAGTAAAAGAAGTAATTGATGCAGAATTTGAAAGTTATAAAAAGCAAGGCATAAAAGAAGGCATAAAAGAAGGCATAAAAGAAGGGGTAAAAAAAGGAAGAAAAATAGGAATAGAAACTGGAAGAAATGAAGAAAAATGTAAAATAGCGAAAAAATTATTAAGTATGGGCTATAATACAAACAATATATTAAAAATTACAGGACTTAGTAAAGAAGAAGTTAAAAAATTAAAAATGAGTATGGAAAATTAAAAACTAAAACTAGAGTAATAGTTTTATCAAGATATAAAATATATCTTGATTTTTTTTGAAAAAAATATTGCAAAAAAATGAAGTTAAATGTATACTATAAAAGTAAAAATACAAAAGATAGGGGAGGAAAAATGGAAGAATTAGATTTAAAAGAATTATTCAATATTTTTTGGAGTAAAAAAGTACAAATAATATTAATTGTATTACTATTTATAGCATTAGGAGTAATATACACAGTAGGATTTACAACACCAATGTATACATCATCAACAACATTAGTACTTGCAGGAGCAGAAAGTGGTAGCGGTTCAGAAACAACTAATTCAATAACCACAACAGATATAACTCTGAATTCAAAATTAGTTTCAACATACAGTGTATTAGTAAGAAGCAAAGACGTATTAAATGAAGTTATATCTAATTTAGGAATGGATATCTCATGGGAAAGCTTAAAAAATAATGTAAAAGTAAGTGCAGTAGAAGATACTGAAGTAATAGAAATATCAGTAACAACAGAAAATGCAGCAGATTCAGCTAAAATAGCAAATGAGACAGCAAATGTATTTACGAAAAAAGTTGCAGAAATCTATAACATAAATAATGTACATGTGGTAGATGAAGCAGAAGTTGAAAATGCACCATCAAATATTAATCATGAAAAAGATGTAATAATATTTGCATTTATTGGACTAGTAATTTCAGTAATATATGTATTAATAACCAATATGCTAGACACAACAGTAAAAACAGCAGAAGATATAGAAAAAGAATTTAAAATACCAGTTTTAGCATCAATACCAGTATATGAAAATTCTATACAAAAGAGAAAAGGAGGAAGAAGATAATGAAAAAAGAATTAGTAACAGATCAAGATCCAAAATCTCCTATTTCAGAAGTATTTAGAACATTAAGAACAAATATACAATTTATGAACACAAAAGGAAAGTTAAAAAGTATATTAGTAACATCAACATTACCAGGAGAAGGAAAATCTTGGACAGCATCAAACTTAGCAGTAACATTTGCACAAGCAGGAAAGAAAGTCATTATAATAGATGCAGATATGAGAAAAGGAAGAGTATATTCAATATTTGATGTATCACCAAGGCCAGGACTATCAAACTACTTGTCAGGAGTAGACTGGGATGAAGGAGAAGCATCTAGTAATATAGCAGATTATATCCAAGAAACAGATATAGAAAATTTATATGTATTAGCTGCTGGAAACGTTCCACCAAACCCATCTGAACTATTAATCTCAGATCAAATGACAGAATTAATGGAAAAATTAAAGGAAATATTTGATATAATAATATTTGATGGAACACCAAGTCAATTAGTAACAGATTCATTAATATTAGCCAGAATAGTAGATTCCACAGTAATAGTAACAGCAAGTAAAGAAACCAAAAAAGAAGATTTAAAAAGAGTAATAAAAAATATAAAAAATGTAGGTGGAAAAATAGCTGGAATAGTTGTAAATAAAATAGAAATAGATGCAAAAAAATATGAGCAATCATACTACTATGGTTCAACATCACTTGCAGAAACAAAACCAAAATCTAGAGCAGCAAAAAAAGCAAGTAAGGAAATGTATGATAGAGCATCTAGTATGATAGAAAATAAAGAAGAACCTGTTATAGAAGAAAATCCAATTAATAACGAAGAAAATGAAGTAGAAATACAAGAAAACAATATAACTTTAGAAGAGAAAGAAGAAATGAATTTGGACAATATAGAAACATTAGAAAGTAATTTGAAAATAGAAAATGCAGAACAAGTACCATTAGATAAAACAGCAGAAATATTAACTAAAATGGGACAATATTTAGATGAAGAAAAGAAAAAATTAAATGACTAATGAAAGCAAAAAAGGAGATAACAATGATAGACATACATTCACATATACTACCAAATATAGATGATGGTTCAAGAAGCATAGAAGAAACATTTAATCTAATAAGGGAAGCAAAAAACGTAGGCTTTGAAGCTATAGTATCAACATCACATTATATGGAAGGATATTACGAAACAGACGTACCAGAAAGAAAAGTTTGGGTAAAAGCAATATATGAAAATTTACAAGCAAAAAACATAGATACAAATTTATTTTTAGGAAATGAAATATACATGTCTGATAATATCATAAAATTATTAGAAGAAAGAAAAGCATCAACAATAAACGATACAAGTTACGTACTATTTGAATTACCATTAAATGTTGAGCCACTCAACCTATATGATGCAATATATGAAATGCAGCAATATAAGTTAGTACCAATATTAGCACATCCAGAAAGATATAGTTTTGTGCAAAAAGAACCAGAGCTAATATACGACTTAGTAGAAAAGGGAGTATTAATGCAAGCAAACTATGGAAGTATAATAGGTCAATACGGTACTAAAGCACAAATGATAGTGAAAAAATTCTTTGAAGGAAATATGATACATCTTCTAGGTTCAGATGTACATAGACAAAACACAATATATCCAAAAATACCACAAATATTATCAGAACTAAATTCACTAATAGGAGAAGAAAAACTAAAAGAATTAACAACTACAAATCCAAATTTAGTAATACATAACAAAAGAATAGATATAGAACCACCGCATATAATAACATTAAGTTTTAAAGAAAAAATGATGATTGCAAAAGATGAAGCTTTAGAAAAAATAAAAGGTGGATTAAAAAAACATCATAAGGAAAGGAAGTAATTTTATGAGAAAATATTTTGGAACAGATGGTATTAGAAGAATAGCTAATACTGAGTTAACACCAGAATTAGTCTATAAAGTAGCTAAAGCAGGAGCTTATGTATTATCTAAGCATTCAGATCATACGCCAACAATATTAATTGGAAGAGATACACGTATATCAGGAACATTAATAGAAAGTGCGATGCTTGCGGGATTCTTAAGTTATGGAGCAAACGTAAAATTATTAGGAGTAATTCCAACACCAGCAGTAGCATATTTAACAAGAAAGTTAAATGCAGATGCAAGTGTTGTAATTTCAGCATCACATAATACATATGAATTTAACGGAATAAAATATTTTAGCAATAAAGGAATGAAGATTCCAGATAGCTTAGAGGAAGAAATAGAAGAAGTAATGGAATCTGGGAAAATAGATGAGTTAAAAGCAGTAAATGATAAAATAGGAGTATCAGAATATAGCTTAGACTTAATAGATGAATATGTATATTTCTTTAGAAAAAACTTTGATGATGAAATAGAAAAATACAACAGAGATGATTTTGTAGTAGCATTAGATACAGCAAATGGAGCAACATCAGTAGTTGCGGAAAAAGTATTTAAAGTATTAGGAATAAAATATAAAATAATAAATAACCATCCAAACGGAATAAATATAAATGACAACTGTGGTTCAACACATTTAGACGGACTAAAAAAATATGTAGTAGAAAATGGATTATCATTAGGAGTTGCATATGATGGAGATGGAGATAGATGTTTAGCAGTAGATGAAAAAGGAAACGAAATAGATGGAGATAAATTACTTGCAATTATATCTCAAAATTTAAGAAAAAAAGGAAAATTAAATAAAGATACAATAGTTGCAACAGTAATGAGTAACCTTGGATTAAACAAATATGCAAGAGATAATGGATTAGAACTATTACAAACAAAAGTTGGAGATAGATATGTATTAGAAGAAATGTTAAAAGATGGATTTAATTTAGGAGGAGAGCAATCAGGGCATGTAATATTACTTGATTATAATCCAACAGGAGATGGAATATTAACATCTCTAATGCTAATAAAGTCAATCCTAGAAGAAGGAAAAAAAGCATCAGAACTTGCAAACATAGTAAAACTATATCCACAAATATTAATAAACGCAAAAGTAAATAGTGATAAAAAATACGACTATGATAAATGTGAAGAAATAAGAAAAGCAATAGAAAAACTAGAAAAAGAGTTTGCAGGAAACGGAAGAGTACTAATCAGAGCTTCAGGAACAGAACCATTAGTAAGAGTTATGATAGAAGGAGAGGACCAAGAATATATAACAAAAAAAGCAAAAGAAATAGCAAAACTAATCGAAGAAAAATTAAAATAAAAAATGTAATGAAACTGTAACGTAAACGTAATACAAAAATATTGATAAATATAATAATTAATGATATAGTAAAACAAATAACAAAAGAAAACGGAGGGGGAAAATGTTTATATTCAATATATCAAACCCACTAACACTATTATTAATGCTTGCAGCAACTGTACTATTAATATTTCTAGCACAAGAAGTAAAGAAAAGTATGATAGGAGCAGTAGTGTTATTTATATATCTAATGTTATTAGTTATGCATGTGGTACAAGTTGCAACATTAGCAGAAGAATATAGATATATGATATCAACATTAACAAGATGCATTATTATTGACTTCGTATTTGTATTTATTTCATTCTTCTCATATTTATGGATAGATGATATAGAAACAAAAGCAACAGGGAAGAAAAGTTTAGATAATAGCCTAGAGTGGTTCTGGAGAAAAGTATAATAAAAGTAAAAATCGGTAGAAATACCGACTTTTTTTCTTTTAAAAATGATTATAATAAACATATTTTCACAGCAAATGAATATATATAGATATAATAACGTAAGATAAGGAGAGAAATATGTTTAATGTAGCAGTATTAAAAATGAAAGATATATTAAAATATCTAGTAGGTATTGTAATAACAATATTACTAGTTATTTTTGTAAGTAAAGGCTTAAAAAAAGACGGTAAAGAAAAAGATAATATAATAATAAGAAAATTAGAAACAGGAATAAATTTATTTGCTGATAATAGCATGTTATTTGCATTAGATGAAGCAATGCCTGTTGTAGCAAATGTTAATGAAGAATATAAAAATATAGCAGAAGAAGATGTAGAAAATAAAGAAAGCAAAAATATCTTAAAAGCAATGTTAGGAATGCAAATAAGTTCAATAAAAGAAATAGAAAATATGGAAAATAATGAAATAAAAAAAGAAGAAAACGAAAAGGAAAATAATCAAACAAAAGAAAATCAAGAAGAACAAAAAATAGCAAGTGCTGGAACTCCAACAGAAGTAATAACCCCTAATCCAATAAGCGATGGAAGTAATACTAAAATTCGGAAATGTAAAAATAAAAAATGAAACAGATTACCAAATAACAGAAGATATATTAAATACGGATAATTTATCAATAGAAAATAAGAATATAATATTATTTCACACACATAGTTGTGAAAGCTATACATCAAGCGAAAAATATCCATATACACCAACTGGAAATTATAGAACAACAGACTTAAACTACACAGTAACTAGAGTAGGAACAGAATTAGAAACATATTTAAAAGGGTATAATTATAATGTAATACATAATACAGATTATCATGATTATCCAGCATATAATGGTTCATATACACGCTCATTGAAAACAGTAGAAAATATATTAAAAACAACACCAAGTGATATAATAATAGACGTACATAGAGATGCAATAGGTTCAAGAAGTGACTATGCACCAACAGTAAAAATAGGAGATGAAGAAGCAGCACAATTAATGTTTGTAATAGGAACAGATGAGGGAGGACTATGGCATCCAAACTGGAGAGAAAATCTAAAATTTGCAATAAAAGTACAGCAAAAAGCAGAAGAAATGTATCCAGGATTATTTAAAACAATGATGTTAACGACATCTAGATATAACCAACATACAGGGAAATATGCAAGTATAATAGAAGTAGGAGCAACTGGAAATACACTAGAACAATGTTTAACAAGTATGAAATATTTAGCAGCAGTAATGCACGAGGTTATAAAATGAGACAAAAATTGCCCGTCCCCAACTGTCTCAAAAAAGTTTGAAGAAAAACTTGAATTATAAAACTTAGTTGTATATAATGTAACTGGAAAAAATTAGAGAAAGAAGAGGTGGAAATATGGCAGAGATTAGTGTGGATTTAAAAAATAGTGGAATAACTAAAAAAAGTATAATGGAATACAAAGAACAAGTAGAAAATATTCATAAAGACTTACATAGAAGAGCAAATGATGAAAAAGACTTTGTAGGATGGCTAGAACTTCCAACAAACTATGACAAAGAAGAATTTAAAAGGATAAAAAAAGCAGCAAAGAAAATAAAAAAAGAAGCTGATGTTTTGTTAGTAATAGGAATAGGAGGATCATATTTAGGAGCAAGAGCAGTAATAGAAAGTCTAACAAGTTCATTTAATAATTTACTTCCAGCAAAACAAAGAAAACATCCACAAATATTATATGTGGGAAACAATTTAAGCTCTAATTATATGAATGAATTAATAGAATATGTAGCAAATAAAGATTTTTCTATAAATGTAATATCAAAATCTGGAACAACAACAGAACCAGCGATTGCATTTAGAATATTTAGAGAAATATTAGAGAATAAATATGGAATAGATGAAGCAAGAAGCAGAATTTATGCAACAACAGATAAGAAAAAAGGAGCTTTAAAAACTTTAGCAGATAATGAAGGATATGAAGAATTTGTAGTACCAGATAATATTGGTGGAAGGTATTCAGTACTAACAGCAGTAGGATTACTTCCAATAGCAGTATCAGGAATAGACATAAGTAAATTAATGGAAGGAGCACGAATAGCACAAGAGAGATTTAATGATCCGAATTTAAAATATAATGAATGCTATCAATATGCAGTAGTAAGAAATATTTTGTATAAGAAAAAGAAGAATACAGAAATATTAGTTAATTATGAGCCAAAAATGCACTATTTTACAGAATGGTGGAAACAATTATTTGGAGAAAGTGAAGGAAAAGAAAATAAAGGAATATTACCAGTTGGCGTAGATAATACAACAGATTTACATTCAATGGGACAATATATACAACAAGGAAGAAGAAATTTATTTGAAACAGTAATATCTATAGAAGAACCAAGTTCAGATATTACGATAAATCCAGATGACGACAATTTAGACGGACTAAATTATTTAGCAGGAAAGACATTAGATTTTGTAAACAAAAAAGCAATGGAAGGAACAGTAAAGGCACATGTATCAGGAGATGTCCCTAACATTATGATAAAGATTAACAAACTAGATGAAGAAAACTTGGGAGAGCTAATATATTTCTTTGAGAAAGCATGTAGTGTATCTGGAAGTATATTAGGAGTAAATCCATTTAATCAACCTGGAGTGGAAGAATATAAGAAAAATATGTTTAAATTATTAAAAAAACCAGGATATTAAAGTAGTAGTCTAATGTCGCAATGGGTGTCGCAATGGG
>CALXZC010000062.1 GCA_944393135.1 uncultured Clostridia bacterium | reverse complement strand
TATATCTATTCTAACACCAATTTTTAATGTTATTTTGTTTTATTATTGTTTTTCCATAAAACTTTTCACACTATCCTTTTTCTTAGCTTTTCTATTTCTTCTAAGCTTAATTTTGTTATTCTTTCCACTTCATCTACTTCATATCCCATTACTAGTAAGTTTTTTGCAACATTTATTCTTCCTAATTTTTCTCCTCGTTTCACCTTACCATTTATTTCATTTCTTATCATTCTTGACACAGCTAATTCCATTTTTTCTTCACTTCCTTTTTTATTGATTATATTTTTATAAAATTCTAAAACTTTTTTAGTTTCTTCATTCCCTATGTCTTTTACTAATATATTTTTTATTAAATTTTTAATATATTTTACCCCTTCACGGTCCAAATAGTTTGCTGCCTCTATTAATATTCTTCCTAAATCTTCTGTCCTTCTTGATTTTTCTATTAGCATTACTTTACTAATAATTCCTTTGTCTTTTAATAGTTTTTCTTTCGTAAATTTATTAATATCTATTACTGTATAATTCCCTAAAGTTTTATTATCTCCTAAGACAGTTTTCATTCCATCATCAAGTTTATACTGTATATTTCTTATATATAATTCTGCTTTCCATTCTGGCCTTCCTGTATATAATACTATTCCTATCACTAATGCCTCTTTATTTTCTTTAGTATTTTTATAATTTTCACAACTTCTCATTACCTCTGTTTGATAATTTAACATTCTATATGGCATTCTAAAATCAATTACACTTTGATGTTCAAGAACAAAGAATATTTTTTCATCTTTTTTCTTATATACACAATCTGCTTCCTTATATTTATAATTACTTGTTATAAAACTATTTGTATATCTCTCTACATCATTTTCTTTAAGTTGTAACCCTAGTGCAGTATTAATTATATGAACTGCTTCTTTAGATATATTAAATAATTCCTTAAAAACTTTGTCATGTTCATTCTCTATAATTTTATATTTTTCCTCCAATAATCTTCCTCCTCATTATAATATTTTATCATCTATAAATCAATATTGATTTTGCAGTAAATCTAAGACTGTAAGTATTAATACTACTGATAACTTAACTTTTCTAATTTTTTCTTTGATTTTCTTTTTAGAATAAAATTTTAGAGGTTGCGGACATAGTCTGCCGTATGATATAATGACATAAAATAAAGTAAATTAACTTATAATAATCTAATAAAAAAGGGAAAGGAATATAGAGATGGATAAAAAAAATATTTTAGAATGGATAATTTGTATTATAATAGCTATTGTTTTAGCTCTTTTATTTAGATATTTTATAGGAACACCAACTATAGTTAAAATGAACTCAATGTATCCAACGTTAGAGCCGAATCAAAGATTATGGTTAAGCAGATGGGAAAGAACAACAAAAACTTTACCTAAGAGAGGAGAAATAATAACTTTTGAAAAGCCAGCAAAGATAAAATATACTTATCAAGAAGTAGATAAAAATAATCCTATAGCAAAATATGATGAAAAGATAGGTGTTGAATGGTTTATATATAATTTTTTAGAAATAGGAAAAGATAGTTATATAAAAAGAGTTATTGCTTTGCCAGGTGAACATGTAGAAATAAAAGATGGTAAAGTGTATATAAACAAACAAGAATTAGATGAACCATATTTACAAGATAGAATAGTAACAAGTGTTGAAGGACCAGGATTTGATGATTTTATAGTTCCTGAAAATTATATATTTGCAATGGGAGATAATAGAAATAACAGTACAGATTGTAGAGAGTTTGGTTGTATTCCATTGGAAAAAATTGAGAGTGTAGTTGCAATTAGAATATGGCCATTAAATGTATTTGGAAAAGTTAGATGAAAAAAAATTTATATAATAATCGCCAGCCGGCCAACCAGTTTGGCGAGTAACGACCACCGAATCACCGCAGTTTACGGTAAAGTATGAGGAAACAAATGAGAAACCAACATATCCACTATTTCCACTAACTGCTAGATATACGGTAAAGTCCGTTCCAAACCAATTAGTCAGAGTGAGATATCCACTATGAGATTGACCTGGATTAAGTACCCCTGCGTCTTGCAGAAGAGTCCCCCCTGCCCTTGCAGCAATCTCTTCAAGCTCTTCTGGCTCAACTACTTTAATAGTGATAGTATTTGAGCTAGAACTATCAGAAATTTCAGCTGCTTTAGCAGTATAAGGTAGTATGCACATGCTCAAAATAGCAAATGCTAGTGCAAAAGCAATCGGCTTACGTGACTTCAAAAGTTGTGCTCGCATAATGTCTACCTCCTTAAAAGTGTCTAATTAGCAATCAACTTCACCACAATATCCACTCACAGAAATAAATCTGTGAGTTTCAACAAAGGTACAATTACCTTAATTATAATTATAATAACATAAAAAGCTTTTATAAACGCAAAAAGATAAAAAAGATAAAAAACTACAGAAAAGCATAAATGTTTACAAATATATGCTAACTCTTGTTTAAAACTAATACAAATGGTAGGAAGTATCTACTACTTATATATAATTTTACACTCAAACTTTCAAAAAAGTAAAAAGCTATGCTATAATCTTTTTTAATATAGTTTCTATAACTTGTTTAGGTTTTACTTCTGTTTTAGTATTACTAAAATTAAAATATTTCATTATAATATTCTTTTGACAATCACAATTCATAATAGTAGTAGCATTATTTATATTACATTTTATATTATGTGAAGTTTTTTTGTGTCGAAGTGCTATAATAGGAAATATATCACGCTTTAAATTTATTGCATCTAAATTATTATTTTCTGCAAGTATAAGTATTGCTTCTAATAAATATTGTGTTCCAACAAAATTTTCATTATAGTTTAAATATTTTAATTCAGCCAAAATTCTTTTCCTCAAAGAGTCTTTGGCATTCTCTTTTAATTTTAATTTAACTAAATCATTTAATTTGTTTGAGATTTCCTGAAATCCTTTCATTTTATCTATATATAAATATATAAATGATTCTTTCTTAATTATAGATATAAAATATGATTCACCAGATACAACTATAATAGAATTTTCATATCGATAAAGAAGTTGGTTTTTCAATTTTTCAATTAATTCTATACCTGTGTAATAGGGTAATTTTAAATCTAATAAAATAATATCAATATTATATTCTTTAGAGATTAAATATTTTAAAGCTTCTTTTCCATTAGTTGCTATACCGACCAATTTAATATTAAAATTATTTCTAAGAATAAAATTTATTAAATTCTTTGAATAATAAAGATTATCTTCTACTATTAATAAATTAAACATTTTATATACCACCTATAAAACAAAATACTATCTAATTATACAATAAAATAGAAAATTTTTCAAATGTTTAATTAATAATATCCAGATAAAAAAATGAAATAAAGATTTTATAACATTCAACATTAGTGCTTTCAATGGTTTTAAGACTTTTTGATAGTAAAAAACGCTACATCTGTTGATATAACTACATTTTAAAAGAATTATAAATTTATATAAAATTTTAAAAAATTATAACCCTGATATAAAGCCATTTTCAGTACATAAAAATTTTAGAAATTATAGCATTATAATAATACGTTTTTTCACGGTTTAATAGTTCTATAACTATTGATAATAGTGACTTACAGCTGATGGAAATAATATTTCATTTTTTTATTCTGAAAAATTTAAGAGGAGTAAAAATCTCCTCTTCTAACTATCGTAACCTTTTGCAATATTAACAAATTTTGTATAACTCCCAAGCCATACAAGTTCTATTGTTCCTGTTGAACCACCTCTATGTTTTGCAATTATAACTTCTGCTACTCCTTTTTTTTCTGTATCTGGATTATAATAATCATCTCTATATAAGAACATTACAATATCTGCATCTTGTTCTATCGCTCCAGATTCTCTTAAGTCTGATAACATAGGTCTATGGTCTGGTCTTTGCTCTGCCGCTCTTGATAATTGTGATAAAGCTATTACTGGAACATCTAATTCTTTTGCAAGTATTTTAAGTGAACGACTTATCTCTGAAATTTCTTGTTCACGACTTCCCCCTCTTCTTCCTGTACCTTGTATTAGCTGTAAATAATCTATTACAACTAAACCTATATTTTTTTCTATTTTTAATTTTCTACATTTTGCTCTTATCTCCATTATATTTATACCTGGAGTATCATCTATATACATTTCTGCTTCTGATAGAGGTCCGATTGTTTCTGCCAGCTTAGTCCAGTCATTTTCTTCCAACTTTCCTGTTCTTACTTTATTACTATCTACCATGGACTCTGAACATAAAATTCTATTTACTAATTGTTCTTTTGACATTTCTAAACTAAATACAGCAACTGGTACTTTAGCCCTTAATGCAGCATTTGTTGCAATATTTAAAGCAAAAGCAGTTTTTCCCATTGCAGGTCTTGCTGCAATTAATATTAATTCAGAACCATGAAATCCTGCTGTTTTAAAATCTAAATCTGTGAAACCAGAAGGTACACCTGTTATATGTTGTTTTCTATTATACAATTCTTCTAATTTTGTAAAACTCTCTACTAAAACATCTTTTAAAGGGCTATATCCTTTTTGTTCTTTATCTTGCATAATATTAAATATTTTTTTCTCTGCACCTTCCATTATATCATCTACATCTTCTGTAGGATTAAATCCAAGTTCAATTATTTCATTTGCTGTTTTTATTAATTTTCTTAAAGATGATTTTTCTTCTACGATTTTTATGTATTTCATTGCATTTGCAGTTGTTGGTACTTTTTCAGGTAATTCAGCTAAATATTCAAGACCACCTACATTATCAATTTTCCCCATTGCTTCTAATTCTGCTCTTACTGTTATAATATCAATAGGTTCTGAACGATTATATAAATTTAAAATAGCTTCATATATTGTTTTATTATCTTCTCTATAAAAATCGTCTGGTCTTAATATTTCTATTGCGGAAATTACTGCATCTCTATCTGTCAACATACTACCAATAATTGCTTGCTCTGCTTCTATATCATGTGGTGGTACTTTACCTAGTTCCATTATTTCAACTCCTTTTCAATAAGCTTAGCTACTTATTACATCTACTTTTAAATTTCCAACAACACCATCATATAACTTTATTGTAACTGTTCTTAGTCCTAATGTTTTTATTGTATCTTTTAATTCTATTTTTTTCTTGTCTACTTCTATTTTATAATTTACTTTTAGTAGTTCAGCAATCTCTTTTGCAGATACTCCTCCAAATATTTTTCCATTTTCTCCAGCTTTTACTGGTATTTTTAATTGTATTCCTGATAATTTTTTAGCTATTTTCTCTGCTTCTTCTTTTTCTTGTTCTTTTTTATATGCTGCTGAGTTTTCTTTTGCTTTTAACTTACTCATATTTTCACTATTTGCTTCTACAGCTAGTCCTTTTGGAAGTAAAAAATTTCTTGCATAACCATCTGATGCATTTATAATTTCATCTTTTTTTCCTACTCCTTTTATATTGTCTTTTAGTATTACTTTCATATTATCACGCCTTTCTTAAATCAATATTTTACTCTATTTTTACATTTTTTTCAAGGAAATTTTAACATTAAAAGAAAAAATCTGATTATTATTTTTGTTAATCAGATTTCTTCCGTTTTATTTTATATATAGGCTAATACGTGTAGACATATTTACATTTGCCTCGGTTGGGTTAGCACTATTTATATTTGCAGGTAAAACACCATAATATCCACGAATATTATTAGAAACTGCACTCAATGTCCAATCTCCATGACATCCATAAATATCATAAATATTTCTTATTATATCATTTGGATTATTTCCAGACCTCTTACTTGTGTTTGTTTTTTCATCATTCTCTTTTTCTACTGCTTCTCCTTGTTGCTTCATCCAATTAAGCATTGCATCATATTGACTTCCCCAAACCATACTACTTACTACTGATTTATTACTGCTTTTAGGAGCAAATTCCTTGCACTTACTATATAGTCCATACCATGTATAAGTTTCTAAATTGCTTGCATCTGCCGTTGTAATCTCTGTATTTGCACTTGCATCTTTACTAACAGGTCTTGTTTCTTCTAATCCAAGTTCATATCTTGAAATATAAAATCCATGATATTTTTCCACACTTTCAATCATTTTATTATATTCTTGTTGCAGACTATCTTTTGTAAATAATCCATTATTATAATTTATATCATTATCATAAGTACTTAATATATCAGGTTCATGAGCATTATCTATATTTGTTGTGCATCCGCTTATTACTTCTGAACCATTTTCTGAAAATTCATATAATAGTCCTTTATAATCATTGCCGATTTTTACTGCCATTGCTTTATTGTTTGTTCCGTTTTCTTCATTATTTGCTACTACTGTTTCTACTGGTATCCACACAAACTCATTTCCATTTTCATCTTGTATTACTAAACCATCATTTATTTTTTCATTTTCTGGAACTATCATAAATCCTGCTGGTATTATTGCAACATTGCCATCTTCATCTGTATACTCTTCATTTTTTTCAACCATTCTTCCTGATGCAACTGTGTTACTTTGGTCATAAGTTTGTTTCATTGTTGTATTTTCTACATTATATTCTTCCTGTATCTTTTTTAATTCCTCTTCTTGAGATGCACTTTTATTCATCATAGAAAAGTATGATACAAAAATAACTCCTGCTACCAATAACATTGTTGATAATACAAAAATTGTAATAGAACCTTTTTCATTTTCTTTAAATTTTTTTAAAAGCATATTTTTTCTCCTTTGTTAACTTTCTATTTCTGAGAAATATTCATTTATTCTGTTTATTAATTCTTGTTTTGTTTCTTCCATGGTCATACCTTCAACCTGCGCTCCTGCTAAAGTTATATGACCTCCTCCGCCTAATTTTTCTAATATTATCTGAACATTAATATCTCCTATAGAACGTCCACTTATACAGATTTTTTCTCCTGTGTTTCCTAATACAAATGATGCCGTTATATCACTTATTGTTAATAATTCATCTGCTGCCTTTGCACATATAAGGTTTGCATCTGGTGATATTTCATCATAAATTGATATTGCAATTTCATTTTCTAATATTTCTGCTTTCTTTACTATATCAGCTATTAAGTTGAAACTCTTTAAATCACTTTGGAACCATTTTTTTACTCTTATTATATCAATACCACATCTACGAAGATATGCTGCTGCTTCAAATGTTCTAACTCCTGTTTTAAATGTAAAATTCTTTGTATCCATCATTATTCCTGCATACAAACTTTCTGCTTCTATTGTTTTTAAGTTTATTTTTGCTTCTGCATATTGTAATAATTCTGTCACAAGTTCTGCTGCTGATGATGCATACACTTCTTGGAACATTAAAGTTGCATCTTCTATAAAGTCTGTACTTCTTCTGTGATGGTCTACTACTACAATTTTTTTAGCTTTTTCTAATAATTCTGGACTATCTACATAATTTATTTTATGAGTATCTACTACCACCAACAATGTATCTTCATCTACATTTTCCAATGCTACTTCTTTATTTATTATTATATCTTCATACTCTGGTTCTTTTTCTAATGATTTCATAAAAGCCTCTAATGCTGGTGTTTTCTCACTACATACTATATATGCATTTGTGTTTAAAGTTTTTGCTAAACGATATATTCCCATGCAAGAACCAATACTATCCATGTCTGGGTTTGTATGTCCCATTACCATTACTTTACTTGCATCTTTCATTAAATTTTCTAATGCATGTGCTACTACTCTTGCTTTTACTTTTGTTCTTTTTTCTACTTCTTCTACTCTTCCTCCAAAGAATTTATATATTTCATTTTCACGAATTACCGCTTGGTCTCCACCACGTCCTAATACGATATCCATTGCACTTTGAGCTGATTTATATTTTTCTTTATCAGTATTTCCTTCATTTGATATTGCTATGCTTAGTGTAAACTGTACTTTCTCCTTAGTATCTATATCTTTTATTTTATCTAAGACACTAAATTTATCTTCTTTTACTGTATCTAAATATCTTTGTTCAAATAAATATACATATCTATCTCTATCTGACTTTATTAAAACACCATTTGTTTTATTTGCCCATTCATACATTTCTTTATCAATTTCAGCTATTATTTGTGGCTTTTCTCCTGCATCTAATCTTTGCATTGTTTCTTCATAATTATCTACCATTATAATTCCAATGCAAGACTTTGAATCTTTATATTCTTTTTGTAGTTTCTTATTTTCTGTATCATCAATAAAGTATAAAATAACCATGTATTCTTTTTTATTCTTTTTGTCTCTATTTCTAAAATTAACGTATTTTCCCATTACTTTATACATATTGTTTCCTATTTTCATTTCAGTTAATATATCACTATTTCCTGACCAGCCACCTGATATTTCGTCTTTTATATCTACTATTAAATCATTTAAATATGTATTAATATCTATATTTGCAAATTCTGTTGTAAACTTAGCACTTCTCCATATTATATTCCCATCTGTTTCTAATATAATTAGTGGAAACGGAGAATTTATAAGACTTGTTTTTGCCGCCGTATCTACTGTTAATGTTAAATCTTGTAAAGTCTCTGATATTTCACTTTTTCTTTTTCTATTTGCATAATAAGTATATCCTACTATAACTCCATATAATAGAATTGAAGGTATTAACATATTCATGTTTTGAATATCAATTAATATTAATAAAATTAATATTATTGCTAAATATATTTTTGTTCTAGATACTAGAGAATCAAATACTTTTCTATTATTATTTTGCATACACGTCTCCTTACATTAATTCTATTTTATTTTACTAACAAATAAGATTTTTGTCAAGCTGGTTATTAGTAGCAAAGGTATATAATATTTTTTGTCACTAATATAAGGAAGCTCATTTCCTAGTACAAATTCTGATGATACAATGTTTGCTTATTTTTTCATTTTTCTCTTCTATCCATATAAATTCTTCTTTTCATTCGAA
>CALXZC010000061.1 GCA_944393135.1 uncultured Clostridia bacterium | reverse complement strand
AGCAGTAGAACTAATTGAGGGAACAGAAAAATATGAAAAGGGAAGATATAAAAAAATAAACTTACCAGAAGAAATGACAATAGGAGTAGAAATAGAAGCAGAAGTACAAGAAACAGGATTATTGTTAGTACTTGGAGATATTAGAGACTGGGAAGGAAAATTTGACGGAACATTAGGAAAAAGAGGAAGAGAATATGCCTCACCAATAATGAAAGACAATGAAAAAGATGTAAGTGAAATTTACAGAATAAATGAAATCTTAAGAAGATTTGGAATGGAAATAACCAAAAGATGTGGAGGGCATGTACATATAGGAGCAGACTATATAACAGAAGAAGAAGGATTTAGAGAATTATTAGAACTATGGGGAAATGCAGAAGAAGTATATTACTTAATTTCAAATGATGTAGGAGAATTACCAAGAGAAAAAGTAACAGAATATGCACCACCAATATCAAAAATTATAGAGAATGTAGGAGAAGTGCAACAAGATAAATTTATAGAAGAAGCGAAGAAAGTTTTAGACTATGACAGATATATGAGCCTTAACCTTATGAACGTAAACAATGTAAAAAATACAATAGAATTTAGACTATCAAACGGAACATTAAATGGAGATGTATGGATAGAAAACATAAGGTTATATGGAAGAACAGTACAAATAGCAGAAGAATTAGGAAAAATTGCAATAAAGATGAAAGAAAACAAAGAATTAACAGAAGAAGAAAAAACAAAATATGCATTAAAAGAAATACTAAAAGAAAATATACCATTAGATGGAAAAATGGAAATATTAATGCATCTTTTATTTAGCAAAGAAGAAAGAAAAGTATATCAAGAAAGATATAGAATAAATAAGAAACTAGATATAAAAGAACATGTAATAAAAGACATGCAATTTGGAAAAATAGACTTTAATGAAAAAAAAGAAGATGAAATGCAAGAAAGGTAAGAAGTTTTGGAGAAAACAATATGAATAAAATAGATTTAGAAAAGATAAAATCTCTATATGAAAAAATAGAAATAGAGCAAACTTTTATTAAACAAAATATAGAAATATTAAAAGAAATATATAATTTATTAGGAAAAGAATTAAGAGAAAACGAAGAAAATATAAATTTAAATAAATTTTTTATAGAAAAAATAACTGAAATAACACGGAGAAATATTAGATAATTTAACAGTAGATGAAAAATTAAGATTAAAACAATGTATACCAGAAGTAATATTAATCTGTTTACTTAACGATAATGAAAAAATAAAAAAAGCACAATATGATGGAGAAAACCTATTTGATTATGATGAAAAATTAATAGCAGAAAGCTTAAAATATACAGACAATGAAAAAGTAGAATTAGTAAAAAAAATTAAAGATAATCCCGTTTTTGTAATTTACGTAGTTTCTACAATACGGAGACGATAACATCAAAATAGAATTATTAAAAAGCGACTTATTTTTAATAAAAAGACATAAAATAGCAATCATAAAAAGTTTACAATCAGATGACAAGAAAATGGAAGCACTAAAATTAATAATTGAAGAAGAACCAGAATATGCAGCAATAATCATTTGTAGTTTTAATGATGACAACAAAAAAATAGAAATGCTAGATAAAATAAAATCTGAAAGTGATAAAGCATATATTATTGAAAGTATAAAAGAAGATAAAAAGAAAATAGAATGCTTAAAATATATATCACAGGAAGAATGGAAAGTAAAAATTATAACAACATTGCAAGATGATTTAAATAAAATACAACAATTAGAAAAAATAGAAAGTGAAAAAGCAAGATTTAAAATAATAAGAACAATTATAAATGATGAAAATTTAATAAAAGCAATTTCATATTTAGAAAAAGAAGAATATAAAACAAGAATAATAATAAGACTAGAAAAAGATGAAGAAAAAATACGATTACTGGAAGGAATAGAAAAAGAAGAAAACATAGTTACAATTATAGAAAGTTTACAATCAGATGATAAAAAGATAGAACAACTAAAAAACATATCAAACGAAGAAAATAAAATAGAAATAATTAGAACATTACAGTCAGACGATAAAAAAATAAACTTTTTAAAAAATATAGAAAACCAAGAATATAAAGCTAAGATAATTGAAGGGATTGTAAATATAGATAAAAAAATAGAAGCTATGAAATATCTAGAAAGTAAAGAACTAAAACTTGCAATTATAGATAAAATATATGATAAAAAAAGTAGACTAAAAGCACTTCGGAACAATAGACAAAAACTATGAAAGAATATATGAATTGATATATGGAGATAAAACAGAACAAATAGCAAGCAAGTATAATTCATTTGGTTTACCAAAAGAAATGACAGTAGGAATAGAAATAGAAGCAGTAGGAGAAAATTATAACGAAATACCAGATGAATTAAGAGGATGGGAAGGAAAATCAGACTATTCTATAGGAAATAAAGGAAAAGAATATGCCTCACCAATAATGAGAAACAGAAAAGAAGATGTAAAAGAAGTATATAGAATAAATGAAATATTAAAAGCGTTTGGAATGAGTATCACACCACAATGTGGAGCACATGTACATATAGGAGCAGACTATATAACAGGAGAAGAAGGATTTAAACAATTAGTGGAACTATGGGGAAATGCAGAAGAAATATATTATCTAATATCAAATAAAGAAGGAGAACTACCAAGAAAAGGAATAGAACAATTTGCAAAGCCAATATCATATGAACTAGGAGAAATAGAACTAGAAAAAATACCAAAAGACAGATTTATACTAGTAGCAAAAGGAATGGTAAGAAGGAGCAGATATAGAAGCCTAAACCTTTTAGGAGTAAACAATGCAAGAAATACAATAGAATTTAGATTATCAAATGGAACATTAGACGCAAATGTATGGATAGAAAACATAAGATTATATGGAAGAACAATAGAAAAAGCAGAAGAATTAGGAAAAATAGTAGAAAAACTAGAACGAGGAGAAGAACTAACAAAAGAAGAAAAAACAACGTATACATTAAAAGAAATGTTAAAAGAAAAAATACCATTAGATGCGAAAATGGACATATTAATGCAGATATTATTTGATGAAGAAGAAAGAAAAGTGTATTATGAAAGATATAGAAAAAACAAAGAATTAGATAAACAAAACCATGTAATAGAAGGAATGAAATTTAAAAAAGTAGACTTTAAAAAAGGATATAAAGGAAAAGAAAAACAAGAAGAACAAGAAGAAAGTAAAGAAGAGCGTTAAAAAATAAACAAAAATAAAAAATAAAAGCTAAATTAGAAGGGAAAAAAGAATGGAAAATATCATAATAGTAGAAGGAAACGAAAAATACTGTTTCCAAAATGAAGAAGAAGTAATAAAACAATTTCTAGGACAAGATTTTTATAAACTAACAGAAGAAGAAAAATACAAAAGAATAAGACTAAGAACAGTAATGAATGCAAGTATCAAAAACACACCAATAAAAGACCTAAAAAAAGGAGAAAAAATAGAAAATATAGGAGAAGAACAATATATAATTAATAATGAAGAAACATATATCTTGTCACTTATAAAAAATAATGATATAGTAATGTATGAAAGAGAAAAAGCAAACATATTTGTAAAAGACACATATAAAAACATAGAAAAGAGAAAACTAGAAAAAATAGAAAACGAGTATATAATAGTAAATTATTGTGTAAACGAACTCATAGAAAATGAGACAAAAGGGGACGGGCAATAATTGTCTCAAGGAGGTAAAAGAATTTGCAAAAGAAAAATGAGAAATTATTAGATAAACTTGTAAAAAAAGATTACAACAATGAATTAGAAAAAATATTAGAAAAAAAGGTATTCTCAGAGAATGTAAAAAGTATTCTCCTAAGCATATTGTATAAATTAGAAACATCTTATAAGGATTATAAACAAGTAAAACAAGATGTTGTTAGTAAAGATGAATTAATTGAAAATGTAATTAATTGTATAGAGAATAATTGTGATGAGATAAAATTAGTTAAACCACATTCAAAAGAAAGTGAAATAATAGGAGATAAAACATTTCTAGTTGAAAAAAAGAAAAAAAGAATAATTTGTTATAATATGGAAAGAAAGCTTTTATACTCTTTAGCTAAGATATCAAAGAAGAACAAAATAATAAAGGATAATTATGTTATTATAAGCAAAACATTATCAGATTTAATAAATGTAGGAGCTTGTATAAATGAAGTAGAGCCATTAAGGGATTTTAACGGATATTCATGGACAACCATTCCAAAAGAAATAGAAAGTATAGCACATAATTTAGTTTATCAGAATTTATTGTTGTTAGTCGGAAATGATTTTATGAATAAATGGATAAATAATAAAGAATTTATTATGGATTATATGCAGATTTTCAAAGAAAGAATGGAAAAACTATATGGCAAAGAACTAACTGAAAAAATATTAAAAATATTAAAAGAAATTTCAGTATATTTAGAAATTAAGTTTGATAAAAAAGAAGAAAGCAAAATATTAAAACAAAAAAAAATAGTTGAAAAAGAACTAGAACAGATGAGTAACAATGAAGAGTTTATTGAAAAAATAACAGAAGAGAAAAGAAAATTAACAAATGAAATAAAAATAATTGATGAAACAATAAACAATAAACATTTATTAGAAAAAGAATATGAAATAAGAAATGAAAGCTTGCCTTTAGAAGAAAAAATATTTAGCATGAGAATACTTGCAAAAATCATGACAAATGAAAGAGGAGAAAAATTAGAAAAAATAGAAAAGCTAAATAAATTATTAAATCCTCAAAAATATGTTGCATATAAAAAAGAATTAGAAGAAAAGGAAAAGTATTTGTCACTTGTTGAAAATGATGATATAGAAAACGAAATAAATAAATTAAAATTAGAATTACAAAAAATAGTCTTAAAATGTTTTGATAAAAAACTAAAAAAATGCACTTCAAAACAGGAAATGTTAAAATTAATTTATGAATATAGATATTATATGATGTTACCATATAACGATAAAAAATACATCTATGAAGAGAAAGATTTACAAAAAGAGATTAAAGAAGAGACAAAAAATGTGTTAGAAAGAGCATATAGATTAAAAGTAATTCAAAAATTTTCTAAGCAGGAAGATATTAACTATGAATTATTAAAATATATCTTTCAAAATAGAAATATAAATATTGAAGATATAGAAGTAAAACTAATAAAAGAAAAAGGAACAGAAAAGTATTTTATACAACCCTTTGACAACAATGGGGTTGGAGAAAAAGAAGAGCTAAAAAATAGTGAAAATTTAAATAAAAAAGATTTAGCAATTAGATTTAATGTAAAAGTCAAAGCATTTTATTAAAGGAGGATTTTTCATGAAAATAACATTTTTGGGAGCAACTAAAACAGTCACAGGTTCAAACTTTTTAGTAGAAGCAGCACGGAAAAAGATTTTTAGTAGATTGTGGAATGTGGCAAGGAAAGGAAGAATTAGAAGAAAGAAATTTAGAAGAGTTTCAATTTAATCCCCAAACTATAGATTTTGTATTATTAACACATGCTCATATAGATCACTCAGGAAGAATACCAAAATTATATAAAGAAGGATTTAGAAATAAAGTATATGCACATAAGGCAACATGTGATTTATGTAGTCTAATGCTACCAGACAGCCGGACATATTCAAGAAATGGAAACATCTTGGAAAAATAAAAAAAGAATAAGAAAAGGTTTAGAACCAATGGAACCTATGTATACTGCAGAAGAAGCGGTAAGATGCTTAGAAATATTTGAACCAGTGCAATATGATGAAATAATAGAAATAACAAAAGAAATACATGTACGTTTTAATGATGCAGGACATATGCTAGGTTCTAGTATTATAGAACTTTGGGTAAATGAAAATGGAAAAGAAGAAAAAACAGTATTTACAGGAGATTTAGGAAATAGCGATATACCACTATTAGATGCACCAACAATGATAGAAGATGCAGATCTTTTAGTTATGGAATCTACTTATGGAAGTAGACTACATTTAAGAAATGACAAAAAAGCAGAAGATTTCTTAAATGTAGTATCAGAAACATTGGATAATGGAGGAACAGTGGTAATTCCATCATTTGCAGTAGGAAGAACGCAAGAAATTTTATATGAAATTAATAAATTAAGAGAAGAGAAAGATGATGAAGAATTTAGAAGAAAGTATAAAACATTAATGAAAGCAGATGTATATGTAGATAGCCCACTTGCAATATCAGCAACAGAAGTATTTAGAGAAAATACTAATCTATTTGAGCCAGAAGTACAAGAAGAAATTATGAGAGGGGATAATCCACTAGAATTTCCAGGACTTCATTTTACAAGAACGGCAGAAGAATCAAAAGCATTAAATGAAGATGAAAGACCAAGTATCATTATATCTGCAAGTGGAATGTGCGAAGTAGGAAGAATAAAACATCATTTAAAACATAATATATGGAACCCAAAATCAACAATACTTTTTGTAGGATATCAGGCACCAGGAACATTAGGATACCAGATAGTAAATGGAGCAAAAACAGTAAAAATATTTGGAGACGAAATGGCAGTAAATGCAAGAGTAGAATATATAGAAGGATATTCAGGACATGCAGACCAAGAAGGGTTAATGAATTTTATATATTCATTTATAAAAAAACCAAAAAACATATTCTTAGTACATGGTGAAAAAGAATCACAAGAAGTTTTAAAGTATAAGATAGAAAATGAAACAAATATACCAGTTATAATACCAGATTTTGGAGAAACTTATGATGTTGCAGAAACAATTAAAATGACAAACAAGATAGAAAGAAAAATACCAAGTACAATGAGAGCAGAAATATTAGGAAGATTAGAAAAATTAAAGAGTGAAATTAAAGACATGGATGAATATGTAAGAAAAGATGTAGATGATGAAAACTTAAGAGATGAAGATATATTTAGAATAAACGAAAAGATAAAAGACTTAGAAAAACAAATATTAAATGTAATAGAAGGATAAAATTAAGGAGAGAGTTATGAGTGATAAATATTTAAATGAAGCTATAATAGGAAATAAAAATATGTTAGCAACTTATACAGGAAAGGGAGAATTACAAAGATTATATTTTCCAAGCAAAGATAATAGACAATATATAAATTTCTTCCATACAGGAGTAAAGCTAAATCAATCAGACTTAATATACTTACATGAAGATATTAATAATATATATAAACAATATTATGATACAGATACAAATATACTAAATACAGAAGTAACAAATACTTACTTTAATCTAAAAATAGTACAAACAGATTTTATGTTATTAAAGGAAAATGTATTAGTAAAAAGATATATATTCTTAAATGAAGGAAGTATTGATTTAGATACAAAATTTTATATACATTCAGAATTACTATCAGATAAAAATAATCATGTATCATGTAAAATTATAGATAATGGAATGATACAATATGCACATGATTTTGCAGTGTCCACATTTGCAAAAGGAGCTAAAATTTCAAAACATCAAATAAATGGAAGTTATGAAACTATAAAAACAGGTGAAATATATGATAAAGATTATATAGGAATGTCAAAAGATAGCAGTATCTGTTATGATATAGGTGTAATTGCACCACAAGGTAAAAAAGTATTGGATATATGCGTATTAATAGATGAAAATAGGAATATATCTGATATGGAAAATGAAATAGATAGAATTACAAAAATAGATATAAATAAAGAATATACATCAGCAAAATCTTATTGGAGAAAATATTTAAAAGCTCATAATGGATTAAATTTAAAAGAACCACAAAATAGTTATGAAGAAAGAATTTTTGAAATATATAAAAGAAGTATATTACTATTTCCATTACTTACAAACCAAGAAACAGGAGGAATAATAGCATCACCTGAAATAGATGAAGATTTTACGAGATGTGGAAGATATGCATATTGCTGGCCAAGAGATGCTGTATTTGTGACAAAAGCAATGGATATTGTAAAAATGGAAAAAGAAACAGAAAAATTCTACAAAGTATTTTGTAAGAAAACACAAAGCAAAAATGGAATGTGGGAACAAAGATTTTTCACAGATGGGAAACTAGCACCTTGTTGGGGATATCAAGTAGATGAAACAGCAAGTGTTGTATATGGTGTTTATGAACACTACAAAGTTACAAAATCAGAAAAATTCTTAAAAGATAATCTTCAAATGTGTGAAAAAGCAATAGACTTTTTGAAAAAATATGTTGAAGATTGGCTTGGTATTGAAGGAATAGATAAAGAAAAAAGAGATGTTGTAAAAGATGAAATTGAAGAAGAAACAAGGGCAAGAAGTGGAAGAGAACATAAATATCATGTAAGTTATGATTTGTGGGAAATGTGCGAAGGAATTCATCTATATTCTTTAGCAAGTATATATGCAGCATTTGAAGCTATTTTAAATATTTATAGGGCACTTGGAAAAAATGTTTCAGAATTTGAAAATAATAGATTAAAAGAAGAAAAAGTTCAAAAAAATGAAAAGGAAATTGAAAAGTTACAAAGAAAATTAAAAAATTATATTAATGAGAATTTATATGATGAGCAAAAAAATTCTTATGTTAGAAATACAGAAGATAAAAAAATGGACATAAGCTTTTTAGGAGCAGTTTATCCATTTAATGTGTTTAAGTCAAAGGAAAATAAAGTTAAAAATACAGTTGAAAGTATTAATTTACATTTACGTACATATACAGGGGGATATCAAAGATTTGAGGGTGACCATTATATGAATGGAAATCCTTGGCCTATTGCTAATCTTTGGATGACACTTTATTATCTGGAAACAGGAGAAAAGAAAAAAGCTAAAGAGACTTTTGATTTTGTTGTGAAAACCGCGGGGAAACATTACTTTTTGGGTGAGCAAGTGGATAATTCTACTTTGAAGCCTAATTGGGTTATTGGTCTTGGTTGGTCTCATGCAATGTTTTTGATTGTTTTAGAGAAATTGTACTGATGTCTTATGGGGACAGTCCCCATGCCTATTTTTTGTCGCATCTGGGACAGATGATTAAGGGAAAATGAGTAATTTTTTAGATTTAAGCTATCGCTTACCAGCTTTTTTACTACCCTTTTTATTCCCTTCGTAAAAAAGCTTAATCTAAAAAATTACT
>CALXZC010000060.1 GCA_944393135.1 uncultured Clostridia bacterium | reverse complement strand
GCACCAATTATTGATTAAAAGCCATTTTAAAGGATTTAGTTAAGTAAAAGAGTTGCTTTTTCTTTAATTTTTATGTAAAAAATATCAACAAAAAAAGACGACTTTAAGTAAGTTAATTTAAACTAATTTTTTTTCGTGTAATATTAATTTCCATTCACTTAAATTGTGTTCTCAACAAAGGCAGATTAAATTAGCCATAGGTACTTTTGGTTTAGTTAGTAATAGAAAATATTGAAATATAGGCAATCGCAATCCCATTGGCTTTAGACAATGGGTAGTTCACATACATTAATTTGATAAAGATGGTGTTGAAAAAATATATTATAAATTTAAGAAATAAATTAAAGAATTAATAAAAAACGAGACTAATATATTTAAAACAGATTATTCTGTAGTAATGAAATATTTATTAGATAAAAATTATTTATGCTATTGAATATTAGTTAATATTATAAAATAAAAAAGAAACGGAGATGAAAACATTGAATGAACTAAATAAAAATCATACTAATAAAACATTTGAAGATATCAAACATATTGATGAAAATGGAATTGAATTTTGGTATGCAAGAGAATTAATGAAGGTTTTAAGTTATAAAGATTGGAGATATTTCGACGCAGTAATAAAAAAAGCTAAAATAGCTTGTCAAAACTCTGAAGTAACTGATGTTGACCATTTTGTTGTCGACAACAAAATGGTAGAAATAGGTTCTGGTGCAAAAAGAGAACAAAAAGATTATAAATTAACACGATATGCCTGCTATCTTATAGCACAAAATGCAAACCCAAGATTAAAAATTGTAGCTCTTGCACAAACATATTTTGCGATACAAACTAGAAAGCAAGAAATTAGTGAAAATGAATATAATTCATTAACAGAAGATGAAAAGAGATTTTACCAAAGAAATTTAACCAAGAAAGGCAATTATTCACTTAATCAAACAGCTAAAAATGCAGGAGTTAGAAATTTTGATAAATTTCATAATGCTGGATATAAAGGTTTATATAATGGAGAAACAGCTGATGACATTGCTAAAAGAAAAGGATTAAGATATAGAGAAGATATTTTAGACAATATGGGAAGTGAAGAACTTGCAGCTAATTTATTTCGCATTACGCAAACAGAATCAAGATTAAAAAGAGATAAAGTTGATACTGAAAAGAATGCTTGCGATACTCATAATAAAATTGGGAAAATAGTTAGGAAGGCAATTCAGCAAGCAGGACGGAACTATGCCAGAAAAATTACCTACACCTAAAAAGAGCTTAAAACAATTAGAAAAAGAAAATAAGAAAAGTTTAAAGGAAAGAGAAAAATAGTTAATAAAATTAGTAAGAAACTTGGAGATGTTTAGGCATGGAAAAAAGGAGAGACTATACTACATATGCACAACTCAAAAAAACTCATACGATAGCTTAACATAAATTTACAAGAACTTGAAAAAATGTTATAATAGTAATATGCAAAGTGTTTAACTCCATTTTGCAGCAGGGATTGACAACAAGTAAAAAGATTTTTTTGGGAGGAGAGAGCATTATGTACGATTACGCTACCGAAATGATGAGAAAGTATGAACAAGAAAAAGAGACGGATATTTGGAAGGAAGTCGATTATAGCATAATTTCTGATGGTCTTTATATTGTAAGTAGGGAAGGAAAAAGACCAGTAGATGAAGAGGTAAGACAGACTTTTAAAAAGAAGTACAAAAAGTATGTTAAGGCTAAGATGACAGAAATTGGTGATACATATGCAATAGTAATGTTCCAAGGAACATATCGAAGAATTGTACCAAGAAATAGTCCTAGAAATGGGATGATTTATGTTGAGGACAATTTAAGACAGGTCGTTAAGTCATTGCCAAAGCTTGAAAGAGGAGAAAGATATGCCTTCCCAGCACTTAGAATTGTGAAAAATGAGATGGGTGTAGATTTTCTTGTGTTTCGGAGGTAATCAAACAAAGGTCAGTTTCAATATTGAAGCTGACTTTTGTTTTTCACAGAAAATAAGCAAAAACAGTACACATATTTGGAAAAGTATGGTATACTATTATACAATGAGAGAAAATATGGTAAGGAGGAAAAATTAATGACAGATATGGAAATATCAGAAAATATAAAATGGATTGGAGCAAGTGATAATGATTTAAAACTATTTGAAAGTCAATATATATTAGAGCATGGAATGAGTTATAATTCATATTTAATAAAAGATGAGAAAAATGTTATATTAGATACAATAGATGAAAAAGTAACAGATATTTGGCAAAAAAACTTAGAAAAAGAATTAGAAGGAAAAAAGCCAGATTATTTAATAATTTCACACATGGAACCAGATCATGCTTATAATATAGGAAAAATAGCAAAAAAATATCCAGAAATGAAATTAGTAGGAAATCAAATGACATTTAATATTTTTTCTAACTTTTTTAGTGATATAGACTTAAGCAAAAGAAAAGTAATAGTAACAGAAGGAGATATATTAGATATAGGAAAACATAAATTACAATTCTTTATGGCACCAATGGTGCATTGGCCAGAAGTAATGGTTACATATGAACAAACGGAAAAAATACTATTTTCAGCAGATGGATTTGGAAAATTTGGTTCATTAGAACATGATGAAGAATGGGATTGTGAAGCAAGAAGATATTATTTTGGAATTGTAGGTAAATATGGAGAGCAAGTTCAGGCTTTATTAAAAAAAGCAGCAACATTAGATATTAAAATGATATGTCCATTACATGGACCAATTTTAAAAGAAAATTTGGAATATTATATTAATAAATATGATATATGGAGTAAATATGAACCAGAAGAAGAAGGGATATTTATTGCAGTAGCAAGTATATATGGAAATACTCTAGAGGCAGCAAAAGAAATGGCAAAAATATTAGAAGAAAAAGGAGCTAAAAAAGTAGTTGTATCAGACCTATCAAGAGAAGATTGGGCAGAAGCAATAGAAGATGCGTTTAAGTATTCTAAATTAATAGTTGCATCATCTAGCTATAATATGGGAATATTCCCACCAATGGAGCATTTTTTAAGGCATTTAAATGCAAGAAATTATCAAAAAAGAACAGTTGGAATAATAGAAAATGGTAGTTGGGCGCCATCAGCAGGAAGAGGAATGAAGGCTATTTTAGAAGGAATGAAAGATATCAAAATAGTAGAACCAATGGTTACTATAAAATCAAGAATGAATGAAGAAAATAGGATAAATATGGAAAAATTAGCAGATGAAATGTTAAAAAATAATGCTTGAAAGGGGTGCTAAATGTGGGATTTTTTGAAAAACTAAAACAAGGAATGAACAAAACAAAAAGTTCATTTGATGAAAAAATAAGTAATGTATTTAAAAGTTTTAGAAAAGTAGATGAGGATTTTTTAGATGAATTAGAAGAAATTCTAATAATGTCTGATGTTGGTATGGATACGTCAGTAGAAATTATTGGAAATCTAAGAAATAGGATAAAGAAAGAAAAATTACAAGATGAAGAAGATGTAAAAAAAGCTTTAAGAGAAGAAATGCAAAAGATTTTAGATGTAACAGATATAAGTTTACATTTAAATACAAAGCCATCTGTGATATTAGTTGTAGGAGTAAATGGAGTAGGGAAAACTACATCAATAGGAAAAATTGCAAATAGATTAGCAAAAGAAGGTAAAAAAGTAGTGGTAGCAGCAGCAGACACATTTAGAGCAGCAGCAGTAGAACAACTAGAAATATGGGCTGCTAGAGCAGGTGCAGATATAGTAAAAAAAGAAGAGGGAGTTGACCCTGCATCTGTTGTATATGATGCGATAAGAATAACAAGAGAAAAAAATGCAGATGTGTTAATAGTAGATACAGCAGGAAGATTACATAATAAAAAATACCTAATGGATGAATTAAATAAAATTCAAAAAGTAATAAATAAAGAAATGCAAGAAGCGGACAAAGAAGTATTATTAGTAATAGATGGAACAACAGGACAAAATGCTATTTCACAGGTAAAAGCATTTAAAGAAGAAGCAGATATAACAGGGTTAGTAATTACAAAATTAGATGGAACAGCAAAAGGCGGCGTTGCAATAGGAATAGTTCACGACAACAAACTACCAATAAAATTTATTGGAGTAGGTGAAGGGATAGATGACATGGAAATATTTAATTCAGAAGATTTTGTGAAAGCCATAATTTAAGGGGAAGTTATTAACTAAAGGAGGTAAAAAAGTGGATAAAGATACCCAAAAACAGGATAATATCCAAACTGAAACAAAAGAAGCAAAAAAGAAAAATAGCAAGACTAGAATGTTACTTGTTATTGCATTTTTATTCATATTTGCAATAATAAGTTATGTACAATTAAGAGGAAGCTATTTAGAGTATCTAGAATTAGGACAAGAATATACTAATATATTTAAAACTAATATGACATATCGCTATGTAACAATGTTAGCTCTTTTTGTTATATTATATTTAGTTATTTATTTGACAAATAGAGGAATAAGAAAAGGACTAAAGGTGTTTTTTGAAAAAGAAAATAAAAAAATACCTAAACTTCCAAATAAATCTTTAGCATTAGTAATATCAGCAGTTGTAAGCTTTTTTACATCATCAGCCATTATGCAAAAAATAATGCTTGCAACAAGTAATGCATCATTTGGAATACAAGACCCAATATTTGGATTAGATATTTCATATTATATGTTTTTAAAACCATTAATAGAAACAGCTGTCTTATATTTTGTAATATTGTTTGTATTTCTGTCATTATATATGGCATTATATTATGTTATAGCATTTAATCGCTATTTTGATGGAATAGACGGAAAAATGTTAAAAGAAAGTTTATTCATGAAAAAGTTACTTAGAAATGTAATGCTAATAGTAATAGGAATTGCAATATTAACTATACTTGGAACTCAGAATGTAATGTTTGGAAAAATACTTACAGTAGGAGAAGATATAGAAATAAATGGCGCAGGAATGACAGAAGCAACAGTACAAGTTTGGGGATATGTAATATTCGCATTTATAATAGTAATATTTGCATATAGAGCATTAAGAGCATTTAAAGCAGGAAAAACAAATAAGGTGTTAAAAAACTTAGCAGTAATACCAGGATATTTAGTTATATTATTTATTGCAATGCTTGGATTTGATTTGATATATGTAAATTCAAATGAATTAGATAAAGAAAGAAATTATATATCAGCAAATATAAAAAATACAAAAGATGCTTATAATATAAACATAGAAGAAACAAACTTAGAAGCATCTGGAACGATAACAAAGGAAGAAGTAGATGAAAGTCAAAATGTAATTAACAACATACCAGTAATTAGTAAAGATGCAGTTTTAGAAACATTAGAAAATAATCAATCAAATGCTGGATACTATGTATATCCAAGTGCAACACTTGCGAAATATAATATAAATGGTGAAGATAAACTAGTATATGTTGCACCAAGAGAAATAACAAACTCAGGAAGAACTTATAGCAATAAAACATATGAATATACACATGGAATGGGAGAAATAATAACACTAGCCACAGAAAGTACAGAAAGTGGAAATATAAAATATGTACAAAGTGATGTATCAGGTTCAGATGAAGTAATTAAAATATCAGAGCCAAGAATATATTTTGGATTAGAAACAGATGAAACAATAGCAACAAACGCAAAAAATAAACAGGAATATGATTATACAGATATAAATGGAGAAGATAAAGTATCAACATATGCAGGAAAAGCCCGGATTAAACTTAAACTTTTTAGATAGATTAGTATTAGGAATATCAAAAGGAGACTTAAACTTAGCATTTTCAAGTGAAATGACTAGTGATAGTAAAATATTGATAAATAGAGATATAATAACAAGAGCAAAAAAAGCAATGCCATATCTAATCTATGATGAAAATCCATATACAGTAATAACAAAAGATGGAAAAATAGTATGGATATTAGATGCATATACAGTATCATCAAGTTATCCATTTTCACAATATACAACAATAGAGCATGATGGTTACACAGAAGATATAAACTATATAAGAAATTCAGTAAAGGTAATAATAGATAGTTATGATGGAACAATGGATTTTTATATAACAGACAGAACAGATCCTATCGCCATGGCTTATAGAAATATATATAAAGGACTATTTAAAGACTTAGACGAAGAAATACCAGAAGATATATCAAGTCATTTTAAATATCCAGAATTTATATATAATGTACAAGCAGAAGTGTTAAAAGTATATCATAATACAAGACCAGACGTAATCTATAGAGGTGATGACTTATGGGATATTGCAAAATCTAGTGTAACAAGAAATACAAATACTACAGGAACATATATGGAACCATATTATACAATGGTAAAAACAAAAAACGGAGAGCAATTAGGATTAGTGCAAGTTTATACTCCAGACCAAAGACAGAATATAATCTCATATTTAGTTGGAAGTAATGAAAATGGAAAAAATGTACTAAGATTATATAAATTCTCGGCAGATAGTAATATAGTAGGTCCAATGCAATTAGATAAACAAATAGAAGAAGATACAACAATCAGTAGTGAATTAGATGCATTAAATGTAACAGGAACAAAATTAACAAAACAAATGATAATAGTTCCAATAAATAATACATTATTATATGTAGAGCCAGTATATCAAACAATGCTTAATGAATCTGATGTACCACTTCTAAAAAAAGTAATAGTAGCATCAGGAAATAAGGTAGCAATAGGAGATACATTGGTAGAAGCTATACAGAACTTACTTTCAAGATATGCAGGAAATATAGAAGTCGAAGAAACAGAAGATATGGAGGGACTTGTAGAAGCAATAATAAGAGCAAACCAGAATTTAACACAATCAAACGACAATAATGATTGGGAAATGATGGGAAGCGACTTAGCAAGACTTCAAGAATTAATAAATCAATTAGAACAAGTAAAAGAGCAAGAAGAACAAAAGCAAAAAGAGGATAATTTAACAAATAATCAAGCAAATACTATAGATGAAAATCAAATAAATAGCTTAGAAAATGAAAGTAATGTAGTCAACAATATAGTGGTAAATGAATAGAAAGATAGGAAAGAAAAATGAAATATGGTTTAGAAAGTGAAGTAATAGAGCAAATACTAAATATAATAAAAAAATATCATGAATATAGTTTTAAAATATTTGGTTCAAGAGCAAGAGGAGATTATAAAAAAACATCAGATATAGACATAGCAATTTTTGAAAATGTGGACGAAGAAAAAGAATACGAGATAAGAAATGAGTTTGATAAATTAAATATTATATATAAAATAGATTTAGTATTTGTTACTAAAAAAACTAAAAAAGAATTACTAAACTCAATAAAAAAAGATGGAGTTGATTTGTAATGAAAAGATATGAAGAAAGAAAAGAAGGTTATTCAAAAGCATTAGAAAGACTAGTGGAAGCATTAGAAGAACAAGAAACAGAGCTTAATGTAGATGCGGTTTTACATAGATTTGAATTTACCTTTGAGCTTGCGTGGAAAACAATGAAGGATTATTTAGAATATATAGGTGTAATAGAAAGGACAGGAAGTCCAAGAGAAGTGATAAAATCAGCTTTTTCATTTGGGATTATTGAAAATGGTGAAGAATGGATAAACATGATGCTTGCAAGAAACGAATTATTTCATTTATATGACGAAGAAACTTCTAGAAAAATATATTATAATATTAAAGAAATATATATAAACTTATTAAAAGAACTAAAAAATAAACTAGAAGAAAAATAAAAAAGTAAAATACAAATAAAGAAATAAAATAGAAAGTAAAAGAAAAGGAAGAAATAAAACAAAAAATATAATATATGTAAATAAAAGGATAAAATAAAGGCAAAGGAAAGATAAAAAAATAAAACAAAAAAGTAAAAGGAAAAAAGAATAAAAAAACATAAAAAATCCACTATATAAATAGGTGGATTTTTATGATTTTGAATAAAATAAGAAGGAAAAAGGAAAAAGAAAGAGAAAAGACAGAAAAGATAAACATTTTAAGTAAGTTAATAGAACAATTAAATAATATATTACAAGAAGGAAATTTTGTAGAATTAGCTTATTTATTAGGAAACAAAAAAGAAATGTTCATAAGAAACTTCTTAGCAGGAATATCAAGAGGAATAGGTATAGGAATAGGAGTAACAATAATTACAGCGATATTAGTACTATTATTACAAAAAATAGTAACACTCAATATACCAATAATAGGAGAATATATAGCAGACATAGTAGAGATAGTACAAAAAAGCAGATGAGAATTTTGGAGACGGGCCTTTTTTGTCTCATTTTTGTGATATAATTTATAAAAAAAAAGGAGTTGGATTATGGTAGAGTTAGAAAAGAAAGATATTAAATTTATATTTAGAAAAAGAGATGAGATTTCAAATAAAGGTGATTTTGGCTATGTTGGAATAATGGGAGGCTGTATGGAATATTCAGGAGCTGTTAAACTTGCTAATTTGAGTAGTTGTGCTTTAACTTCAGGTGCTGGAGTAGTAAGATTAATTGTACCAGAAGAGATTGCAAATGGAGTTATGCCATATCTTTTGGAACAAACATTATTTTTAATGGAAAGCAAAAATGGACATATGTTGTTTAATAAAGAAAAAATTGATAGTGCATTAGAGAAATTAAAAGCTATTGCGATTGGTATGGGGTGGGGAAAGTATGATGATAATGAAAAAATATTAGATTATATATTGGAAACAAAAAATATACCAGTCGTAATTGATGCTGATGGATTAAATACTTTAGCTATAATGGATAAATCTATTTTAAATAAGACAAAGTGCAAGGTGATTTTAACTCCACATTTAAAGGAGTTTGAAAGGATAAGTGGATATGATTTTCAAGAAATAAAAAGACATCCACAGGAATTAGCTATTAAATTTGCTAAAGAATATAATGTTATTTTGTTACTTAAAGGACATACTACTACTGTTACAGATGGAAAAATTACATATTTAATTAAAAAAGGTTGTAGTGGTATGGCAACTGCAGGAAGCGGGGATGTTTTGTCTGGAATTTTAGTGGGAATTCTAGGGTATAACGAAGCAAATGTTTTGAACATAGCAGCAGGGGCGTATTTAGCTGGTCTTGCAGGAGAATTAGCTCAAGAAGAATTAAATGATATTTCTATGAAGGCATCTGATACAATTTCTAAAATACCAGAAGCAATAAATGAAATAAGAAAATGAGACAAAAAAGGCCCGTCCCCCAATGTCAACAACTTAAGAAAGAAAGAAAAAAATACAAATTTCTTTCTTTTTTTGTTATAATAAAAT
>CALXZC010000059.1 GCA_944393135.1 uncultured Clostridia bacterium | reverse complement strand
CCTGGATATGTAAATATGGCTTTTCTATATTTTCCAATAAGTCCGCCTACTAAAATCACAGATGAACGCATTTGCCTCATTAAGTCTTCTGGTATTTCAAACTTTTCTATTTTATTTGTATCTATTATAATTTTATTTTTCTTTTTTTCTACTCTTCCTCCTAACCTTTTCAGTATCTCAAACATCATCTCTGTATCATGAATTTTAGGTACGTTATATAACGTACTTTTTCCACCATTCAATATGGTTGCTGCAATTATTGGTAGAGACGCATTTTTAGAACCAGATATTTTCACTTTTCCTTCTAACTTATTTCCTCCATTTATTATGTATTCTGACATTTTTCTACCACCTTTCACTTTATTTTGCTATATATTATGTTTTATTTACGTAAAAGGTGATTTTTATGTTATTTTCCATTAATTATAAAGTCTGCTCTAATATTTCTTTATTATTTAAAATAAAATCTATTACAATTTCATTTCCTAGGCAATTTTTTCTTTATGATTTCAATGTGCCATTTGATAATAATTTAGCAGAAAGAGATTTAAGAAATTTCAAAATAAAATTAAAAGTATCAGGAAGATTTAGTAGTATAGGAGGAGTGAAAGTATATTCAAACATAAGAAGTATAATAGTAACATTAAAAAAGCAAGGAAAAAACTTTTATGAAGCAATAAATAATATATACAAAAATATCCCAGTTAGCATATAGCTAATTAGGATATTTTTTATTACTTAAGTCTGAATTCTTATTAATTGTTATTTGAACTGTAAAAAATCTATTGACAGCTTTTAAAACTTTTCGTATACTGATAGTGAACTACTGAAAGTACAAATGTGCCGTAGGTGGTGTTTTTTATTTTAGTCTTTTTTTATTATTTGATTTTAATTCTTTATTTTTCTCTTTTTCAATTTGTTTTGCGCTCTTACTTGGTGTTGGTAAATCTTCTGGCATAGTACCACCTATTCTTTTTATAGTTTGTCTAACAGCTTGTCCTACATTATGATGCGTTTTACATGCATCATCTTCATTGTTTATATTTTTATTTTTTAAAACTTCATCTGTTTGCGTAATTCTGAATAAATTAGCTGCAAGTTCTGTACTACTCATATAATCTAATATATCTTCTTTTTCTGATATTCCTTTTCTACTCGCAATATCTTTGGCTGTTTCGCCATTATATAATCCTCTATAACCATAATTATTAAATTTTCCGTAATTTTTTACACCCGCTAATTTTGCTGTATCAAATAAATACTTATTTTTATCTTTTACATTTTTTCTAGTATATAATCTCTTTTCGTCTTCATTTAATTGTTCATATTCTTGTCTTGTTAATTCCTGTTTTCTTGTTTGTACTGCAAAATAAGTTTGAGCTAATGCTATTGATTTTTTTCTACTATCTCCATTTTGTGCAATTAAGTAACACGCATATCTTGTTAGTTTTAAGTCATTGATTTCCTTATTTGCAACTCCCGCTTTTACCATTTTGCCGACGTCGGCAAAATGGTTCACTATATTGATATTACTGTTTTTGCAGGCTTCTTTTGCTTTGTCAATTACTTTAACAAAATTTCCCCATTTGCTATATTCCAACATTGTCATTAGTTCTCTAGCATACCAAAATTCCACTCCATTTTCATCCATATGTTTAATTTTTTCAAAGTCTTTTTCTGTTTTATTTACTAAATCATTTGCCATATATCTCATCTCCTCTTGAATTTACATCTAACTCTTTATCTTTATATATATTACTTATATGTAAGCTTATATTCTGTTTAGTTGTTTTATAAATTTTAGCAATTTGATTTTGTGTTAACCATACATCTTCATCACTAAATTTTACTGAAACTTTTGTAATGCCATCCTCATCTTGATAAATTATTATATTATTTTCGTTTTTTGCATTTTAACTCTCCATTCTATATATTTTCACACATTATACTTATTTCCTTTATCCTATTATTTGGATAATTATATTTCTTCTTATGCTATTTAATTACTTTCCTATTTATATCATAAATTAAATATTTTATCAATACTTTTACGAATTTTTGTTTTATTCTATCAGATATAATATCGATGAATACCTGTTTATAATCTTAAATATCATCATTTTTTTATCAAAGTTTTTCTGCGTTATCATGTAAAAGAGAGGTCCTGTAAAAGAACCTCTCCTTTTTGCAACTATTTATTTGAAAGAAACCAAGTTGTGGTACACTTATCAGCGACACTGTAAGGTGCATCACTAGCAGACCAAATATTTCTTGCTATTCCAAGAACCAAGAAAATAAGTAGCTCCGTATATGAAGCACAATTTCTAATTATTTTCCTGTCCCTGTTAGCAATAAGATATACTGCAGGCCTTGGATTAACAATCCAATATTCATTAAAGTACGGAATTCCGTTATGGGTTATTGCATAATACCTCATAACGTTTTCTACTGAAATGGCAAACTTGTAGCAAACTTCAAGCTCTCCTTCATCCTCTTCATAAAGCTTAACTTTTTTTTCCACATAAGAGGCCATAAATTCCTTTACATTTTTGCTCCAAGCAATAACTTCATCCCATTCACTGTTTCCTATGCAAACACCAAACTCATCTACTAGCTTCTCACTCTTGTTCTCTGCAATAGTTGCTTCTGCCTGCACACTCATTTTTCCTCCTCTATCTGATTGCAGACACTTACTATATGACATTTAGCCATATGATAAATTATAACATATTTTTACATTTTTTTCAAATATAAGATAATTCCTTGCAATTCCAATAATAATATCATATAATAAGTTAAATTTTAATATTATGGAGGAAGTTATGAAAGACATTACAGTTAGAAAATTATACAAAGAAACAAATAAGTTTGAAAACACTGAAATCACCATTGAAGGATGGGTAAAAACATTAAGAAGTTCTAAAACTTTTGGCTTTATAGAATTAAATGATGGAACATTTTTTAAAAACGTACAAGTTGTTTTTAATGATGAATTAAATAATTTTGAAGAAATAAAAAAATTAACTCTAAGCTCTTCAATAAAAGTAACAGGAAAATTTATATTAACTAAAAATTCAAAACAACCATTTGAAATACAAGCAACTAACATTGAAATAGAAAGTTTATCTGATAATAGTTATCCTTTACAAAAAAAGAGACATTCATTTGAATATTTAAGAACAATAGCACATCTTCGCCCTAGAACAAATACATTCAATAGCGTATTTAGAGTAAGAAGTGTATTATCATATGCAATACACAAGTTTTTCCAAGAGCAAGATTTTGTATATGTTCATACTCCTATTTTAACAGGAAGTGATGCAGAAGGTGCAGGCGAAATGTTTAATGTAAACTCTTTTGATTTAGAAAATGTACCTAAAACTGATGACGGCAAGGTAGATTTTACTAAAGACTTCTTTGGTAGACATACTCATTTAACTGTTAGTGGTCAATTAAATGGTGAAACATTTGCAGAAAGTTTTTGTAATATTTATACATTTGGCCCAACATTTAGAGCTGAAAACTCTAATACTGTAAAACATGCTGCTGAATTCTGGATGATAGAACCAGAAATATGTTTTGCAAACCTTGAAGATGATATGGACTTAGCAGAAAATATGATTAAATATACTTTTAAATATGTTTTAGATAATTGCCCTGAAGAAATGGAATTTTTCAATAGTTTTATAGATAAGGGTTTATTAGATAGATTAAATAATGTAATCAACTCTGACTTTGCTAGAGTAAGTTATACAGATGCAATTAAAGAATTAGAAAAACATAATGATGAATTCCAATATAAAGTATCATGGGGAGTTGACTTACAAACAGAACATGAAAGATATTTATGTGAAAAAATTTATAAAAAACCTGTATTTGTAAAAGACTATCCAAAAGATATAAAAGCATTTTATATGAAACAGAATGATGACGGAAAAACAGTTGCTGCTGCTGACCTTTTAGTCCCAGGAATTGGTGAAATTATAGGTGGTAGTCAAAGAGAAGAAAATTATGATAAATTACTTTCTAGAATGAAAGAATTGAATATGCCCATTGAAAATTATAATTGGTATTTAGATTTAAGAAAATATGGAAGTTGTGTTCATTCTGGGTTTGGACTAGGATTTGAAAGAGCAATAATGTATTTAACTGGTATGCAAAATATTCGTGACGTAATCCCATTCCCTAGAACGCCTAAAAATTGTGAATTTTAGAACTTTGTTTGAAAAATTGAATTTTTTTCGTTGTAAGGTATTTACAAATAACTTATTATGTGTTATTATAAGTCATGTGATAGGCTATTTTTGTCGTAAAGGTAAAACCTTTTACAGCAAAAGCTTTTCATGAAAACTCATTCTTTTGTTTAAAGGTAGAGATCTAAACTCTACCTTTATTTTTTAATTCCCATAATAACTATCTAACAATATTTGTTTAAGTTCACTAACCAATGGCACTCTTGGATTTGCTGTAGTACATTGATCTTCAAAACTTCTATCTGCTAACATATCTATTTTTGATAGAAACTCTTTTTCATCAATACCAGCTTCTTTTAAAGAACTTGGAATATTCATATGTTTATTCATTTCTTTTATTTTAGATATTAAACTATTAATCCCATCTTCTTTATTATCTGCTTTTAACCCAACCTTTTTTGCTAGTTCATAATATTTTTCATCTGCTATAAAATATTCATATTTTGGAAAAGAAACAAACTTAGTTGGCTTACTACTATTATACTTAATCACATATGGTAAAAGAATTGCATTTATTCTACCATGTGCCAAATGAAATTCTGCACCTAGCTTATGTGCCAAAGAATGATTTATTCCTAAAAATGCATTTGTAAAAGCCATTCCTGCAATAGTACTACTATTGTGCATTTTTTCTCTAGCTTCTTTATCGTCTCCATTATCATATGCTCTTTCTAAATATTTAAACACCAACTCAACTGCTTTTTCTGCTAGTCCATCTGTATAATCTGATGCCATATTAGATACATATGCCTCTATGCTATGAGTTAAAACATCCATTCCCGTGTCTGCTGTTACAGTTTTTGGAAGGCTCATTACTAAGTCCGGATCTATTATCGCAACATCTGGTGTTAATTCATAATCTGCAAGTGGATATTTTTTATTTAATTTTTTATCTGTTATTACTGCAAATGATGTAACTTCTGAACCTGTTCCTGATGTTGTAGGTATTGCTACCATCTTACATTTTGTTCCCAATTTTGGAAATTTATAGGTACGTTTTCTAATATCCATAAATTTTAATTTTAGCCCTTCAATATCTGCATCAGGGTGTTCGTAGAATAACCACATACCTTTTGCAGCATCTATTGGACTTCCACCACCTAATGCAATAATTACATCTGGTCTAAAACGCTTCATTGCTTCGACACCTTTTTTTATAGTATCAAAAGATGGATCTGACTCCACATCAGAAAATATTTCTGAATGTACATAATGATCTCTTTTCCTTAAATGATATAATATCTTATCTACATATCCTAATTTTACCATTCCTTCATCTGTTACAATAAAAGCTCTTTCTATATCTGGCATTTTTTCTAGATATCCTATTGAACCTGCTTCAAAATAAATTTTCTCAGGAACTTTAAACCATTGCATATTAACCCTCCTCTTACTTGTTCTTTTTATATTAATAAGATTTACTGAAGAAACATTAGCAGTTGTTGAATTTCCACCAAATGAACCACATCCTAATGTTAATGATGGCATATTTGTATTATAAATATCTCCTATTGCTCCATGCGTTGATGGTGAATTTACAATAATTCTTCCTGCTTTCATTGTTTTTGAAAACTTAAGTATTGTTTCCTTGTTTTCTGAATGTATAACTGCTGAATGTCCAAGACCTCCAAATTCTAATAATTTTTCAGACTTTTCTATTCCTTCCTCTTCATTTTCTACAATATAATAAGTAAGTACTGGGCTTAATTTTTCTTTTGAAAATGGATATTTACTTCCTATACCTTCTTCATAAACCACTAATACTTTTGTATCTTCCGGTACATCAAAACCTGCATCTTTTGCTATTTTATAAGGTGATTGTCCGAGGTACATGTGATTTTAATTTATAACCTATATCATCTCTATATTCAAACATACTCTCTTGTAATTTTTGCTTTTCTTCTGGATTTACAAAATAGCAGCCAGCTTCTCTCATCAATTTTTCAAATTCTTGATAAATACTTTTATCAACTAATACCGCTTGCTCAGATGCACATATCATCCCATTATCAAATGCTTTTGACATTACTAAATCATTTACTGATGTTTTTAATTTAGCTGTCTTATCAATATAGCAAGGAACATTTCCGAGGTCCTACTCCTAATGCTGGCTTTCCACAAGAATAAGCTGATTTTACCATTCCTGTTCCTCCAGTTGCCAAAATTAAATTTACATCTGGGTGGTTCATAAGTGCTCTTGTTGCTAATATGCTTGGCTCTTCAATCCATAAAATACAATCTTTAGGAGCTCCTGCTTTTACCGCTGCATCTCTTAGTATTTCTGCTGCTCTTGTACTACATTTTTGTGCTGATGGATGAAATCCAAATATTATTACATTTCTAGTCTTTGCAGAAATTATTGATTTAAACATTGTTGTAGAAGTAGGATTTGTTACTGGTGTTACCCCTGCAATTATACCTACAGGCTCTGCAATTTCCACATACCCTTCTTCTTCATTTTCATTAATTATTCCTACAGTTTTTTCATGCTTAATACTATGATATACATATTCTGTAGCAAACATATTCTTTGTTATCTTATCTTCATATATTCCTCTTCCAGTTTCTTCAACTGCTAATTTTGCAAGTTCCATATGATGTTCTAGACCTGCCATTGACATTGCTTTTGTTATTCTATCAACTGTTTCTTGGTCAAGGTTTAAATATTCTTTTGATGCCTTTTTTGCTCTTTTTACTAAATCATTAATCATCTCATTTACTTTAGTTTCTTCTTCCATTAAACCTTCCTCCTTTTCTTTTGCTTATTTTAACCAATTTTATTCCAATAATTCTTTCTTTTTAGATTATAACATGAAAAGAAATAAAAATACACCTCAAAATTAAATTTTTTAATCTAATTTTAAGATGTTTATAATTTCTAGTTATACAAATATAATTGTGGATTTACATGTTTTCCATCTATTCTAATTTCTAAATGTAGATGTGGTCCTGTTGAATTTCCTGTAGAACCTACCTCTGCAATTACATCTCCTGCTTTTACTTGTTCTCCCACTTTAACATACATTTTATTTGTATGTGCATACCAAGTCTCTAAACCATTTCCATGGTCTATTTTTACTAAATTACCATATGAACCATTATATCTTGCAAATGTAACTGTTCCATCTGCTACAACTTTTATTGGTGTTCCCTTTGCTGCTGCAATATCCAATCCAGTATGTCTTGAACTTCTTATGCTACTACTTACTCCATATCTTGAAGTAATTCTTCCAGTGATTGGTATTGCTGCAAGTTTTATACCATTTATTTCTGGCATTGCTTCTATTCTTTCCTGTTCTTCTTTTTCCTCTATTGCTTTATCTACTTTAGTGTCAATTTCTGTTTTTGCGATTTCAAAATCTTGTGTATTAGCCTCTTCTTCATTTTGTGTATATTTTTCTAAAATCGTTAAATCTAAATCTTCTTCACTTTTTTGCTCTTTTATTTCATTTACAAGTTCTTCTGCTTCTTCTATAGTATCAACTTTTTCTATTTCTTTATTATTAAGTGCTATTTCATAATATTTGTAAGTAATGACTAAATTATCTTCTAATTCCTTTGCAATTTCCTCCTCATTTGTTTCTAATTCTCTATCTACAAATTTTAACTCATATTCAGGAGTTTCTTTTAAATCTACTGCATCTACATTTTTTTGTTCTTTTACATCTTCTTTAAGAGTTTCGATAAAAGCTTCTTTGTTATCTACATAACCTAATTCTTCTCCTGACATATTTACTTTATAGATTGGTTTATATTTTATAAATATGATTGCGGTAATAAAACCAAATCCTATAACAGCTATGTTAAAATACTTAAAAATTTCTTTTGTATAGTATTTTAATTTTTTGTTTAAAATATAACTTCACGCTCCTTTTTTATTTTAAGTTTTTTAACGCAACCAAACTCTATTATACTATATATTCTTTCCAAAATCAAATTATGTATACTTTTTTTATCTTAGTTTGTCAATTTTATCAAAAACTTTTCCTGTTTTTCCCTGATTTTCCTGTTTTTTCCTCCGCTTTCCTTACTTTTTCTCTCTTTTTCTCCCTTTTTTTTGTATGTTTATTTGTATTTTAAAAATCTATTTTGGCTTTTATACATACTTTCTTTATATTAACTATATTTTTTACTCATAAATCAACATTTTATTAACCTATTGGTTGTATATGGACATTTTAGTTTCTGTAAATTTAAACTATAAAATGCTATTATGTGCCTATAACAAAAATAGGAAGGTGATAAAAATGGCATTAGACTATAATGTAATAGGTCAAAGAATAAAACAAGCAAGACTTGCAAAGAACTTGACACAAGAAGATTTAGCAGAACAAATTGATATTTCTGTTGCTTTCTTAAGTAGAGTAGAAAGAGGAAATTCTCATATCAATTTAAAAAGATTAAATCAACTATGTCGTCTATTAGACGTATCTGAAGGTTATATTTTAAATGGTGCATCTAGCAATTCTGAAAATTATTTAACAAAAGAATTTTCAGAATTATTAAAAAGTTGCTCACCTGAAACACAAAGACTTATCTACAATGTAGCAAAAGTAATTGCTGAAGATGATCCATATGAACCACTTAATAGTTAATTTTATTAAGTTTTAAAGTTAAAAGTCAATATTTAAAATATTGGCTTTTTTGTTGCTTTTGCAACAGTTTTATTTGTGAATTAACTATATATTATTTGTAGAAATATATCGAAAAACGATTGCTTATATTTTTCTATTATGATATTATAATATATGGTGAATTTGTTTATACTAAGAATAATATATGTAAATTTTAAGGAGGTAAAAAATGGATTTTGAACAATGGAAAGGTTTTAAAAAAGGGGATTGGCAATCAGAAATAAATGTTAGAGATTTCATACAACATAATTATACACCTTATGAAGGAGATGATAGTTTTTTAGCTGGTCCAACTGAAAAGACAACAAAACTTTGGAATGAAGTTTTAGATCTTTATAAAAAAGAACATGAAGCAAAAGGCGGAGTTTTAGATATAGATACAAAAACTATTTCTACTATAACAGCACATGATGCTGGTTATATAGATAAAGACTTAGAAGAAATAGTTGGGCTTCAAACTAATAGCCCTTTAAAAAGAGCTATAATGCCATTTGGTGGAATTAGGATAGTTGAAAAAGCATGTGAAGCTTATGACAGAAAAGTAGATGATGAAGTAGAAAATATCTTCCATAAATATAGAAAAACTCATAATGATGGAGTATTTAGTGTATATACACCAGATATAAGAGCTGCTAGAA
>CALXZC010000058.1 GCA_944393135.1 uncultured Clostridia bacterium | reverse complement strand
TTTACCCCAGTATGTACAACAGAAATGATAGCATTCACAAGAGCACATACATATTTTAAAGAAATAAACACAGAGCTATTAGGATTAAGTGTAGATAGTAATAATTCACATCTAGCATGGGTATATGATATCTATTGTAGAACAGGAATAAAAATATCATTCCCAATAATAGCAGATAGAAATGCCTTAATTTCAAGAAGATATGGAATGATATCAAATGAAGTAAGTACAACGGAAACCGTCAGAAATGTCTACATAATAGATGACAAACAGTACGTGCGAACAATATTAATATATCCAATGAATGTAGGAAGATTTATACCAGAAATATTAAGAACAGTAAAAGCATTGCAAATGGCAGACTGTATGGGAGGAGCAACAGCGGCAAACTGGATGCCAAATCAACCAGTAATAAAACCTTCACCACAAACGTATAAAGAACTAGAAAAAAGGATAGAATATATAAATAAAAATAAAAACGGAATAAATTGGTATCTAAGTTTTGAAGAGCCGAGCAAAAAATGCATAAGTGGTAGTGAAGGTGAAGAAAAATGTTAGAAAAATTAATAGGAAAAACACCAATGATAAGAATCACCTGTGAGTATCAAGAGAAAAAAGTAAATATATATACAAAATTAGAATATTACAATTTAACAGGAAGTATAAAAGATAGGGTAGCGTATTATATAATAAAAAAAGCACAAAAAGAAGGAAAATTAAAAAAGAACATGCCAATAGTAGAAGCAACAAGTGGCAATACAGGAATATCACTTGCAGCAATAGGAGCATATTATCAAAACCCTGTATATATATTTATGCCTAATTGGGCAAGTAAAGAAAGAATACAATTAATGAAAAACTATGGAGCAAATGTAATATTAATATCCAAAGAACAGGGAGGGTTTATAGAATGTGTAAAAAGGGCAAAAAAACTAGCAGAAGAAAAACAAGGATTTTTAGTAAATCAGTTCAGTAATAAAAACAATTATAAAGCACATTTTGAAACAACAGGAAGAGAAATATTAGAAGAATTAAAACAAATAGAAAGTGAAGGAAAAGAAATAAAAGTGGGGGGCTTCATTTCAGGAGTAGGTACAGGAGGAACATTAATGGGAATAGGAGATAGACTAAAAGAAGAATATAAAGAAATGAAAATAGTAGCTTTAGAACCAGATAAAATGCCAATAATATCAGGAGGAAAAATACAAGGGCAGCATAAAATAGAAGGAATAGGAGATGACTTTGTTCCAGATTTATTAGATAGAAAAAAGATAGATGAAATTATACTAGTAAATGATGATGATGCAATAAACATGTCAAGAAAAATAGCAAGAAAATTAGGAATAGGAGTAGGAATATCATCAGGAGCCAATTTAATAGGAGCAGTATTATTAGCAACCAAAATAGGAAAAGATGTTATAACAGTGTTTGCAGATGACAATAAAAAATATCTGTCAACAGGATTAAGTAACGAAATGGAAGAAAATGAAAAATTCATATCAAACAAAATAAAATTAATAAAATGAGAATTTTGGGGACGGGCAATTTTTGTCTCATTTTTAAATATTTAATAGAGAATATTAGTGTTTGAGAATAAAGTGAGACAAAAATTGCCCGTCCCCTTTTGTCTCAAAATTACTTGACATATTTTTAATAAAGAAATAAAATAAACAAAGTAATAAAATAAATGTAAAGAGGAGGAGTTATTATGTTAGTTACAACTAAAGATATGTTTGAAAAATCAATGAAAGAAGGATATGCTATAGGTGCATTTAATGTAAATAATATGGAAATAATACAAGGTATTGTTGATGCAGCAGCTGAGGCTAAATCTCCAGTTATATTACAAGCATCTTCTAGTGCAATAAAGTATGCAAGAATAGGTTATTTAATGAAAATGGTAGAAGCAGCAGTAAGCGAACATCCAGAAGTTCCGATTGCGATACATTTAGACCATGGACCAGATTTTGAAACTGCAAAAATGTGCATTGATAATGGATTTACATCTGTTATGATAGATGGCTCTAAATATGATTTTGAAGAGAATGTAAGACTTACAAAACAAGTTGTAGATTATGCTCATTCTAAAGGTGTTGTAGTAGAAGCAGAACTTGGGAAATTAGCAGGAATTGAAGATGATGTAAATGTAGATGCAAGTGACGCTATGTATACAGACCCTAATCAAGCAGAGGAGTTTGTAAGAAGGACGGGATGTGATTCTTTGGCCATTGCTATTGGTACAAGCCATGGAGCTTATAAGTTTAAAGGAGAGGCAAAACTTAGATTTGATATTTTAAAAGAAATTAAAGAAAAAATACCTAATACTCCAATAGTGTTACATGGAGCATCAACAGTTATTCCAGAGTTAGTAGATATGTGTAATAAATTCGGAGGAGATATACCTGGTGCAAAAGGTGTTCCAGATGAGATTTTACATGAAGCTAGTATATCTGGGGTATCAAAAATAAATGTAGATACAGATTTAAGATTAGCTATGACAGCAGGAATAAGAAAAGTTTTTGTTGAAGAGCCTAATGCTTTTGATCCAAGAAAATACTTAGGAGCTGCAAGAGATTTAATAAAAGAAACAGTAAAACATAAAATGGTTGATGTATTTGGTTCAAGTAATAAAATATAACAATAAATAAAACGCAATTTAATTTTTAAATTACTAATAATAAAACAATAAAAAATACAGAGAGGAGATTGATTATTCTCTGTATTTTTGTTTCATTGCTTGATTTATTTTCTTTAAAGCATCTTTTTTTGCAATATCTTGACGTTTATCATACAATTTTTTACCTTTACCAATTCCTAATTCAAGCTTAACTAAACTACCTTTAAAATATAGACTAATTGGAATTAAACTATAACCTTTTTGCTTTGTTAAACCTATTAACTTATTGATTTCTCTTTTATTTAACAAGAGTTTTCTGTTACGCAAAGGGTCTTTGTTAAAAATATTTCCGTGCTCATATGGACTTATATGCATTCCAACAACAAAGACTTCACCATTTTTTATAATAGCATAGCTATCTTTTAAATTGGCTTTTCCAGCTCTTATAGATTTTATTTCAGTTCCCGAAAGTACAATTCCAGCCTCTATTTTATTTTCAATTATATAATTATGATAAGCAGTTGGATTTTTTGAAATTAATTTTGTGTTCATATTATTACCTCATATTTTTATTTTTTACATTAGTATTATACCATAAAAAAAATAAAAATGCACTTTAAATAAAATTAAAGTGCATTATAATAATAAAAATTAATCTCTATCATCATAACTAGAAGTTCTTGTTTGATTAGCATAATACCAAACAAGGGCAACTATTGCTATTGTAGCAATTCCCATAATTAACCAAGTCCATGCTGTTGCTGTCATCCCCATAAATGTAGCAGCATTTCCATCTGTAGAAGTTCTAGAAGCTACATAACCTCTGTTATTAGTGTTATCATTTGTATCTTTGGTAGTTCCCATAGAATTTCCAAAAGAATTAGTAGTAGAGTTTGCAACATTTTCCATATCATTTGTTATATTTTTAGAAGTATTAGAAATTCCGCCAGCAGCATTTTCAATAGCATTTTCTGTACCACCAACAATGTTTCTAGCACCATTTGCAGCATCTTTTAACATATCAGCACCGTCATTTGCAAGAGATATGCTAATACCAAAAGCTATGCTTGCAAGTAAAATACATGTACTTACAAATAATTTCTTAAACATAAAAGGTTCCTCCTATTAAAAAAATTATAGACAATATTTTCCATAATAAAAATATGAAAAATAAATTCTAATAATAGTATTTAAAATTTTAAATAAAATATACAAGGAAAAATAAAAAAATAAAAGCTTTACTTGAAAATAAAGCTTTTGGAAAATTTTAAAAATTATTTTTTTAATCTAATTAAAATTGCGATTGCAAGTAAAATAAGTAAAACACCAATTACAATTAATAAAATATTTAATATATTAGGTAATCCAAGTTCACTTTCTGGTAATGTGCTAGTAACTCTGGCAGGAGAGCTATCAGAGCTTGTAGATGTGCTTGAAGTTCCTGAAGATGAAGTGTTAGTATTTGTAGTGCTTGAATTACTAATATTTGATGTACTATTACTTTCATTTAAACTATTATTCTCTGTTGAAACTGCTGTGTTTCCGCCTAAAGATGAATTAGTTCCTAAATCAGTATTAGCATTTGTATCTGAAGCTGATGTATCTGTATTTACTGACATATTTGAAGTTAAATCAGTACTTAAATTTAAATCTACAGCATAACAACTATTTAAAATAAATAAAAAAGATATAATAACTAAAGTAATTACAATATATTTTAAATTTTTTGATTTTAACATTTAAAAACCTCCTAATTGAAATAATCTTTTGTTTTTACAAGTTATATAATATCACAAAGGATAAATACTGTCTAGTAAAATCACAAAAAATTCAAAAAATTCAAAAAATATTTAAAGACAATTATTAATTTTTTATGTTTTCAGTTGACACATAAATGACAATAATGTATTATTTTGTCATCAAGGAAGGAGAATAGGATGAAACTTGTAATAAAAGATTTAAAAAAGAAATTTAATGAAAAGGAAGTACTAAAAGGTTTAAATTTTGAATTTGAAAAAGGAAAAATATATGGCTTGCTTGGAAGAAATGGAGCAGGTAAGACAACATTTTTTAACTGTATAAATGAGGACATAGAAGTAGATAGTGGAAATTTTTATATTGAAGATGAAAAAGAAAAAAGAAAACTAGAAGCAGAAGATGTAGGATATGTATTATCAGTGCCAACAGTGCCAGAATTTTTAACTGGAAGAGAGTTTTTAAAATTTTTCATTGATATAAATAAAGAAAAAATAAAAAATTTAAAAACAATAGATGAATATTTTGAATTTATGAAAATAGAAAAAGAAGATAGAGATAGACTTCTTAAAGATTACTCACATGGAATGAAAAATAAAATGCAAATGCTTGTTAATATAATAGCAAACCCCAATATTTTATTATTAGATGAGCCATTAACATCTTTTGATGTAGTAGTTGCAGAAGAGATGAAGCAAATGCTAAAAAATATAAAAAAAGATCATATAATTATTTTCTCAACACATATAATGGAAATTGCTCTTGACTTATGTGATGAAATAGTTATTTTAAACAATGGTTTTCTAGAAAAAATAGATATGAATAACATAGATAAGGAAGATACAAGAAAGAGAATAATCCAAGCATTAAAGGAGGAAGAAAATGTTTAAATCATTTATTCTGTCCTATAAATTAAAAAACACATATAGAGTAAATAGTATAATTTATTCTATTAAACAATTACCTTTAATAGGAAAACGATTACCAACGTCATTATATTCTAGTAAAGGATTAAAAATATTAGGAAATATAATAAGTACAATATCAGAGATATTAAATATATTTCTAGGAAAAGTAATTTATATATTAATTATGATAGTTTCTATGATAAGTATGTATAAAGGAAACAACGAAAATAATTTTATACATATGTTCCTATTTTTAAGCCTAGCAGGAGGATTATTAAATACATATATGTTTAATCCAACAAAAGATAAATATTATGCAATGATTTTAATGCGTATGGATGCTAGGAAATACACTTTATCAAACTATTATTATTCTATGATAAAAGTAATTATAGGATTTTTACCATTTACATTGATATTTGGAAGATATTATGGATTATCCTTAATCACATGTATTTTAATGCCGTTTTTTGTAATGTTTATCAAAACAATATATAATAGTTACATTTTGTATGACTTCAATAAAAAAGGAAAAATCAAAAATGAGAATGTACCAACAAAAGTGATTTGGATATTAATTGCTGTTTTTGTTATTTTGGCTTATGGATTACCAGCATTAAAAATTACATTAACAGAAAACATATTTTATATAATATTTGCGATAAGTTTTATTTTGGGAATATTTGCATTTAGATATGTAAATAAATTTAAAAAATATAAAAAAGCATATAAAAGTTTATTAACACATGATAATGTATATGCAGTACAAAAACAAACGAGTGGAGAAGTTTTACAAACTAATACTTTAAAACAAATAGAATTAGAAAAAGGAACAACAAGTAATAAAAAGGGATTTTCATATTTCCATGATTTATTTGTAAAAAGACATAAAAAAATACTTATGAAATCAGCTAAAAGAACAACAATAATAACTTTTTTAATATTTGTAACACTTATTTTTGTTGTAGAAATAGATGAGAAAGTAAGTGGAAGAATAAATGAACTTTTAATGACAACACTTCCGTGGTTTGTATTTATCATGTATATAATAAATAGAGGAACAGTAGTTACACAGGCTATGTTTATGAACTGTGACCATAGTATGCTTACATATAGATTTTATAAAACTCCAAAAGTAATAATTGCATTATTTAAAGAAAGATTAAAAACATTAATAAAAATAAATTTATTACCAGCATTAATAATCTCAATCGGTTTGCCTTTGCTTTTATATTTAACAGGAGGAACAGATAATTATTTAAATTATCTTGTACTGTTTATATCAATAATTGCAATGAGTATATTTTTCTCAATACATTATTTGGTTATGTATTATTTATTACAACCTTATAATGTCAATATAGAGATGAAAAGTAGTACATATAGTGTGGTACAATGGATAACATATGTTGTGTGTTATTTATTTATACAAGTAAAACTTCCTACTTTGTATTTTGGAATAGCAACAGCTACATTTTGTATTTTATATTCACTAATTGCACTTATACTAGTTTATAAATATGCACCGAAAACATTTAAGTTAAGAGTGTAGAAGGGAGAAAAAGTTAGATGATTAAAGTAGATAATTTAAAAAAGAAATTTATACGTTATAAAAACAAAAAAGAAAAAGAAGAATTTTATGCAGATAATGGTATAAGTTTTGAAGCAAATGATGGGGAAATTATAGGAATTTTAGGACCAAATGGAGCAGGTAAAACTACGCTCCTTAGAATGATTGCAGGAATTTTAGAGCCTACAGAAGGTGAAGTTATATTTGATGGATTAACATATAGTAAAAATGAGATAGAAATAAAGAAAAACTTAGCATATCTATCTGGAAACACTAAACTATATGATACACTTTCTTGTTATGAATTATTAAAGATGTGTGCAAATATTTATGGTGTGGAAGAAGAAAAAGCAGAAGAAAGGATAAAAGAAATATCTAAGATACTTAATATAGAAAGTTTTCTATATAATAAAATAGGACATTTATCTACTGGACAAATGCAGAGAATAAATATAGCAAGATGTTTGGTTCATAATCCTAAATATTATATATTAGATGAAGCAACAACAGGTCTTGATATTATTTCTAGTCAGATTATATTAAATTTTATTAAAGAAGAAAAGAAAAAGAATAAAACTATTCTTTATTCAACACATTATATGGAAGAAGCAGAAAATATTTGTGATAGAGTAATTATGATTAACAAAGGTGTTGTAATAAACAAAGGAACTCCGTTAGAAATAAAAGAAAAAACAAATACGACTAATTTAAGAGACGCTTTCTTCAAAATGATAGGAGGAGTTTTAGATGAAGAGTAATTTATTTAATATTCTAAAAAAAGAATTAAGAGAATTATTTAGAGATAAAAAATCTTTAGCAATGATGTTAGTAATTCCAATATTTATACCTCTATTGATAATTGGAATGTCAGCTCTATTTGAAGCACAAGTAAATAAAGATGTAAAAGAATACAATAAAATAGGATTTAGTTATGAATTAAGTGAAGAAGAGAAAAATTTAGCAAAGGAAATGAATATAGAAGTAATAAATGGAAGTGAAGAAGAGTTAAAATTAAAGTATAATAATGGAGAGATTAATTTATATGTTACAAAAAGTGATGATAGGTATATATTAAATACAGGTTCATCAGATAATGATAGTTATGCTGTAAATTTAGTAAAAAGCTATTTTGAGGCATATAAGCAATATCTACAGACAAACTATTTGGTAGAGAATAATTTAAATCCAGAAGAAATGTTTAATATAATAACAATAGAAGAAAACATATTTGAAGAAGATAATTATTTTGCAAGTTACATTAAAAATTATGCATTCTTATTTATAATTATGGCAATTACAGTATCAGCTACATATCCTGCAACAGATACAACAGCAGGAGAAAAGGAAAGAGGAACATTAGAAACATTACTTACTTTTCCAATTAAAAGCAAAGATATTATTATAGGTAAATTTTTAGGAGTATCAGTTTCATCAATAATAACAGGTTTAATTAGTTTAGTACTTGCTGTAATCTCACTTATAATTACTAAAGATATGTTTAGCATTTATGAAGGAATTGATATAATGTTTTCTGGAACAAGTTTAATATTTGCAGTTGTTGTTATTATAGCTTATTCATTCTTTATTAGTGGACTTTGTATAGCAATAGCAAGTACATCAAAAACATTTAAAGAGGCACAAAGTGCCCTAACTCCACTTACATTTATATCATTCTTTCCAGGAATGATTGCATTTATGATGGGAATAGGAGCAACACCAGTTCTTTCAATAATTCCATTTTTAAACTTTACTCTGATTTTTACAGATATAAGTAATGGAAATATTGATTTGATTAATATTTTACTGATGGCGATATCTACTATTGTATATATTTCAATAGTTCTAAAGGTTATTATTAAGCAGTACAAGTCAGAAAAAGTATTGTTTTCAGAATAATAAAAATAAGTAGAGTAGATGATTTAAAACTAGTAAGTAAAAAGCACTTACTAGTTTTAAAATGTCGAATTTTGCGATGAAAAGTTTAATTTTTTCCTTGACTTTTTTGGATAGAAGTGTTTTAATAAAAAAGAATTTTATTTCATACATTTTGTTAGAAAAGTTAGTTCAGCAATTTAAATCGAAACTATTCAAGAAACAATTTGAAAAATTACGAAAGATGAAGAAAAAACAAGGAGAATGAAGAAAAATAGATAAAGGTCATAATATTTATTTAAAAGTAAATATTGCTTTTGAAATAAATATATGATATATTAGGAGGTGATAAATGTAGAAACAAAAAGTATAACAAATATAAATATAGAAAAATACTTAAAAGATCCTCAGTTTATGTCTTTAGTCAAAAAATATGCAGAAGAAAGTGAAAAATTCAATAAAGAAAATAAAACTAAATTAGATAAGGAACATGATAAAATATTTAAAATGATTTTTTCAAGAAAAAAAGAAGTGGCTAAATTTTTAAGTAAAATATTAAAAATAAAAGTAAAGTCGAATGATTTAGTTGTATCTCAAAATAACTTTGTAACAACAGAGTTAAAATATAGAGAAGCAGATATAGTATACAAACTAAAAAATAGGAATATTGTATTTTTAATTGAGCATCAAACAAAAGTAGACTATAGAATGGCTTATAGAATATTAAATTATCAAGTAGAAATAATGAGAGCAAATGAAGTTGATAATCCTAAAAAAGATACTAAAGAATGCTTAGCGATACCAATAGTTTTATATACTGGCAAAGGAAAATGGACAGCTAAAAACTATATAAGAGAAATACAAGAAAAGCTTTTTTTAGATGAGAATGTTAGAGATTTTGATTTTGGGACACTTGGATATTATACATTAGTTGATATAAACAATTATACTAGAGACGAACTAATGCAGGAAAAAACTATGTTAAGTAAAATAATACTAATAGAAAAAGAAAGAAATACAAAAGAATTATTATATACTATGTTTGAAATAAATGAAAAAATAAAAGAAATAAAAGATAAAAAAATAGTCTATGATGCAATGTATTTGGTACTAAATAAAAAATTTGGAAATGAAAGAGCTGATAAGATAATAGAAAAATTAATAAAGGAAGGTAGTGATTATATGTTAGCAGCAGAAGAAATGGTAATGGAAGAAAATAGGAGAATAAAGGCAGAAGGAATTAGCATAGGAAGAAA